>FR880255.1:9482-12794 GCA_000435195.1 Clostridium sp. CAG:169 | reverse complement strand
CAGCTGGAGCAGATGGGCGCAGGCGCCTTGAGAAAGGCAGCCAAGGAAGGCGACGAAAAGAACGGCAGCTTTATGGCAGGACAGTGTGCAGCAATGGTCCATCAGGAGCAGACCGCACAGGAGATGATCGAGGAGATGTTCGTGCAGGCAGAGCAGCTGCTGAAAAATAGCCCGAGCTATTGCAGCTAAGGAGGAACAGGATGGGAAAAACAGCATTTCTTTTTGCAGGACAGGGCGCACAGTACACCGGAATGGGCAAGGAGCTGTGCGAAATTTCCGGGGATGCAGCACAGGTTTTTGCAACTGCCGACAAAATTCGTCCGCAGACCAGCTTCCAGTGCTTTGAAGGCAGCGGGGAGCTGCTGGCGCAGACAGAGAACACCCAGCCCTGTGTCTACTGCACCGATTTAGCTGCTGCGATGGCATTGCAGCAGGCAGGAATCGAGGCGCAGGGAGTGGCAGGCTTTTCGCTGGGAGAGGTAGCGGCGCTGACCTTTGCACAGGCGTTTGACCAGCAGCAGGGAATGGAGCTGGTGTGCCATCGGGCAAGGTGGATGCAGCAGTGCGCAGAGGAAAGCCGGGCAGGGATGCTGGCGGTGCTCAAGCTCTCACAGGAGCAGGTGGAGCAGCTGTGCGGACAGTTTTCGCAGGTCTATCCGGTCAATTATAACTGCCCGGGTCAGCTGGTGGTTTCCTGCTCCGAACAGGAAAAACAGGCGCTGTGCGAACAGGTCAAAGCGCTGGGCGGCAAAGCGGTGGAGCTTGCGGTCAGCGGAGGATTCCACTCCCCGTTTATGAGCCGGGCAGCCGAGCAGATGCAGGAGCATCTCTCATCGGTTTCGATGCACGCTCCTGTGATGCCGGTCTATGCAAACAGTACAGCCCTTCCTTACCCTGAAGATACAGAAGAGGGCAAACTACTGCTGTCACAGCAGATCGACCATCCGGTGTTGTGGGAAAAAACGCTGCGCCAAATGCAGGAGGACGGCTTTGATACCTTCATTGAGGTGGGTCCGGGCAAAACGCTGAGCGGGTTGGTCAAAAAGACCCTTAAAAATGTCACCATCTGCCATGTGCAGGACCGGCAGAGCCTGGAAGAAACGCTGGAAGCCTGTGGAAAGAAGGAGAATTGAGCTATGCCAAATCGCATACAAAATCAAAAGAATGCGCTGGTCACCGGCGCTGCCAGAGGAATCGGCAGAGCGATCGCCCTTTCCCTGGCAAAGGAAGGGTACAATGTCGCGGTGCTGTACCTGGGCAGCGAAGAGGCAGCCGAGCAGACCTGCGACGAGATTCGGCAGCTGGGAAGGCAGGCGCTGTGCATCCGCTGTGATGTAGCCTGCGGCGAGAGCTGCCGTCAGGCGGTTGCACAGGTGATCGAGGAGTTTGGCAGCATCGATGTCCTGGTCAATAATGCGGGCATCGTGCGGGATTCTCTGGTACTTTCCATGAAGGAAGAAGATTTTGAACAGGTGGTGCAGACCAACCTGAACGGAGCTTTTTACATGATCAAACATACCTGCCGACAGTTTATCAAAAACAGACGCGGACGCATCATCAACATCAGCTCGGTCACCGGTGTGATGGGAAATGCCGGTCAGGCAAATTATGCCTCGGCAAAAGCCGGATTGATCGGTTTGACCAAATCGGTCGCACGGGAGTTGGCAGGCAGGAACATCACCTGCAATGCAGTGGCGCCCGGGTTTGTTGCAACCGACATGACCGCAGCCATGCCGCAGAAGATACTGGAATCGGCAGTGGCACAGGTCCCATTAGGAAGGATGGGGACCGCGGAAGAGATTGCGCAGACAGTCGCTTTTCTTTGCAGCGACGCCGCAGGCTATATCACCGGACAGGTGCTGTGTGTAGACGGCGGGCTGAGTATGTAGGAGGACGAAGATGAGACGAGTAGCAGTAACCGGCATGGGGGTCATCTCTCCGGTAGGAAATGACCGCAGCAGCTTTTGGAACAACCTGATTGCAGGAAAGAACGGGATTGGTTTGCTGACCCGATTTGATACCAGCGAGCAAAAGGTGAAGGTAGCAGCACAGGTGGAGGATTTTGACCCGGTGCAGTACATGGAGCGCGCGCAGGTGCGCAAGACAGACCTGTTTGCGCAGTATGCCATGGCAGCGGCGGTCCAGGCGATGCAGGATGCAGGGCTGTGTGCCAACGAAAATATACAGCCGGAGCGGCTGGGAGTCTATGTCGGTTCCGGCTGCGGCGGCATCAACACCATCACCGAACAGTGCAGCAAGTTTTGGGAGAGCGGACCAAGACACGTTTCTCCGTTTTTGATTCCGATGATGATTGGAAACATCGCTTCGGGCAATATCGCTATCCGCTTTCATGCGCAAGGTCCGAATCTGCCGGTCGTCACCGCCTGTGCGACCTCCACCCACGCCATCGGGGAGGCGTTCCGCGCCATCCGCTATGGATATGCCGATGCTATTATCGCAGGCGGAGCGGAGGCAGCCATCAACGAGGTCGGTGTGGCTGGCTTTGCAAACTGCAAAGCGCTGACCACCTGCGAGGACCCGGAAAGCGCCTGCTCGCCCTTTGATGCGCGCAGAAGCGGGTTCGTTATGGGAGAGGGCGCCGGTATTCTGGTGCTGGAGGAGTATGAGCACGCAAAGGCGCGCGGAGCGACCATCTATGCGGAGGTTGGCGGCTATGGCAATACCTGCGATGCCCACCACATCACAGCGCCCGACCCGGAGGCAAAGGGTGCGGCAAGGGCGTTTGAACTGGCTTTGCAGGAGGCTGGAATCAGCAATCTGGCGGAGCATCAGCTGTACATCAATGCCCACGGAACCAGCACACCCTTAAACGACAGCAGCGAAACGCTTGCCATCAAGCTGGCTTTGGGTGAGGAGCAGGCGCGCAGGGCAAAGATTAGCTCCACCAAATCCATGACCGGTCATATGCTGGGCGCTGCGGGTGCAGTCGAGGCAATCGCTTCGGTCATGGCGCTGTACACCGGCATCCTGCCGCCGACCATCCACTATGAACAGCCGGACCCTGCCTGTGATTTGGACTACCTGCCAAACCACTCGGTGCAGCTTCAGCCGACGATTGCGCTGAGCGATTCGCTGGGATTTGGCGGACACAACGGCTGTCTTGCATTTACACGAGTATGATAGAACAGGAGAATGACCGATGGATCTTCAGCAAATCAAAGAGCTTGCTCTGCTGATGCAGCAGACAGGGTTGACCTCGCTGCATCTGACCGAGGGTGCGGTGAACATCCAGATGGAACGGGCAGGCACAGCGGCTGCGGTGTGCGCACAGCCAATACAGACAGAGTGCCC
>FR880255.1:5406-9461 GCA_000435195.1 Clostridium sp. CAG:169 | reverse complement strand
ACAGAGTGCCCACAGCCGCCGCAGGAAGTTGCAAAGCCGCAGGAAAACCCAAAACCACAGCAAGAAGGACACAAGGTGCTTTCCCCGATGGTGGGCGTTTTTTACTCTGCGCCTTCTCCGCAGTCCAAACCCTTTGTGGAGGTAGGCTCGCGGGTCAAAAAGGGCGATGTGCTGTGCATCGTCGAGGCAATGAAACTGATGAATGAAATCACCGCTGAGCTGGACGGGGAGATCGTAGAGGTCGGTGCTGCCAGCGGAGATGTAGTGGAATATGGGCAGACCCTGTTCCGCATCCAATAACAAGGCAAAGAGGGGATTCCAAAATGAATCAGCAAGAAATCATGCGCCTTCTGCCGCACCGGGACAATATGCTGCTGGTGGACCAGGCAGAGGTTTGCCCGCAGGAGGGAGAAGAGCAACGACCCACCCGCTGCAAGGGAAGCTACACCGTCACCGGAAAAGAATGGTTTTTGAAGGGACATTTTCCCGGAAATCCGGTGGTGCCCGGGGTGGTGCTGTGCGAAATGATGGCACAAACCTGCTGTGTTTTGCTGGCGCAGGACCAGCAGGGAAAAAAGATTACCCCCTATTTCACCAGCCTTGACAAGGTAAAGTTTAAAAACAAGGTCCTTCCGGGCGACACGCTGGAGATGGAATGTCAGCTGGTGAAGGTGAAGGGTCCGTTCTATTTTGCAAAGGGGAAGGGCTGTGTAAACGGCAAACTGTGTGTGTCGGGTGAATTTTCTTTTGCTTGTATCGAGCAGTAAGGAGCGAGTATGTTTTCGAAGATTTTGATTGCCAACCGCGGAGAGATTGCTGTTCGCATCATCCGCGCCTGCAAAGAGATGGGGATTTTGACGGTAGCGGTCTTTTCCGAGGCGGATCGGGAGGCGCTGCACGTCAGCCTTGCCGACGAAAGCTATTGCATCGGTCCGGCAGCGGCGGGAGAAAGCTATCTGAATATGCCCGCCATCCTGTCGGCAGCGGTCTGCTCGGGTGCGCAGGCAATCCATCCCGGCTACGGACTGCTGTCTGAAAATGCCCGCTTTGCCCAGCTGTGCGAGGAGTGTGGAATCACCTTTATCGGTCCAGATGCCCAGACGATTGCAAAGGCAGGGGACAAGGATGCTGCACGTCGGACGATGCAGCAGGCAGGTGTGCCGGTAATTCCGGGGTGCGATGCGGTGGACAATGCACAGGAAGCGCTGCGTCAGGCAAGGAAGATTGGTTTCCCGCTGCTGATTAAAGCCAGAGCAGGCGGAGGCGGACGAGGGATTCGTCTGGTGCAGCGGGAAGAGGAGCTGGAAAACGCCTTTTACAGCGCTTCCGGTGAGGCACAGGCAGCCTTCGGCGACGGCGGGGTGTATATGGAAAAATACCTCTACCCGGCAAAGCATATTGAGATGCAGGTGCTGTGCGACCATTATGGCAACGTGGTCTGCTTGGGGGAACGCGAATGTTCCATTCAGCGAAAAAACCAGAAGCTGATTGAAGAATCCCCCTCCAGCGCGATTGATGCAAAGACCAGAAATCGTATGGTAAAAGCGGCGGTTCGGGCAGCAAAGGCGGTCGATTACCGCAATGCAGGAACGATTGAATTTTTGATGGACCGCGATGGCAGCTTTTACTTTATGGAGATGAACACCCGTTTGCAGGTGGAGCATACCGTGACCGAGATGGTCACCGGCTATGACCTGGTCAAGTGGCAGATTCGCATTGCAGCAGGACAACGCTTGGATTTTTCCCAGAAGGATGTCCGCCTGGAAGGACACGCCATCGAATGCAGAATCAATGCAGAGGACCCTGAGCAGGATTTTCGACCGAGCTGTGGAAAAGTAAATCTGCTGCATATCCCGGGAGGACCCTGGGTGCGATTTGACACGGCACTGTATCAGGATTACAAGATACCGCCTTATTATGATTCGATGATCGGGAAACTGGTTGTCTATGCCAAAACCAGAGAGGAAGCCATCCGTAAGTTACAGGCGGCGTTGTGTGAGCTGGTCATCGAGGGTGTCAAGCACAATGCACAGCTGCACGTCAGCCTGCTGGGAGATGCCCGGTTCAAGTTGGGGGAGTATTATACGGACTTTATGGCAACCAGAAACGGGTCGTCCCCTGTCCGGTTTTGATAGAATAGAAAGGAAGAACAGCGATGCTTTCGAAAATGATGTTCCGGCGTCCGCAAAATGACTTGGAGACCGACGGAAGAAAAAATTCCTCTGAGCAGAATCCGGCAGTCCCGGATGAGCTGTGTGTCAGCTGCCCGGCGTGCCGGCACATCCTGTTTTCCAGCGAACTGTATCAGAATAACAGCACCTGCCCGAAGTGTGGGCATCTGTTTCGGATGAACGCGCGCAGGCGCATCGAGCTGGTTGCAGACGAAGGCAGCTTTGCTGAACATGACAGTGGTTTACAATCGGTCAACCGGTTGGAATTTCCCGATTATGAGCAAAAGCTCAAAAAGGCAAAGATGCTCAGTCGAGAAACCGAAGCGGTCATCTGCGGGGAATGTACCATCCAAGGCTACCGCTGTTGTCTGTTTGCCATGGAAGGCGATTTTATGATGGGCAGTATGGGCTCGGTGGTCGGGGAAAAGATTACCCGCCTGTTTGAGTTTGCCCTTGCACACAATCTGCCGGTGATTGGCTACACCGTTTCGGGCGGAGCCAGGATGCAGGAGGGGATCCTGTCACTGATGCAGATGGCAAAGACCAGCGGCGCTGTGCTGCGCCACAGTCAGGCGGGAAACCTGTATATCAGCGTACTGACCGACCCGACCACAGGAGGGGTGTCCGCCAGCTTTGCGCTGGAAGGGGACATCATCCTTGCAGAGCCGGGTGCGCTGATTGGATTTGCAGGACCGAGGGTCATCGAGCAGACCATCCGCAAGCGGCTGCCGGAAGGATTTCAGCGGGCGGAGTTTTTGCTGGAAAAGGGTTTTGTAGATGCCATTGTTCCAAGACAGGAGCAACGACAGGTATTGGGAGAACTGCTGCGGATGCATCGGGCGCCGCAAAAAGAGGAGGATGTGTCGGATGGAAGCCTTTAAACGGGTGGAAGCTGCGCGGGCAAAGGGACGTCCGACCGGCTATGATTTTATCAACAATATCCTGACCGGTTTTCTTCAGCTGCATGGGGACCGCCGGTTTGGCGACGACCAGGCGGTCGTTGCCGGGATTGGATGGCTCAACGACCTTGCGGTGACTGCCATTGCTATCGACCGCGGCAAGGATACCAAGGAAAAGGTGGCGCGAAACTTTGGCTCGGCGCACCCGGAAGGCTATCGCAAGGCGCTGCGGCAGATGAAGTTGGCAGAAAAATTTGGCAGACCGATTATCTGTTTTGTTGACACTGCCGGAGCCTACTGCGGAATCGGTGCGGAGGAGCGCGGACAGGCGCAAGCCATCGCAGAAAATTTGATGGAGATGATGGCATTAAAGGTGCCGGTCATCACCATCCTCACCGGAGAAGGCGGAAGCGGCGGTGCTTTAGGGCTGGCGGTAGCCGACGAGGTGTGGATGTTGGAGAATGCGGTTTACTCGGTCATCTCACCGGAGGGCTGCGCAAGCATTTTGTGGAAGGATGCTTCCCGCACCAGTCAGGCAGCGGAGTGTCTGAAGCTGACCGCACAGGAGCTGTTGGAGCTGGGTGTGGTCGAACGGGTGCTCAAAGAACCAAAAGACCCACAGAAGGGCTTTGATAAGGTTTACCAGCGCATAGGGCGCGACCTGTACAGCGCATTTCAGCAGGGATTACGTCTGTCGGGGGAGGAACTGAGCCGTCGCAGATACCAGCGCTTTCGCAGGATGGGTGCCTTTCTGGAGGAAGAAAACGAATCATTTTAGAAAAGCAAAAGACAATCAGCCGCAGCGGATTTTCCGCTGCGGCTGATTGTTTTATAATGCGATGGCTGTGTGCAGAAGATTGAGCAGAAAGCACAGAGAAAAACCGATGACGGTGGGAAGCAAAATGGACAGCAGGGTCCATTTTGTGCTGCCGGTTTCCTTGTAGATGGTCAGGCAGGTGGTGGAACAGGGCCAGTGGAACAGACA
>FR880255.1:1299-5373 GCA_000435195.1 Clostridium sp. CAG:169 | reverse complement strand
AGGGCAACGGCAGCGGCGGTCCACATACTCCAGCCGTTGGCACACAGCAGGTTGTGCAGAGCAGTCAGGCTTTCACTTTCCACCAGCACCGAGCTTTGCAGATAGCTCATCACTATCAGCGGAAAGACGATCTCGTTGGCAGGAAAGCCCAGGATAAACGCCATCAGAATGACACCGTCGATGCCAAACCAGCGGGCAAACGGGTCCAGGAATTGGGCGCACAGGGTAAGCAGACTTTGCCCATCGATCTGCCAGTTTGCCATCAGCCAAATCACAAAACCTGCAGGAGCTGCCACTGCGATTGCCCGTCCAAGGACAAAGAGGGTGCGGTCGAAGATGGAGCGGACGATGACCCGACCGGCTTGCGGTCGGCGGTAGGGAGGCAACTCCAGAACAAAGGAGGAGCTTTCCCCGCGCAGCGCCGTCCGGGAGAGCAGACGGGAGGAGAAAAAGGTGACTGCCACCGACAGCAGGATTGCCAGAGTCAGCAGCAGAGCGCTCAGCAGCGACTGTCCTAAACCGCTGCCTACCACAAAAAACATCGAGATTAGCGCGATGAGGGTGGGAAACCTTCCGTTGCAGGGAACCAGGGAGTTTGTCAAAATCGCAATCAATCGCTCCCGCGGAGAATGGATAATGCGGCAGCCCACCACACCGGCAGCGTTGCAGCCAAAGCCCATGCACATGGTCAGCGCCTGTTTGCCGCAGGTGTGGGCTTTTTGGAAACAGTGGTCCAGATTGAAGGCAACGCGCGGAAGGTATCCAAAATCCTCCAGCAGAGTGAACAGCGGGAAGAAGATTGCCATAGGGGGCAGCATGACCGAAACGACCCACGCCAGCACCCGCCAAACGCCCAGCACCAGACAGTCGTGCAGCCATTTTGGTGCGTGCAGCAGGCAGAACAGGTCGCTCAATCGCTCCTGTACCCAAAACAACGCATTTGCCAGTAGAGCAGACGGGTAGTTAGCTCCGGTGATGGTCAGCCAGAAGACAAAGAATAACAGCAGGAGCATCACAGGGATGCCGGTCCTGCGGCTGAGAAACAATCGGTCCAGCCGGTGGGACGAACTGTCGTTCGATATTCGGTCGGATGAAAAATTGGAGGTGGTCGGAACAAAAACACAGGCATCACACAGCTGCTCGCAGCGGCGAACCAGTGCGGCAGACAGCTCATCCAGCAGCAGGGCGGGTGTTTTCTGCTCCTGGTTGAGCTGCTGCTCGACCGAAGAAAAGGCGGCAGCAACAGTCGGATTTTCAAGCAGCGGTGTCTCCAATATGCTATCCAGCTGTCGAATAAAATCTTCGTTCCGGCACAGCAGCTGCAACGCTGCCCAGCGACTGCGCATCCCGTCCGGCAGCAGGGGAGCAATCGCCTGCTCAAGCGTTTGGACCAGCGGCTCTATCCGAGGCGGCACCGGCGGCAGCAAAACCTTTTTGCTTGAGGAACGGCTGACCGCCTGCACCGCTTCGGTCAATTCGGTCAGTCCCATCTGGGTGCGGGCACTGGTGCGCACGACCGGGATGCCCAGCTTTTGGGAGAGAAGGTTAGTGTCAATGCGGATTCCCTTTTTTAAAGCCTCGTCCATCAGATTGAGGCACAGCACAACGCGCGGGGTGATTTCCAGCACCTGAAGCAGCAGATGAAGATTGCGCTCCAGGCAGGTGGCGTCGCAGACTACCACGACGGCATCGTGCTGTTCAAAGCAGAGGTAATCCCGCGCAGCCTCCTCCTCGGGCGAATCGGCAGACAGCGAATAGGTCCCGGGCAGATCGACCCAGCGCATCCGCACGCCTTTGTGGCAGCAAGACCCGCTGGCAAGGTCAACGGTTTTTCCGGGCCAATTTCCGGTGTGCTGGTGCATACCGGTCAAGGCGTTGAAGATGCTGCTCTTGCCGACGTTTGGGTTGCCTGCCAGGGCGATGGTCAGGTCGGCATCGGCTGCGGGAAGGGGAGAGAAAGATGATTTTAAAAACGGCATTTTCATCACCTCCCACAGCCAGGGTTTGGGCGGACAAAGATGCTGCGGGTGTCCACGTTGCGCAGGGCAATGACCGTAGAACGAATCGAATAGGCGACCGGGTCCTGCCAGGCGCTTTTGTACAGGCAGCGCACTTTGGTGCCTTCAATCAGTCCAAGGTCGTGCAGACGGCGGCGGATGGGACCGCTCAGATTCAGATGGTCCACTGTGGCAGTTTCCCCTTCATGCAGTTGGGAAAGACGACAAAGCGATGAAGTAGACATAATTTTTTCGCTCCTTTGCGATCAATCAAGATAGCTCAAACAGCTTCTGATGCAGTCTATGCCTGATTTTGCAAAAAGGTGTGCAACTTTCCACACTTCTCTGTACAGACGGTGGATTTTGTAGTATCTTAAAGAAAAGAATCAGAAGGAGGAAATCGGTATGATTGCAAAAGGAGAGCTTGTGCTCGCTCCGGTACAACAGCAGGATCTTGCGTTTTTGATGCAGAGTGGTACACAGGAGTGGCGCGGGGAGTATCAGGCTGCACAGATGACTTCCCTAATGCAGCTTGAGCAGGAGCTGGCACAAGGAAAGCTGTTCTGCAAAAATCTTTGGACACTGGTGGTTTTTCTGGAGGAGCAGCCGGTGGGTGTCGTGAGCGTTCACTTTGTACGGGAAGGTCTGGTGCGTCTGGAGATTCAGCTGGCAGGCTCCTGCCAAGGTCGAGGATTGGGCAGCACCGTTTTGCGTTTGGTGCGGGACTACCTGCTGGAAAATGAGCCGGTGGTCCGGTTGGAAGCTGAGACCGATGTGGAAAACGTTGCGGCACAGAAGATGCTTGAGCGCTGCGGCTTCCACGCAGAGGGTGTACTGGGACGCTACCGCTTTCATCATGGACGCTACCATGACTGTTATCTATACAGCTATTTAAAGGATTAGATTGCAGTCAGCCTGTACGACTAAAATCGTGCGGGCTTTTCTTTTGGGACGAAAAAAGGAAAAATAAAAAGAAACGATGAAAAAAGGTTTGTAAAACAGAGAAAAAACGCTATAATAAAAGAACGACAAACTCAAGAAAAAGGAGAAGATGTATGGCAAAAGCAGTTTTATCCGAACAAGCAGCGGCATCCACACAAAATATCTATCAGCTCGATGGAAAGGTGCCGCTCCTCAAGGCAATCCCCTTCGGGCTTCAACACATCCTTGCCATGTTTGTGGCAAACCTGACTCCGATTACCCTGATTGGAGCAGCCTCCGGTCTGGACCATGCGCAGATTGCAGTCCTGCTGCAAAATGCGATGTTCGTTGCAGGCATTGCGACCCTCATCCAGCTGTATCCCATCTGGAAGATTGGTTCCCGCCTGCCGGTCGTTATGGGTGTCAGCTTTACCTTTGTGACCATCCTCAGCTATGTAGGTACAACCTACGGTTACCCGACGGTGATGGGAGCGGTGCTGATTGGCGGCTTGATCGAGGGAACACTGGGTCTGCTGGCAAAGTACTGGAGAAAAATCATCACACCGGTTGTGGCAGCGTCGGTGGTAACCGCCATCGGTTATTCCCTTTTCACCGTTGGAACCCGTTCCTTCGGCGGAGGATATACGGAGAATTTTGGTTCCCCTCAAAACCTGCTGCTCGGTACGATTACGCTGGTGGCATGCCTGCTGTTCAATATCTTTGCAAAAGGCTACTGGAAGCAGCTTTCGGTGCTGGTAGGTCTTATCATCGGCTATCTGGTTGCACTTGCCATGGGTATGGTAGACCTCAGCGGCATCTTTTCGGGCGGTTATCTTTCGCTGCCTCGTCTTCTGCCGTATTTTCCTGAGTTTAACATCGGTGCAATCGCTTCGGTCACCATCATCTTCATGGTGTCCGCCGCAGAAACCATCGGCGATACCACCGCGGTGGTGTCGGGCGGGCTGGGCAGAGAAATCCAGACCAGCGAAATCAGCGGTTCGCTTGCCTGCGACGGTTATGCCAGCGCCATTTCGTCGCTGTTCGGCTGTCCTCCGGTGACCTCCTTCAGCCAGAACGTAGGCTTAGTCAACATGACCGGCGTGGTCAACCGCTTTACCCTGATGACCGGCGCCGTCTGCATGATGCTGGCAGGTCT
>FR880255.1:0-1281 GCA_000435195.1 Clostridium sp. CAG:169 | reverse complement strand
CTGCATGATGCTGGCAGGTCTGCTGCCACCGGTGGGCAACTTCTTTGCCAGCCTGCCGGAGTCGGTGCTGGGCGGATGTACTTTGATGATGTTCGGAACCATCATGGTCAGCGGAATCCAGATGATTTCCAAAGCAGGCTTCTCCCAGAGAAACGTCACCATCGTGGCGCTGTCACTGGCGGTAGGAATCGGCTTTACCTCCGCAAGCGAAATGGACATCTGGAGAATCTTCCCGCAGGTCATCCAGGATGTCTTTTCGGCAAACTGTGTAGCAGTGGTATTTGTAATGTCCATCCTGCTCAGCGCCCTGCTGCCAAAGGATATGGAAATCAAACGCGACGTCAATGCAAAATAATTCGGCAAAAAAGCTCAGGCACTTCAAAAGTGCCTGAGCTTTTTACATAGCAGGTTATTCTTCTGCGGGAAGTTTCTCCTCCTGTTGCCGGGGAACTTGAGAGGTGTACTGAAAATCCGACAGGATAAAGCTGGCGTCCTGCTCAGGACATTCGATGCGCAGAAGAGCCAGCGTCTGCTCCTCCAGCACGACCGAGCAGCTGCCGCCTTCCTGAATCGGGAAGGTCAAACGAAAGGAGCCTTCCTCCGGTTCTATCTGAATCTGCTGCTCGTCCAGACCATCTGCCAGCTGCTCAAGAATCTGCATGAACAGCCCGGCTCCCGACTGGGAGAGCAACTGCTGACTGGAGAGGTCGCAGCTCATCCCCTTCCATGCAAGGCTCGTCTTGCCCTCGCTTTGCCGAATCTCAAAGCCGTCCAGGGAAGGAGGAGAGAAGAATCGCAGAGAAGATTCCCCGATAAAGCTCTGTGAAAAGAACGAATGGGCGCGAAAATCGCCGCGTTGCAGCTGCACGGTGCAGCTGATGCCGCCGGAAAGGTCGGAGGACAGACGATTGAGGTCGGGAGCGCTTTCTTTTTCCTGGCGCAAAAAGAGGATGCCGCTGATGATGACAACCAGCAGCGCCAGAACGAGCAGCAGCTTTTTGATACTAAAAAAACGGGACAATGTTTGCAGCATAAAACCGCCTCCTGAAAAGATGTCAGCGGATGCAAACTGTCCCGTTTTTCATTGGAATATTTTTAACGGATATGTTCTTTGAGCAGCTCTCCCAAGTCCTTTAGAATGTCGTCCGGCTGCATATAGTATTCCGACAGGCGCTGTACACAGCGGTCGGCAGCAGCTCCGTGCAGGTAGGCAGCACAGACGGCAGCATCAAACGGCTCCATCCCCTGGCTGACCAGAGAAGCCAGAATACCGGTCAGAAC
>FR880254.1:25902-37071 GCA_000435195.1 Clostridium sp. CAG:169 | reverse complement strand
ATATCCTTCATCTGCTCCATCGGTCTTTGCCATTTCCAATAGGCTGCGGACAGCCCGACCACCAGCACCAGGGTACAGGCGATTGCCCAACGGCGACGATGGACCGTCAGATTTCGTTTTGGTTTTTCCTCTGTTTTGTGGCTGCCCGGAAAGTCAAGCACCTTTCCTTCGGGCTTTTGCGGAGCCGGTGGCTCCATCTGTGTGGGGTCTACCGTGATCTGGTGGTCCCCTTCTCCCGCACAGATTTTTTCCCACATTGCCTGTGCACTTAAACTGCCGGGAAGCTTTGGGCTGGGGAGCGATGAAAACTGCTGTTTAAAAAACTGCTCTTCCCCCTCCAGTTGCTGCTGTTCTTCCGGTGTCAGCTCCCGGTCGGGATTCATCTTTTTCTCTGTCAACTCTGCTTCCCTCCTTCCAAATGTTTTCTCATCTTTTTAAATGCCCGAAACAGTTTGGAACTCACCGTTCCCTGCGGGCTGCCGACGATAGCGGCAATCTCCTTTGCTGTGTATCCTTCGATGACCGACAGGATCACAATTTGCTTTTCCTCTGCTGCCAGCTGTCCCAGCGCATGGAGCAGATCGGTGCGCTCCAGCACCGTTTCCGAAAATTCGTTCTGCTCTCCCGGAAGCTCCAGCATCTGGTCGATGTCCGTTTGATTGCGCGCACGCACATACTCCCGTATCTTTCGATTGCATCTTGCCGAAAGAATGCGGTAAATCCACGGAACAAATGCCTGTGGGTCGCGCAAAGCACCCAGTCCCCGATACGCTTCGATAAAGGTTTCGGAAACAACGTCCTCTGCATCATGGCTGTTTCCCAGGGTGTATAACGCTGTCCGGTACAAAGAGGGAGCTACTGCTTCATAAAGCCGCGTAAAGCCCTCCTGGCTCCCCTTCTGAGCCTCCAGCACCAATGCTGTGTCTAATTTCACCTCTACACCACCCGTCATAAAATTAGTGTCGGGGAGGCTGCAAATTATTGCGTCCCCGTAAAAAATTTCCACAAAAATAAACAATACAAAAAGAGCCCTGCCCTGTTTTTCCGGCAGTTCGTCTGCGGCAAACGGGCACCGTCGGTCTGCTTTTCAACCGGCATATCAAACGCCATTTGTAGCATTATTATAATATATTCGCCTTTAAAAGGCAACTGCGTTTTTTCTTTTGTATACACATAGACACCTAAAAATTCTTTTTTACCAAAAAGAAAACAGCCTTTCCCAAACGAGAAAGGCTGTCCAAGCGGCTCTTACTTCTTGTTCTTTTTCTGCTTGACCTCTTCCTTCAAGCGGTCCAAGCCGGTTTCGTACCGGATGGAGCGCATATTCGGGAAGGCATCCAGCAATCGTTTGCGGAGAAAGCGGTTCTTGACAGAAAGCTCGCTGATTCTGGACTCCATGCGGCGGGCAATCTCCTTCTGACCGGATTCCAGCTTTTCCAGCAGCTCCTCGCGCTTTTCTGCGCGGCGCTCGGCACGCTCGGCTTTTACCTGCTCAATGTAGTCCATCAGCTCCATCCTGCCAAGCTCCGCATTCAACTGATACTGGTCAAAGCGCTGCTGGAATTCCTGATGGCTCTGCCTCAGATACTCTGCGGTATCCAGCTTCGCCTGTTCGACCAGCTGATGGAACTGGCGCAGAACGCTGTTGATGTCCAAAATGGTGCGAACGGTGAGCACAAGGTCCACCAGCAGGATGACCAGCAGCACCGCGCTCATGCTGACCGATGCCCAGAAGGGCAGCGAAACGATGGCTCCCCGCACCACCGGGTCCACCACCCGCGCTGCCACCACACTGAGCACGCCGAACATCAGCGAATTGCGCAGGCAGACCCTGCCGTGGATATTAAATCGGTAGGTGGAATAGTCCCACCACTTGGTTGCAAACAGTTTTTCCAGCAGATAGCCGGTGATGTACTCGATGACGCTGGTCACCAACATTCCGCAAAGAAACAATAGCGGAATGTTATTTTGGATCGGGCGCAGAAAAACCAGCACCGCCATCGCGCCAAATCCATAGACCGGGCACAACGGTCCGTTTAGGAATCCGCGGTTGACAAACTTTCCCTGTCCGATGGAGCAGTAGATGGTTTCGCACGTCCATCCCAGAAAGCTGTACGCCAAAAACTGCAAAAAGATGTTACAGACCTGCTGCAAGCGATCTCCTCCTTATACCCTCAATCTCTTTTTCCCGCCGGACTGCTCCGCGAAGGGGAGGCAGTCCATTCTTATCCGTTTTGCACCGCCAGCTGTTCTTCCTCCTCCAGAGGGTCGACTGCGCTGGCTGCCAGTGGCAGTTTTTCCTGTTTGCCGCTATCGGTCGGCTGCGTTTTTTCTGCGTATACCTTTACTTCCCTGGGCGGCTGGGTCTTCTGTTGCTCCATCAGTCTTGCATTTGCCAGCATCAGCTTGATGCGGTTCTGCTGGTTGACCTTGGATGCACTGGAATCATAGTCCACCGCTACGATGTTCGCCTGCGGATTCTTCTCCTTGATGACACGCATCACACCCTTGCCGCAGATGTGGTTGGGCAGACAGCCAAACGGCTGGGTGCAGACGATGTTGTTTACCTTGTAGTGCTGAATCAGTTCGACCATCTCAGCGGTCAGCAGCCAGCCTTCCCCCATCTTCACACCGTTGCCGATATAACCCTTGGCAGATTCGATGGTGCTTTCAAAGGGACAGGGCGGCTGGAAGCTGCTGTTTTGTTCAATCAGGTGGATCATATCGCTCTTGCGACCGCGCAAAAAGCGGTTGACCCGGCGCATGACCGCTGCTTTGGCTTTGCCGATGCCGTACAGCTGACAGTCATATTCCGAGTTATGGGTGCAGTAGAGCAGGAAATCGAACAGACCCGGGCAGACCACCTCACAGCCCTCCGACAGCAAAAACTCCTCCAGGTTGTTGTTTCCCAGCGGAGAGTATTTGACATAAATCTCTCCGACCACGCCGACCTTGATCTTCTCCTCATCGCTGCGCTCCACCCGATCAAAGCGTTTGATGATGCGCACCATCAGCTCGGAGACCTCCTTCCAGCGCAGCAGTTTTTTGCAGAACAGCTTTTCTGCCCAAAGGATGCTCTCCTCCACCGCCTGCTGGCTGGCTCCCTGCTGTTTTTCATACGGGATGCACTGGTTGTACAAGGTCATAATCAAATCGCCGCACAGCACCCCGTAGAGCGCCTGTAGCAGCATGGTCAGCGGCAGGGAAAAGCCTCCCGACTGCTCGCTTTTGATAAAGCTTGCCGAGATGACCGGTATATCGCCGTAGCCGCACTTGTTCAGCGCCTTGCGCAGCAGGTAGATGTAGTTGGAGGCGCGGCAGCCTCCGCCGGTCTGGGTAATCAGCAAAGCCACCTTGTCCAGCGGCAGCTCACAGTGCTCCAAAGCGTCGATCATCTGTCCGATGACCAGCTGCGCCGGATAGCAGGTGTCGTTGTGGACATTTTTCAGTCCCTGTTCAATCACCTGCGGTCCGCAGTTGTCCAATATTTTGATGTGGTATCCATAATTTTCCAGGACATTTCCCAAAATTTTAAAGTGAATCGGCAGCATTGTCGGAATCAGGATGGTATGGGTGCTCTTCATCTCCTTGGTAAAGGGCACCTTTTTGATTGGTTCCATAATAAACTCCAACCTCCTTTATGCAAAATATGCAAATCAAACGCCGGACAGCAGTTTAAAATCTGCCGGATGTGATTTTCAAGTCGTCCTCCGGTAAAGATTTCCATTCACGCTCCCTGCGTACAGGCACCAAGTGGTGCTTATCTTTGCAGAAACAGCTGTGCATTTCAATCCACACTACCTGCGTGTGGTTGCCGGATGGTGTTTACTCCCGGCAAAAAATACGCATTTTCATTTACGCTCCCAGGCAACTATTGCTGCGTGTTGGCGTCGCGCTCTCTTACTGCGCCAATCAGCGAACGGATGCGGATGCGCACCGCACCCAGATTGTTGATTTCATCAATTTTCAGCTGGGTGTACAGCCGCTGTCCGCGCGCCAAAATGGCAGAAACTTCGTCGGTGGTGATGGCGTCGATGCCGCACCCAAAGGAAACCAGCTGCACCAGTTCACAGTCGCGGTGCTCCACCACATACTCTGCGGCGTTGTACAAGCGGGAATGATAGGTCCACTGGTTGAGAACATCGGGACGCACCGGCTGCACCAAATCCGCTACGCAGTCCTCGGTGACCACCACCAGTCCCAGCGAGGTAATCAGCTGGTTGATCCCGTGGTTGATCTCCGGGTCGACATGGTACGGTCTGCCGCACAGGATGATGGTCTTCAGTCCCTTCTGGCGTGCAAATTCCAGTGCCTTGCGCCCTTCCTCCTTCACCTGCTCCCGCTGGCGGTGGTAGCTTTCATAGGCACAGTCGGACGCCCGTTTGACCTCGCGTAAGGTCAAATCAGGGTAATATTCTTTGAGCGCCTGCCAGATTTTTTTCGGGAAGGTCTTGCGCTCCGCCAAATCCAGATACGGATAAAGATAACGCACCTGCTTGAGCTTTTCGACGTTGGAAGCCAGCAGCTCGGGGTAGTAGGCGACCACCGGACAGTTGAAATGGTTGTCACCTTTACTCTCATCAAAATTGTAGCTCATGCAAGGGTAAAAGATGGTAGTGACCCCTTTGTCCAGCAGATTTTCGATATGTCCGTGCATCAGCTTTGCCGGATAGCAGGCGGTGTCCGACGGAACCGAGTACTGCCCTTTGGCATACAGCGCGCGGGAGGACAGGTCGGATACCACAATATCAAAGTCCAGGTTGCGGAAAAATGCCTCCCAGAAGAACAGATTTTCATACATATTCAGTCCCAACGGCAGCCCAATCACCCCGCGTTTACCGGTGTGGGCAGCCGCTCTTTTAGCACAGTCCTCACTGAGTGTGCGAATCTGCTCCAGCTTAAAGCGGTACAGATCGGGCAGCTGCCGCTCTTTTCCCAATCCCAGCGGCTTTTCGCAGCGGTTGCCGGAAATATACCGCTCCCCGCCTGCAAAGATGTTGACGGTGAGGTTACAGTGGTTGGTGCAGCCCTGGCAGACCACCGGCTTGGATTCATGCTGGAAATTTTCCAGCTGCTGTGCGCCGAGCATCGACGAGCGGGTCTGCTCCTTTGGGCAAATTCCCTTTGCGTAGATGGCAGCACCGTAGGCTCCCATCAGACCGGCGATGTCCGGTCGAATGACGTCATGCCCGATTTCCTTTTCAAAGCTGCGCAGAACGGCATCGTTGAGGAAGGTTCCTCCCTGCACCACGATATGTTCGCCCAGCTCGTCCGCATTCCGCGCGCGGATGACTTTATATAAAACATTTTTGACAACGCTCATCGAAAGTCCTGCTGAAATATCCTCCACACCCGCGCCGTCCTTCTGTGCCTGCTTGACCGAAGAGTTCATAAAAACAGTGCAGCGGGAACCTAAGTCGACCGGGTATTGGGAAAATAATCCCAGCCGCGCAAACTCCTCTGCGGTGTAGCCCATCGACTTTGCAAAGGTTTCGATGAAGGAGCCGCAGCCCGAGGAGCAGGCCTCGTTGAGCATGATGGAATCAATGGCATTGTCCTTGATTTTAAAGCATTTGATGTCCTGACCGCCGATATCCAAAATAAAATCCACCTGTGGGTCAAAGTGCTGGGCAGCTTTAAAGTGGGCAATCGTTTCCACGATTCCGTCGTCCAGATGAAAGGCGTGCTTGATCAGCTCTTCCCCGTAGCCGGTGGACACCGCATAGCGGATGTTGACCCGGTCGCCGCAGGCTTCATAGATTTTTTGCAGCTGCTCCCGCACAATCTGCACCGGATTTCCCTGATTGGAGCTGTAATAGCGGTAGAGGGTCTCATAATGGTCGCTCATCAGCACCAGCTTGGTGGTGGTGGAGCCGCAGTCGATGCCAAGGTAGGCATCCCCGCTATACCCTGTGATGTCCTTCCACGGAACATTGGCGCGGCTGTGGCGCTGTACAAATTGGTCGTGCTCCTCCTGATTGGCAAACAGCGGCTGCAAATACTGGGTGGATTTGGAGCGGGATGCCGCATGTTTGAGCTTCTCAGTAAACTGCTCGTAGGTGTAGGTCGTCTGCAAGCCTCGGGTGTAGATGGCAGCGCCCAACGCCACCGAATACTGCGCCCACTCGGGAAAGACTGCCTTGCCCGGTGCCAAACGCAGGGTCTGCTCAAAGCGCTGCTGCAATCCCTGAAAGAAAAAGAGCGGTCCGCCCAAAAACAGCACCTTGCCTTCGATTTTTCTGCCTTGGCTCAGTCCGGTCACCGTCTGGTCGACCACCGCCTGGAAGATGCTGGCGGCAACGTCCTCCTTGCGCGCACCCTGGTTGAGCAGCGGCTGGATGTCGGTCTTGGCAAAAACTCCACAGCGCGATGCGATCGGGTAGATGCGCTCGTGGCGCAGGCTCAGCCGGTCCAGCTGCTCGGGTGTCACATTCAGCAGCGTTGCCATCTGGTCGATGAAGGCGCCGGTGCCGCCGGCACAGCTGCCGTTCATCCTCTCTTCCAGTCCGCCGCTGAGGAAGATGATCTTGGCATCCTCTCCGCCCAGCTCGATGACCGCATCGGTGTCCGGTTCATACTCCATCACCGTTTTGTAGGTAGCAAATACCTCCTGTACAAAGTCGATGCCGGCATCCTCGGCAAGTCCCAGACCTGCCGAACCGGAGATGGCTACCTGAAACGGTCCGTCCAGAAACTGCTTTGCTCCCTCAAGCGCATTCAGGGTCGCCTGACGCACCTGCGACAGATGACGCTGGTAAACCCGGTAAAGGACTCGGTCGCCTTCCATAACAACCACCTTGACGGTGGTCGAGCCAATATCGATTCCTACGTTTTTTATCAATCTTCTCCCCTGTCCTTTCTGACAAGGCAAACCGAGCGAACACACGTCCGACCAATCCCAAAGCTGCCGCAACGCCTTCCTCGGTTATCCTTCCTCACGTTTCTCTTGCTGCACAAAGGTCTATCTATTCTCTGTGCAATCCACTCTTTTTTGATGATAATTTACCTATTTATTAGGGCACATCCATTTTAGTTCCACCATATTATAAGTCCTGTTTAAAAAAGTGTCAATTATCACAAAATAAAAATTAACATTCTATTCAGAATTACCTTTTGCCCTCGCTGCATTTATTCTATATCGACAGCTTACGGCAAAAGTTTTATGAAAAAACATCAATTTTTCAGTTTATCAGGTAAAAGTGCTTGACAAATATGAAAAATCATCGTATATTTTTTACATCATCATTTTCAAGCGCTCCAAAAAGCGCAGGAATTGGAGGATCTTATGAGCTGCAAACCCATGACATCTGCTTATTTTGCATATTTTTTCAGCTTTGCCTTTTATAGCGCAGGGCGATTTTATCATGCAAAAAAGAATACAGATGCCAAAAGGACAGCTCTGACAGCGAACGGACGATAATCGGTCTGATTCGTTCCTGTTAGGATACAGATGATTGCTATACCACGACCCAAATCTGTCGGTGCTTTTGACAAAAAAGCACCGACTTTTTTTATTTTTCAAAACAGAAAGGATTTGTTGTTATGATTATTATTTTAAAAAAAGGGACTTCCCCCGTTCAGGTCAATAAAATGGTCAGTCACTTCGAGCAGATGAATTTTCAGGTGCAGGAGATTCGCGGCGTACACGAAACCATCCTCGGATTGATTGGTGATACCTCCCGTTTGGACACCGATGACATCAAGTCGATGGACACCGTTGCCGAGGTCAAACGAATCCAGGAGCCTTATAAAAATGCCAACCGCAAATTCCACCCGGACGACACCGTCATCGATGTCTGCGGCAGAAGAATCGGCGGCGGACATTTTCAGGTCATCGCCGGTCCCTGCTCGGTAGAAAGCCGCGAGCAGATGATTTCGATAGCCAATTCGGTCAAAACTTCCGGTGCAGGACTGCTGCGCGGCGGCGCATTCAAGCCTCGCACCTCCCCATACTCCTTCCAGGGACTGCGCAAGGAAGGGCTGGATTACCTGCTGGAAGCCAAAAAAGCATCCGGTCTGCCCATCGTCACCGAAATCATGAGCATCGACCATCTGCCGCTGTTTGAACAGGTGGATGTCATCCAGGTCGGCGCACGCAATATGCAGAACTTTGAGCTGCTCAAAGAGCTGGGCAAAATCGACAAGCCCATCCTGCTCAAGCGCGGACTTGCCAACACCATCGAAGAGCTGCTGATGAGCGCAGAATACATCATGGCAGGCGGCAACAAAAAGGTCATCCTGTGCGAGCGCGGCATCCGCACCTTTGAGACCGCTACCCGCAACACACTGGACATCTCCGCTATTCCAATCATCAAAAAGCAGTCCCACCTGCCTATCATCATCGACCCAAGCCACGCTGCCGGCATCCGCTGGATGGTCCAGCCGCTGTCGATGGCAGCCATCGCAGTCGGCGCAGACGGACTGATTATCGAAGTTCACAACGACCCGGAAAAGGCATTGTGCGACGGTGCGCAGTCGCTGACACCCGAACAGTTCGACCAGGTGATGGACGATGTCCGCCGCACCACCGCCTTCTTCGGCAAGACCATCGACTAAGATTCAGAAAATTTGTTCTTGCTTTATCGAAAACTCATCACAAATCCAATCAGCTGAAAGGAGTTGTTCGGATTGAAGACTGTGACCGTCAACGCCAGTGTGCGCTATGACGTTTTGATTGAAAAAGGGCTGCTTTCACACTGTGGAGAAAAAACTGCCGAGGTTTTTTCTCCGCAAAAATCGGCAGCTGCCATCATCACCGATGACAATGTATCCGCCCTGTACCTGAATACTGTTGTTCGTTCCTTCGAGCAGGCGGGCTTTCGCGTTTGTCATTTCACCTTTTTGCATGGGGAGGATTCCAAAAGCCATGCGGTGCTGATGAATGTCTATGATTTTTTGATCCAAAATCATATCACCCGCAGCGATTTCATCGTGGCGCTCGGCGGCGGCGTAGTGGGCGACCTTGCCGGATTTGCCGCTGCCACCTATCTGCGCGGCATCCCGTTCATTCAGATTCCCACCACCTTTTTGGCTGCCATCGACTCCTCGGTAGGCGGCAAAACAGCGGTCAACATCCCCGCCGGAAAGAATTTGATTGGAGCCTTCCATCAGCCTTCTCTGGTCCTGTGCGACCCGAACACCTTTGACACACTCTCCGAGCAGACCTTTGCCGAAGGCTGCGCCGAGATGATTAAATACGCCATGATTTGGAACCGGGACTTCTTTGACCTGCTGGAAAGCTGTGACATTCACCAGCAGATCGAGCAGATTGTCGCCTACTGTGTCGACATCAAGCGGCAGGTGGTGGAACAGGATGAGCAGGACAACGCCATTCGCATGATTTTAAACTACGGGCACACCCTGGGACACGCCATCGAAAAGGTCAGCAACCATGCCGTCACCCACGGATATGGCGTGGCACTGGGCATGGTGCTCATCACCCGCCTTTCCATCCGGCTCGGTCTCTGCGATTGCACCGTACTCGAGCAGCTATGCCGGATGCTCAAGCGGTATCACCTGCCGACCGACTACCCGGGAGAGCTTGCCGAGCTTGCCCAAAGCTGCCTGCACGACAAAAAAATGTCCGGCGACACCATCCGTCTGGTGGTCGTCCCAGAAATTGGCAGCGCAAAGATTCTGCCCATGCCAGCAGAACAACTGACTGCTCTGCTCAAGGAGGGACTGCCATGTTAAGCTGCACAGTACACGGCGCCTTAAACGGCACCGTATCGGCTCCTGTTTCCAAATCCGACCTGCACCGGCTGATCATTGCCTGCGCTTTAAGCTGCGGCGAATCGCTGATTCATCGCTATACCCTCTCTCAGGACATTCAGGCGACCGCCAACGTCATCGGCGCGCTGGGCGCATCGGTACGCTTTGAAAACGACTGCACCATCGTGGACGGGATCTTCCCCTCCACCGAATCTGCGCAATCGGAAATTTTGTGCGATTGCAACGAATCCGGCTCCACCCTGCGCTTTTTGGTGCCGGTCTGTGCCGCGCTGGGACGCCGCGCGGTTTTTACCGGGCACGGACGCCTTTCCCAACGCCCGATGGAGCCGCTCTGCTCCCAGCTTGCCGCCCATGGCGTTTCTTTGCAGCTGCCCGAAAACGGCGACAGCCTGCCGCTGCACATCAGCGGAAAGCTGCGCGGCGGGGACTTCTTCTTTTCCGGTGACATCAGCTCGCAGTACATCACCGGGCTGCTGTTTGCCCTTCCGCTGCTGGAAGAGGACAGCCGCATCCTGCTGACCTCTCCTCTGCAATCGAAAGGCTACGTCGAGATGACCCTGCAACTGCTCAAGCAGTTTGGCATCCGCATCCTGCCTTTGGAAAATGGATGGCAGGTGTTTGGCAGACAGAGCTACTGCCCGCCCAAGCAGCTGACCGCGCAGGGCGACTGGAGCAACGCCGCCTTCTGGCTGTGCGCAGGAGCCATCAGCAAAACATCCGCCTCCATTCGGGTCACCGGCATGGATATAGATTCGCTGCAAGGCGACCGGGAGGTCTGTCAGATTCTGCAACGGATGGGCGCCAAGATGAACATTGCTTCCGATTTTATCGAGGTCTTCCCATCCCAGCTGCACGGAACTACCATCGACGCAGCACAGATTCCCGACATCATCCCCATCCTGTCGGTCGCGGCTGCCGCAGCCCAAGGGCAGACCACCATCGTCAACGCCGGCAGATTGCGCATCAAGGAAAGCGACCGCCTGCACGCCATCTGTCACAACCTTACCACTCTGGGCGCACAGGTCACTGAAGGCACCGACAGCCTGGTCGTCTGCGGAACCGGCAGCTTAAACGGCGGGACGGTCGATTCCTTTAACGACCACCGCATCTCGATGTCGATGGCGGTCGCCTCGCTGCTGTGTGAGCAACCGGTCACCATCCTCGACCCGATGTGCGTCAACAAATCCTACCCGGACTTTTTTGAGCAGTTTGAGCGTTTAGGCGGCAGCGTCCGTTTTTCCGGCTAAGCTGCATCATCTATAAGGAGGTTTTATCCATGTCATCGACCTGGGGCAGCAACCTGAAAATTTCCATCTTCGGCGAAAGTCACTCCAAAGCCATCGGCATTGTCATCGACGGCATCCCTGCCGGTACGGTCATCGACCGCGAACAGCTCCTCGCCTTTCTGGCAAGGCGCAGCTCCCGCGGCGGCAAGCT
>FR880254.1:9022-25861 GCA_000435195.1 Clostridium sp. CAG:169 | reverse complement strand
GCCCCAGCCGCAGCTGCTCAGCGGGATGCTTCCCGACCCACAGGACCCGAACCTTCTGGTCGCCTGCGGCACACCTGTCTGTGCAATGATTGAAAATGCCAACACCCAATCCAAAGACTATGACCAGCTGCGTTCGGTTGCACGCCCGGGTCATGCTGATTTTACCGGATTTATGCGCTACCACGGCTGCAACGACATCCGTGGCGGCGGACATTTTTCCGGTCGTCTGACCGCTCCGCTGTGCTTTGCCGGTGCGATTGCCAAACAGTACCTGCGTCAGTACGGCATCGAGGTCGGTGCGCACATCCGCTCGATTGGCTCGGTGGAGGATAACCCCTTCGACCCGGTCACTGTCTCTGCCTCCACCCTGCTGGCGGTACAGGAAAAATTCTTCCCGGTCCTTGATGATGCTGCCGGAGAACAGATGCAGCAGCTCATTGCAGACAGCCGCGACCGACAGGATTCGGTGGGCGGTGTCATCGAATGTGCCTCCGTCGGACTGCCTGCCGGCATCGGCGACCCGATGTTCGACTGCATCGAAAGCCGCATTGCTTCGCTGGTGTTCGGCATCCCGGCAGTCAAAGGGATTGAATTCGGGCTTGGCTTTGGCTTTGCCGCCCAAACGGGCAGCCAGGCAAACGACCCGTTCTGCATCAAGGATGGTCAAATCAAAACTGCCACCAACCACAACGGCGGCATCCTCGGCGGCATCACCAACGGGATGCCGGTCCTCTTCCGAACGGTCATCAAACCGACGCCCTCCATCTCCCAAAAGCAGCAGACGGTCAACTTCCGCACCGGTCAGCCGGTCGAGCTTACTATCACCGGACGGCACGACCCGTGCATCGTGCGCCGCGCCGTGCCCTGCATCGAATCTGCCGCTGCGCTGGCGCTGATGGACTTTCTGGTCGCTTTGCATCCAAATAACGGGAGGGACTGCCGATGAATCCGATGGAAGAAATCATCCGAAGTGCCGAAAGCGCACAGCTGCGTGCGCTGCCCGCCCAGACTGCCTGTCAGGGTGTCGCAGGAGCCTTCTCCCACAAAGCCTGCCTGGAGGTCTTTGAGCAGCCGGACATCCAATTTTACCCTTCCTTTGAAGAGGTGTTCGCCGCAGTCAGCAGCGGTCAGCGGCGGTACGGCGTCATCCCGATTGAAAATACGCTGGCAGGCTCGGTCACCGACAACTACGACCTGATGCTGCAATACGGACTGTACATCGTCGGCTCGGTCAAGGTCAAGATTGAGCACGCACTGCTTGCCCTGCCCAACGCTTCGCTGGAGGAACTGCGGCAGGTGTATTCCCACGAGCAGGCGCTGCATCAGTGTTCCGACTTTTTAAAGGCACACCCGCAGCTGACTGCCCACCCCTACTCCAACACCGCAGCCTCCGCCAAGCTGGTCGCAGAGCAAAAGGACCCTTCGCTGGCTGCCATCGGCTCGGTTCAGTGCGCCCGGATGTACGGATTGCAGCTTCTATTGCCCGCCATCCAAAACCGCAGCGACAACTTCACCCGCTTTGTCATCCTGGCAAAACAGCCGCTGCACCATCCCGACTGTCAGCGCATCAGCCTGATTGTGCGGGTGCAGCACCGCGCAGGCGCCCTGTACAACGCCCTTTCCCGCTTTGCGGTGCGCGGCATCAACCTGCTCAAGCTCGAGTCCCGACCCATCCCGGACAGCCCGTTTGAGTTTTTGTTCTACTGGGATTTTGACGGCAACCTTGACGATGAACGAGTGGTGCAAGCGCTGCATCAGCTCAAGGAGGACACCCAGTACATTCAAATCCTGGGCAACTACCCGGAAGCGCCCTTTTCTTCTCCATCTTTGTAGAATATTGGAAGATTGCCTGTCATCAGAAGATATTTGTTGTCTAAATTCAACAACCCATCTGCGGCAAACTGTTAAATATAGAATAAAATGTACCGGATTGGTTGAAAAATTTGCTCATTTGCGGTATGATAGTAGTGTGTTATGAATCGTACAGAGGGCAAGGATGTTCTCTGGTCAATTTCCCTCAGTTTTGAGCACAGGCTTTGTCCTGCAAAATGAGGAGCGGAGGTTATCTATATGCACGAACCAACGATCTCTTTTTCGCTTCACGACGACAAGGAAAAGGAAATCAAAAAAACGCTGACCATCATCTATGATGCACTCAGACAGAAGGGCTATAACCCAATCAACCAGATTGTCGGCTATATCCTTTCCGAGGACCCGACCTATATCACCACCTACAACAATGCGCGCAGCCTGATTCGCCGAATCGACAGGGATGAGCTTTTGCAGATCCTTGTCAAATCCTATCTTGGCGAATAGGGTTTGTTTGATTATGGCAAAATCGGTGCGGACGGTCGCGTGCGGCTGTCCGCTTTTTTGTCAAGTCAGGCTGTTTGGCAGCATCTATCAGAAGGGAGTTTTTTGCCATGTCACAGGAATTTTTGAGATATAAAGGACGTCCGCTGGTCCGCAGCGGCGACACCCTGTACTACGGAAGCATGGGGGACAAATGTGTTGCGCATCTGCAAATCAAAAGCAACAAACAGGACCATGGGCTAAATATGGCGGACAAGGTCGTCATCCAGCTGATTTCTACCGACGAAACCTTGCCGCTCAAGGACCGTATGCTCAACAAAGCCGAGCGCGACGGGCTGTACGAAGCGTTGTCCATCGCAAGCATCTGGATGGACCGCCACAATAAAAAAGAACAGTAACGTCTTTCTTTACAGACAATTCCCTTTGTGCTATGGACAGGGAAACAGCATTTCTTTCCGATGAAAAGAGTAAGCCCGAACAGAAAAACTGTTCGGGCTTACTTCATACCTTGTCAAAATTCCGCTAGTATTTTGACATCTTTTGTGGTATCATTTATACAAGTGAAGCCATAACCAACTCAAATGGGAGGAGACAAAAGTATGGAAGAAAACAGAACAACGATTGTGGAAAAAACGGTTCAATCAGGCATCACCTTTGGCAGCGCTCTGGCTATGGTCATCAGTTATACAACATGGAAATCCGTTGGGTGGGCAATTTTTCATGGATTGCTCAGTTGGGTCTATGTGATATATTTTATTTTACGCTATTAAATTTCAGCTTGAGGAACGGATGATGAAAAAAGCAGTCGATCGATTTTTGGGATTGCTCCCCTTCCTAATTTTTCTTTTTTGCATCGTTTTTGTAAGATTGGTAGAAACGACAACGGAAAACAGATTGAGAATCCTTCCACGCAACCTCTTGATCTGCTTCGGCATGATCAGCATAGGAATCCTGTTGTTATGGCTCAATACACGCAAAACAATCTCTGTTCATCGAATTTTTTCCTTCGCGCTCAAAATAGTCTCTATTTTCCTAATCGCAGCTGTTACCTTAACCGGTTTATTTATCATGGGATTTTCACATTGTCCAGAACACATTGTTACCAAAAATGGAATCAAGATGGTGGCAAGTGTTCACAGTTTTCTGGATGAGCAGGTGGAATATTATGCGTATAAAAACTGGTTCTTTTATGGTCAGCAGCTCGGTTATGAGTATTACGGAAGCGGCGGCAAGGACCCGCTCGCCCAAGAACCAAAACCGGACCCCATTCGTTCTACTTTTTATGATTTCGATGGACATGTGATTGAATCCACAGGTATCCATTAAGATTCTGGTTGATACAAAATAACCCCTCCGTATGATGAATCCATACGGAGGGGTTTTCTGCTTTATGACTTCCGTTTTATCCTGCCGGAAGTTATTTTAGGGTTACAGCGAGATTACGCTTTGAGGTAGTGGTCGAACCACTCGGTAATCTCTTTGAGTCTGCGGATGCGGTGCTCCGGTTGACCGGAACGGGAAAGCTCGTGGTTTTCTTTGTGGAACAGGCAGATGCGCGACTCGATGCCGTGGGTCTTGAGGGCAGAGAACATCTGAAGCGCCTCCACCATCCAGCAGCGGTAGTCCTCATCCGAGTGGATGAAGAGGGTCGGGGTGGTGCATTTATCCGCATACTTGAGCGGAGAATGCCACCATGCCTGCTCTGGGTTGTTCCAGGCGTCGCCGCCCGACTGGTCCAGTCCAAAATAAGGACCGATGTCCGAGGTGCCTTCCATCGAAATCCAGTTGGAGATGGAGCGCTGGGAAGCAGCTGCTGCAAAGCGGTGGGTGTGACCGATAATCCAGTTGGTCATAAATCCGCCGTAGCTTCCGCCGGTGACACCGACACGGCTCTTGTCAATCTGCGGGTAGTTCCACAGAACATAGTCGGTGAACTGCATGATGTCCTCATAGTCCTCCTGACCATAGCGTCCGCGGATGTCTGCAAACTCGTTGCCGCGTCCATCGCCGCCGCGCGGGTTGCAGAAGAATACAAAGTAACCCTGATTTGCCCAGTACTGCATCTCATGGAAGAAGCAGGTGCCGTAAACGGTCTTCGGACCGCCGTGGATGTCCAGGATTGCCGGATAGCTCTTGGAGGAATCATATCCGACCGGCTCCAGTACCCAGCCGTCGATCTCTACTCCGTCGTTGTTGGTAATGCGCATCAGCTTTGGTGTAACGACCGACTTGTTCTCCAGCACCTTGTCGTTGATGCCGGTCAGACAAATTTCACCCTGCGGTGTCAGGCTGTATACCTCCTGCAATTTATCGCCGCGCATTGCCACATAGACCATCACTTCGCCTTTTTTGTCCATGCAGTCCACCGAGCCTTCGTCAGCGGTCAATGGGGTGATGTTGCCTTCAAAGTCAACATGGTTGATCTTCGACCAGTTGCGCTCGGTGCTGATCCAGCTGACTCCGTCCGCTTCGCAGACCATCGACTTGCCGCCGCCGTACCGGCAGTCGGAACCAACGCTGCTGCTCCAGGAGCGGTCCGGCGAGCAGACCAGTTGCAGGCTGTGACCGTCGCGGTCATAGCAATAGAGGTCGGAGTTTTCGTTGATGCCGTAGTTTTTATTTTCGGTGGCAACCACCATCAGTTGGTCACCCGCATAATCGGCACGGTGGATGTCCCAGCTGCCCATCGGGATGAGCACCTCGCTGTTTCCGGTCACAAGGTCTACCTCCACCAGCTCCTGCTTGAGGCTCTGCACGCTGGTAAATTCGCTGCCAAAGTAGACCAATTTGTTGCAGTCCTTCGACAGGGAGTAGCCTTCCAGCAGATACAGCGGACCGGTCAGCGGTTTCATGCTGCCGTCGCAGGAATCAAACAGGTACAGACGATCTCTGTGTTTATCGGTGATGCCGCCGCCGTTGCGCCAGAAGGGCAGCTCGGTAAACATCTCATAATCCTTTTCCTTCTTGCGGTCTGCCAGCACCTTGGCGCGTGCTGCACGGTCCATCTCCATAAAGTTTTCCGGGAGATGATTGTCATAGTCTGCACAGACCAAATATTTGCCCTTGCCCAGCTTTTTGATGGCAGATACTGCCGCCGGCACCGTCATCTTTTTCTGTGCTTCTCCGCCGCACAGCGAGATGGAATAGTAGTCGGTATAGGTGCTGTCCACCTCTTCCTTCTTGCTGTTTCTTTTTGAAGCAAACAGGATGGTTTCATCATCCATCCACAGGAAGGAGCGCTCATCCTTCCCGGCGGTCAACGGGCGGCACGCTTTGGTTTGCAGGTCCACTGTCCAGATGCCTGCCGCATAACCGTCCCTGTCCTCATTGCTCTTGCTGACAACAAACGCTGCCTTGTGCGCATTTGGGCTCAGCTGAAGGTTGGACAAAAAATGATAGTTTAAAAATTCGTCCAATCTGATCGTTTCCATGATCTTCCACTCCTTTACCCATCAAAACAGTCTGTTTTCGATAAAATCTTCAGACTGCCTTCCAAAATGAAAACGTCCTGCTGACGTTTTCTCCATTTTAACATATCATTTTGCTCTTGAAAAGACTTTTTTGAACTAAATTAACAAAAAGGCACTTGATTTTTGTTGTCTTGGGAATAAAATGAATGGTATCAACTTCTTTTGCAAAGGAGGTGGAACTATGTCCAAAAAAGATTCTTCCCATTCTTCGCGTATGCTCAAAATCCTGCCGCCCATCCTCACCGTCGCTCTGGTGCTGCTGTGCATCTATATTGGAAGCAGGATGTCGATACAGGGATTGATTTCCTACACGCCCTCCAATGTTCTCCTGGCTGCCGCAGGCATCCTGGCTCTGTTTGCCGTCAAATCGCTGTCGGTCATCTTTCCGCTGTCGGTGCTGTATATCGTTTCTGCCTTTTGGTTTGGTAAATGGGTCGGGCTTGCGGTCTGCTACCTCGGGTTGGTGGTCAGCTGCACCATTCCTTATCTGCTGGGCAGACACTTCGGTGCAGGAATGGTGGAGCAGCTGCTCTGCAAATATCCCAAGCTGCGCCAGCTGCAAAGTGTAGGAGATTCCAACCAGCTGATGTTTTCCTATCTGCTGCGCATCGTGTCGGTCCTGCCCGGCGACCTGTGCAGTCTCTTTTTGGGAGCCTGCTCGGTGGATTACCGCCGCTACCTGATTGGCTCTCTGTTGGGTCTTTCGCCCATGATGATTCTTCACGTCCTGTTTGCCGACCTGTTCGCACAAAGCCTGTCCGGCAGCTTTTGGGAGGCGCTCACTCCACAAACCATCGTAGCGATTGTGGTGCTGGTGGTCGTTTCCATCATCTCCTCGGTCATTCTAAATAAGCGCTACTCCCCGAAGGAGCCGCCTGCGGACCGCACTTAGACAACAACAACTGCTAAAAAAAGCAACAGCGTCTTTTTGGTGGACACTGTTGCTTTTTATTTTGTGTTTAAAATCCATACACTTTTTCCTGTATTAAAATAACTCTTCGATATTTTCCACCCAGAAAATTTCCTGCTGACAAACCACTTTTTCCTGCGGCTGCACTTCGGCTGCCGATGCCATCGAAATGGTAGAAATACCGGTAAATGCCATGCAGGCTGCCATCAGCATCACAAATATCTTTTGTTGACGATTCATAATTTCCCCTCCAAATACTACACACATCTTGTACAAAATTATTATAGACCTTTTATTTCTCTCTTTCAATACCCCTTTCGGACAAAAAAACACAGCAGAACTATACATTCTGCTGTGTTTTTGCTTTTTATAAGGTCGCTGCGATGGATTTTAGGTATTCCCTAAATTGATCTTTTACCTGAGGATGCTGCAAAGCCACCTCAACGATTGCCTGAAGGATGCCGAATTTGTTGCCCATATCATAACGGGTGCCGGTATATTCGACGCCCATCATCCCCCGGGTCTTTGCCAGCACCTTCATCGCATCGGTCAGTTGGATTTCTCCGCCTGCACCCGGCGGTGTCTGTTCCAGGATGGAGAAAATCTCCGGCGGCAGCACCACCCTTCCCAGGATGGAGTAGTTGGAAAGCACCTCGGTCAGCGAGGGTTTTTCCACCATGTCGGTCAGGTGGAAGATGCGCTCCTGTCCCGGCACCGGCTCGATTGCCAGCGAGCAGTATTTGCTGATGTCCTCTATCGGGACCGGTTTGATGCCGGCTACACCGACGCCGAACTGCTCATACGCGCGGCACAGCTCCCAGCAGGCAGGGTGTTCGCCACCCAGTACCACATCATCCCCGTACAGCACGGCAAACGGCTCGTTGCCGACAAAAGCTTTTGCACACAATACTGCATGACCCAAACCTTTCGTCTCCTTTTGCCGCACATACTGGATGTTTGCCATCTGGGAGATTGCCACCATCTCGTCGTAGACCTCCTGCTTTTTGCTGGCAAGCAGCCTGGCTTCCAGCTCCGGGTTGCGGTCGAAGTGGTCCTCCACGGTGGTCTTTCCTCTGCTGGTGATAATCAAAATGTCCTCGATGCCGCTGTGTACCGCTTCCTCCACGATGTACTGGATGGCAGGTTTATCGACGATGGGCAGCATCTCTTTTGGCATGGATTTGGATGCCGGCAGCACACGGGTCCCTAGACCTGCCGCCGGAATCACCGCTTTTTTAATTTTCATGTTGTTCCTCCACAGGCAATGCCCTGTTTGTGGTTGAATGTGCGTAGCTGCTCTACTCCTCCAGCGCCGCTTTGACCGCATTGCTCACAAAACGGATGTCCTCTTCGCTCAGATATGGGTGCATCGGAAGGGAAACGACCCGCTGACACAGGCTCTCGGTGACCGGACAGGCGACCGGCTGCTCCAGCTGGTCAAATGCTCCCTGCAGGTGCATCGGCTTTGGGTAATAGACCATCGTCGGGATTCCCTGCTCCTTCAAGGCGTGCTGTACCTTCTGGCGCTGTGCCTCATCCTCCAGCAGGATGGTGTACTGTGCCCAGCTGGAGCCAAAGCCCTCTGGCACGACCGGTGTTTTGGTTGCCTCTCCCAGATACTCGCTGTACATCTGTGCTGCGCGGTTGACTGACTCCAGCTCATAGGAAGCAAAGGCATCCAGCTTGACGCCCAGCACCGCCGCCTGCAAGGTATCCAGACGGGAGTTCACGCCGATGCGAACATTATCATACTTGCTGACCGGGCTTTTTCCATGCACCCGCAGCGAGCGCAGCAGTTGGTCGAGCTGGTCGTCGTTGGTGAACACTGCTCCGCCGTCGCCATAGCAGCCCAAGGGTTTCGCTGGGAAAAAGGAGGTGGTTGCCGCATCTCCAAAGCTGCACGCTCTTCTTTCCCCGATGCTGCCGCCAAAGCCCTGTGCGCCGTCCTCCAGCAGCAGCAAGCCATGCTCTTTACAGATAGCTTCAATCCGCTCATAGTCTGCCGGCTGTCCAAACAGGTCCACCGCTACTACAGCGCGCGGACGCAGCTTGCCCTGCTGTTTGACAACAGCAATCGCTTTTTCCAGCTGATCCGGGTCAAGATTGAAGGTGCGCTCGTCCACATCCACAAAGACAGGGGTAGCGCCTTCAAAGGAAACGACCTCCGCGCTGGCAAAGAAGGTGAAATCCGGTACAAAGACCGCATCCCCTTCTTTGATGTCCCAAGCCATCATCACAAGGCTGAGCGCATCGGTCCCGTTGCCGCAGGTGATGCAGTGTTTGACCCCTACATACTCTGCCAGCTTTTCCTCCAGCTGTGCCACCTGTTTGCCGCTGATAAAGTTGGCATCATGGAGCACCTGCTGGATTGCCGCGTCCATCTGCGGCTTCAGCTGCTGATACTGCTTTTTTAAATCGCGAAATTCCATAAAGGCTTCCTCCCCTTTCCCTTGTTAAAACGAAGCTGATTCTGCTTTTTCTTCGACCAGACCTTCTGCCGACGTACGGTACTGCCGCCCGCAGCTTTTGCAATGCAGCTGCTCGTCCAGCACACAGCCGCACTCGCAGACCCAGCCGCTTTGGCGGGCAGGCACACCCACCATCAAAGCGTGGTCCGGCACATCTTTGGTGACCACTGCACCCGAACCAATCATCGCCCATCTGCCGATGGTGTTTCCGCAGACGATGGTCGCGTTGGCTCCGATGGAGGCTCCCATGCGGACCAGCGTTTTTTTATAACCTGCCGAACCCTTGGGATATTTTGCCCGCGGGGTCAGATCATTGGTGAACACCATCGACGGTCCGCAGAAAACATAGTCCTCCAGCTCGACCCCTTCATAGATGGAAACGTTGTTCTGCACCTTGACGCCGTCGCCGATGCGGACGTTGCCTGCAATATTGACATTCTGCCCAAAGGAGCAGTTTTTCCCGATGACCGCTCCGCTTTGCAGATGGCAAAAATACCATATTTTTGTATTCTCTCCGATGGTCACACCGGGGTCGACGTAGCTGCTCTCATGCACAAAAAAATCCGACATTCCGTCCGTTCCTTTCCGTGGTCGGAAAAAAGGGGGAAACTCCCCCTTTTCTCTCTTATATCGCTTACTTAAAACTCGCCCTTCATGTCGATGCTGGCAAAGTTTTCCAAAGGCAGCTTGACTGCTCTGCCTTCCTTCTGGCTCTTATAGATGGCAAGCACCAGCTCCAGCGCATTTTTGCCGGCATAAGCGTCCACATACGGCGCACGGTCCTGCTCGATGGCTTCAATCACATCCGCATACAGGCTGGTATGTCCGTTTCCGTAGACGTTGCTGGTCGCTTCCTCCAGACCCTTGTTCTTCTGGTCCTCTTCTCCTTCGTCTGCAAAATCCCAGACGTCGATGTTATTGGTGGAGGTGCCGCCGAGCTTGACGGTGCCGTTTTCACCGAACAGATAGAGGGTTTCCTCCAGATTTTTCGGGTAAACGTTGGTGGTTCCTTCGATGGTGGCAACTGCGCCGTTTTTAAATTTGACGACTGCCATGCCAATATCCTCTGCTTCCAGATAATCGTGGAACTGCTGACGGGTCACGCCGTACACCTCGTCGATCTCCTCGCCCATCATCCAGCGCAGCAGGTCGATGCCGTGGATGCACTGGTTCATCAGCGCACCGCCGTCCTGTGCCCAGGTGCCGCGCCATTTTGCCTGGTCATAGTAGCCGTGGTTGCGGTTCCAGCGCACATGGATGGAGCCGTGGGACAATCTGCCAAAGCGTCCGGCTTCCAGCGCCTTGCGCATCTGCTGGACTGCCACATTGAAGCGGTTCTGGTGGCAGGCAGAAACCTTGACACCCTTTTCCTGGCTGCGGCGGATAATTTCGTTGGCATCGGCAATGCTCATTGCCATCGGCTTTTCGATGATGACGTTGACGCCGTGGTCGATGCAGAACAGGGCAATCTGTGCGTGTACGCCGCTTTCGGTGGCAATGCCCACCAGCTGCGGCTGTTCCTTCTCAATCATCTCCCGATAATCGGTGTAACGATGGATGGAGCTGTCGTTTTGCAGCTCATGCTTTGCCAGCAGGTTTTCCATCTGCTGCGGCAGGACGTCGCAGACCGCTGCCAGCTCCAGATGGTTGTTCAAAACTGCTTTGATATGGTTGGTTGCGATTCTTCCGCAGCCGATTAACGCATATTTCATGTTGTTCGCTCCTCACTTTTCTGGGCGGTCACCGTCTTGCGATTAGAGCACCTCGATGTTCTCCCGCTCGGCTACCTTCTTCATTGCGTTCTTGGTATCAAAGACCAAAGCCGCATTCTTCTGCACCATCTCATAATCCACATTGGTGTGAGCGGTGGTAACCATGACAAGGTCTGCTTCCCTGAGCACCTGCTCGTTCAGCTGTGGGATGCTCTGGCGGACCTGACCTTTGTATTTGTACTCCTTGACCCATGGGTCGAAGAAGGTGACCTGTGCGCCCTCGTGCTCCAGCTCCTCGATGACCCGCAGCGCCGGGCTTTCACGGTAGTCGTCGATGTCCTGTTTGTAGGCAACGCCCAGCACCAGCACCTTCGAGCCGTTCATCGCCTTTTTCGCACGGCGGTTGAGCATCTTGGCTGCGCGGTCCACACAGTATTCCGGCATCTTGTCGTTGATCATCATCGAGCTTTCAATCATCGAGGTATGGAAGCCGTACTCTCTGGCTTTCCAGGAGAGGTAGTATGGGTCCAGCGGGATGCAGTGTCCGCCCAGACCCGGACCCGGGTAGAACGGCTGGAAGCCGTATGGTTTGGTTTTGGCTGCGTCCACAACCTCCCACATGCTGATGCCCATTTCGTTGCACAGCATGGTCAGCTCGTTGACCAGACCGATGTTGATGTTGCGGTAGGTGTTCTCCAGAATCTTCTCCATCTCGGCAACTGCCGGGCTGGAAACCTCATAGACCTCGCCCTCCAGTACTGCGCGGTACATCGCTGCGATGACCTCGGTAGCATCCTTGCCGATGGCGCCGACGACCTTTGGAGTATTTTTGGTTTTATAAATCAGGTTTCCCGGATCGACACGCTCAGGAGAGAAGCCCAGGTAGAAGTCCTCTCCGCACTTTAAGCCGGAGCCTTCCTCCAGGATTGGTTTGATCAGCTCTTCGGTGGTACCTGGGTAGGTGGTGGATTCCAGAACGACCATCGTTCCCTTCTTCAGGTACTTGGAAACCGCCTCGGTGGAGGAGCGCACATAGCTGATGTCCGGCTGCTGATGCTCGTCGAGCGGGGTCGGAACACAGATGGCAACAAAATCCACATCTTTTACAAAGCTGAAGTCGGTGGTAGCAGAGAGCATTCCGCTCTTTACGATTTCGGCAAGGTCGCTGTCCACTACGTCGCCGATGTAGTTGTGACCGGCGTTGACCATCTCCACCTTCTGCGGCTGCACGTCAAAGCCGATGGTCTTAAAGCCGGCTTTGGCTTTTTCCACCGCCAGCGGCAGTCCGACATAGCCCAGTCCGACTACGCCGACCACGATCTCTTTATTTTCTATTTTGCGAAGCATCTCAGTTTTCATCATGTTCGATCTCTCCTGTCTGTGAATTGCATATATTTCTTAAATGAAGATTCATTATAAGCCCTGATAACAGATACACCACGATCAACGCAATCGCAGCGCCATAGATGCCCAATATCTTTACTGCCGCGATGTCGATGACCGCGTGGACGATGACAAAGATGATGTTGATTTTGAGGTTGAATTTTTCCTCCCCCGTCACCGCCAGAATGTTGCCGGACAGCCCGCGGAAGACCGCCTGTATCCAGGAGGCAATCAGGAACATCCGCACCAGCGGCGCCGCTCCCATATATTCGGGTCCCGCAAAGATATACAGGTACAATTTAGCAAAGAGGAACAGCCCCAGGTGAAACAAGGTCATTACCACACCGTTGATGGCAAACAGCTTTTTGTAGCTGTTCCAAATCCATTTGCGGTCGCCGATGTGCTGGATAAAATACGGCAGGATAAACACCAGCAGCGCCTCCAACAAAAACAGCGAAATGGATAGAATATTGGCTGCCACCCGATATTCTGCCAGCAGCTCCTCGTTTTTGAGCATCTGACCGACGATAAAGGTTTCGTTGTAGCTCATCACCATCGAGGTCGCCGATGCACTCAGCATCACGATGCTAAAGAGCATCATGGCTTTGACCTGTCCCCAGTCGGGCATCAGCGCCTTGACCTGCATCATCGGCAGGTCGCGAATCAGCAAAAAGCCCAGCAGCACGCACAAGCCCATCGAGATGTACCTGCCGACCATGACGCCGGTCACTCCCCACAGTACCGCAAAGACAATCTGGAAAATCATCAGCAGAAATGAGTAGGTGAAGTTGTAGACCGAGTACCGCTGGTTTTGGAAGGTGGCACGCAGCAGCAGCTGGATGTCGGTGAACAGGAAGTAGAACACCGGCAGGCAGGCGGAAATCAGCAGCTGAAAGCGTGCGCCCTCAAAGGGCAGCGGTGCAACCAGATAGGCTGCCGCCGTCAGCAGGATAATCACCGCATCGGCGAGGATGCCCACCTTGAGGGAGGCCAGAAAGTAGCCCTTTTTCTCCTCATCGCTGCCCTTCTGCGCACAGTAGCGCAAAGTTGCCTGGGTGATACCGATTCCATTGAAGAGCATAACATAATTTCGTATATTGTCAACATAAGTCAGCAGTCCGTAGTCCGCCTTGGAAAGAAAACGCGGCAGAAAAAAAACCGAAACAAATCCTGCAATCTTTGCCAGAGTGGAACCGGCGATGATATGGAAAAAGCCGCGCTTGTGCAAAGCAGAAATTCCTTCGCACAGCTTTTCCCAATACACAGCAATTTTTTTCCTGTTCATGCTTTCTCCTTTCTAACCGAAGCGGTTGTCATCGCAACGGCTGCTGTGCCGAACGCGGACGAATGTATCTGGAGGCACCCACAGCGGGTACCTGTGCGCCGTAGCGCTCTGTGTTCAAAACCAGCAGCGCCGGAACCATCAGGAACAGCACCTCGATGAGCGGCTCATTGTAGCCGGCGTTGACGGTGATCTGCACATAGTAGAGAACAAAAACGACCAGATATAAAAATCTGCCGCGGCGGTCCAAAATCTTTTCGATCCGTGCAAAGTTTGTCACCAGGATGCTGTGAAACAACACGCTGCCCACCAGCCCGTAGTACGCCAGATAATCGCAGACAATCGAATGTCCACCCACGATTTCACGCGGGTTATCCACCGTCTTTAAAATCAGATCGCCGATGCCAAACAGCGGCGCCGACAAAAAGCTCTTGAGCGAAGCGGTGTACAGCTTCATGCGGGTGCCTGCGTCGCTGCCCTGGGTGATGCCCGCTCCGCTGAGCAGGTTACCCACCTCGGCAAAGCGCAGCTGCATCTTTAGGCTGTCGGTATTTTCTGCGATAAAATAAAACACCCGATACAGGTTCGGCAAAATCACCATCGCTGCCAACGCGCACAGCAGCACCACCGCCGTCGCCGGTCCGCCGCGCTTGGGCAGACGGCACAGCACCAGCAGAGAAAAGGCAAAGACAAATAAAATCGCAAAGGAATAGTTGGACATCACAATCACCAATAGTCCCAACAGCACCGCCATCCCCCAGCCGATGGTTTCCAGCAGCTTGGGACGGTAATACCAGATTAGTCCAACCAGCGCCACGGTGAACATCGTCAGCGAATAGATGTGCTGATAGCCACCGGTCAACGGGCTTGCCAGTGGCGCCGTGACAGTGGGGTCCCCGTTTGCCAGCAGACGGGAAACATCCGGGTTCTGCCGCAGCGCAAACACTGTCCCGACATTAATCAGCAGGTAGTACGCCGTTGTCAAAAAGGTGAGCAGCTTGAGCGAAAAGCGGTCCTCCAATGAAAAGTAGAACCAGAACATCAGATAAAAAATCGGCATCAGCAGGTGATGGAAGGGAAATTCCACATGACCTGCCACCGCGTACATCGCCAGCAGCACCGGCCATCCAAAGGACAGCAGCATCGCCGGGTGCAGCGTCGTCTGCCAGAACAGCTTCCACTGAGAAGCCATTGCAAAGCCTGCCCACAGCAGGACCACCAGTGCATAAATTGCCCAATTATACAAAAACGATTCGGGATTGATTCCCCACAGCAGCACAAACGCCGCGCACAGCTCTCTGGGCACACAGAGGAAGGAGCAGCCCTTGTTTTGCCGGATATATTTTGAAGTTTCCATCCTTAACCCCTCGTCCTCCTTTTATGATAATCCTCTCACAGGCAAAAAATAAAGCAGAATATGTAAATTTTACCGGCAGACAGCCTCTTTTTCCAACTGTGTTTCCCGGCTGTCCAGCAGGTTTTCATATTGGCGAATCAGACTGCGGGCAACCGCCTGCGAGGAGTAGACCCTGCGGACCTCCTGCGCGATTGCCGGACGGTTATAAAAATCAATATTGCAGTAGATGGTCAGCATTGCCCGCGCCAGTGCATCCACATTGCCGGTCTCCACCATGATGCCGTTGTGCTCGTTGACAAAGCACTCCGGTCCGCCGCAGCGGGTCGCAATGACCGGTACGCCGCAGGACAGCGCCTCCAGATAGGAGACGCCGAAGGTTTCCGATTCGGAAGCCAGCACAAAGCAGTCGGTCTGTGCCAGCCGCTTTGCAATCTCCTCCCTCGGACGCAAGCCTGCCAGCTCGATGCGCTGCTCCATACCCAGTTCGGCAATCAACCGGCGTAGCGCACCCTCTTCCTCTCCCTGACCGCAGATGGTCAGGCTGACCTGCGGGCTTTCCCGAAACGCCTGTGCAAACGCGCGAATCAGCAGGTCCATCCGTTTGACCTTGCGCAGGTTGCCACAGCTGAGGAAGGTAAAGCTGCATCCTTCCTCCTCGGTCTGGGTTTCCTCCATCCATGCCCGCTGCCGCTCACGGCTGTCGCTGTAAGCAAACAGGTTAGTATCCACCATATCCGGCACCCACTCGACCTTGCGCCCGCTGTGCTGCTGCATCCGCACTGCCAGCGCCGGACTGACTGCAATCAGGCAATCGGCTCTGCGGTAGGCTGCCTTTGCCGGCTTTTCAATATCGGCAGGCAGCAGCTGCCGGTTAACCAGAGAGGAATGCTCGGTGACCACCAGCGGCAGTTTTTCCTCGTCTGCCAGCAGGGAGGCAAGGTAGGCATAATCGGTAAAATGGGCATGGAGCAAATCCGGTCTGCCGTACAGCTTGACCGCCTTGCGGTACAGGCGTCTGAGCGCCAGCTTTCCCAGAGGATAAAACATTGCTTTGGGTATGTTGCCCAGCGGAACACTCAGCTCCACCACCCGCACGCCCTGTTTTGTAAAGGTGTGCAGACCCCATCTTCTGGTGCGGCGAATCGAACGCAGGTCCAGCGCCAGAAAGACCACCTCGCAGCCCTCCTGCACCAGTGCCTTTGCCTGGTCAAATTCAAACACGCCGTTGGTCAGATATTTTTCGGTGGGTACCCCTCTGGATACGATAAATGTCAGCATAAAAAACCTCTTCCGTTTTTCTTTTTTCCTGTGCTAACTGTTTTGCTCAGACAAGCTGTCATACAGCTCCAGCAGCTTTTTCAGCTCGATGTCCCAGTTGTACTTTTGCAGCACCGCCTGTCTGCCGTTCTCTCCCATCTGCTGCGCACGCTGCGGGTCGGAGAGGATGGCACCAATCGCCTGTGCCACCGCCTGCACATCGGCAGGGTCCACCGCGATGCCAAAATCATCCTGCTGCACGCTGCGGCGCATGAAGGGATAGTCGGACACGATGACCGGCAGACCTGCCGCCATATATTCATAGACCTTGGTCGGGAAATTATCCAGACTTGCATACTGCCCGACATTGAGGATGGTGGACATCCCGATGCTCGAGCGGGCATACACCTGCGCCAGCTCCTGACGACCGATATAGCCCAGATATTCCACGCAGCTGTACTCCGGCATTGCCTCCAGCTCCCTGCGGTACTCCTCGGAGGAATACTGCCCGGCAAGGATAAGCTTGACTCCCGCCTGATGCGCCGCTCGAATCAAATGAGTAATTCCCCGCTGGTAGGTCAGACTGCCGGTACAGCAGATGGTGTCCCCCGGCTTTTGCGCCTCCTGCTGCGGAGGCGTCATCTCCTCGAGCATCACCGCATTGGAGAGGATGACCACCTGCTTTGC
>FR880254.1:4123-8942 GCA_000435195.1 Clostridium sp. CAG:169 | reverse complement strand
GCATCCAGCTGTTTGACCACATGGGTTTCATAGGCGCGGTACGCCGAGGAGATCATCCGCCGCAAAAGGGTAGGAATCCACTCCTTCTCCATAATCTGGGTCGGGTAGTCCTCATGGCTGTCGAAGATGACCTTCTTGCCCTTTTTTGCTAATTTCAGCCCGTAAGGCAGCAGCTCGGGGTCGTGGAATTCGTAGATGTCCGCATCCACCTCCAAAGCCTTCTGATAAACCGCCTTGGCTCCAAACAGCATCCTTTTGAAACGGGAGGAGCTATCCACCGGCACCTGGATGACCTGCACCCCTTTCTGGGTGGTGCAGCCAACCGACTGCGCATCCTTTGCCTTTACGACAAAGCTGACCTGATACCCCGCCTTTGCCAGCGAAGCACACTGCTTGTGAAAAATGCGGGTATCGTTGGGTGCATGGGCGCTGGATAAATGACAAACCTTGGTCATGATTCTTCCCCTTTGTTGATTTCTATATAAAAATTACGATTTGTTTATTTCACTGTGTCTTCCAGAATTTGAAGCAACCGCTGTGTCAGCGCACGGTAGTCATAATCCTGTGCTGCCCGGCGCGCATTTTGGCAAATCTGCCGGTATTCCTCCTGTGGCATATGAGCAAAGCGCAGCACCTGACGGCACATCTCCTCGGTGTCCTGCGTAGGCAGGGTCACACCCGCGCCGTACCGCTCGATGAGGTCGTAGTTGACCGTCAAATCGGACAGCACCGGCTTGCCGCTGGCAAAGTAGTCAAACTGCTTGTTGAGGCTGCACCCAAAGCGCATAATGCCCGTCTGCTTGACGTGGTTGATATTGAGGTCCGAACGGGAAAGGATGAACGGAATGTACTTTTTTTCCACCTTGCCCGGAAAACGGATGTTGGTCAAGCCCTTTTGCTCGCACAGCTGCATCAGCTGCTCCCGTTCGGTGCCGTCGCCGTACAGCAGGAATTTGATTTTGTTCTCCCCCTGCTTTTGCAGATACTCTGCCATTTCCACAATCTTTCCCAGGTTGTTGACCAGTCGAATAGAGCCGGTGTAGACCACCTTGAAGGTGCTCTCATCCAGCAAATCCGGGTCATCCAGGCGATACTGCTGGCAGTTTTTGTCAAACTCCTGCAGGTCCACGCCGTTGTTGAGGTTGTATATCTTCTCCAGCGGGACCTTGTCCTCCCAGTGCTTTTCCCGGATATAGTCCTTGCCGCCCTCCATCGTGAAAATCAGGCGGTCCGCCTTTTTGTACAGCCATTTTTCCAGTTGATACAAAGCCAGAATGATGGGGTTTTTGCGGGACATCCCCTTGTATTCCACAATCGACTCCGGCCAGATGTCGCGCACTTCTACCACGCAGGGTACCTTTAAACGGCGCGCTGCCACCAGAGCGGAAGCTGCCGCAAAGATGGTGGGCGCCGAGGTGTAGATGACATCGGGGCGCTCCCCGTTTTTGACAAATTTTTTGACGGCTTGTTGAATCCGCAGCGGAAATTCCAACATGTTATAGATTCTGGACAGACCGTTGCCGCTGTAGTCGCGGGTTTTCAAAAAGGTATAGGGTACCCCGTCCATCTCCTGCTCCTTATAGAGCGAAGAATCACGAATCATATTGATGTTGGTGTTGTGAATCTCGCTGGCGGTAAAGATGCGGACTGTGTGTCCCATCTGCCGCAGAAATTTTGAAAAATAATAATGCCGCACCAGCCCGCCCATCGACGGCGGAATAGCATAATGGTTGATTATCCAAACATTCATCTGTGTCTGATTCCTTCTTTATCATAGTGCGCCTAGTGCAGCACCGCTCCCACCGTCTGCACCATCGTCTTGAGGTCCTGCCAGAGCGAAAAGTCCAGCAGACTGTTCAGGTTGTACTCCATCTTGCCCGGCAGCACCTGTTCGACATAGGTCCTGTCCGGGTCGGAGGAGCTGTCCAGCAGGCGGTCCTCGTCCTTATAGCGGATGGACGCCTGTGAGGTGACACCCGCCGGCAGCAGCAGGGTGGCAAGCATCTGCGGCGTATACTGCCGGACATAGCACGGGACCTCCGGTCGGGTTCCGACAAAGCTCATCTGTCCCATCAGGATGTTCAGCAGCTGCGGCAGTTCGTCCAGGCGGCATTTGCGCAGCAGTTTGCCTACACGGGTGATGCGCATATCGCCCTGCACAGTCACCTGTGTACCCAGCTGCTGGGCGTTGGCGACCATCGTGCGAAACTTGAAGATGCGAAACTCCTGTCCATACTGGGTCACCCGCACCTGACGGAACAGCACCTCACCCGGAGAATCCAGTCGGATGGCAAGGGCTAATATCAGCATGACCGGCGACAGCAGCACCAGCAGCACCAGCGACAGCAGAATATCGAACACCCGCTTGAGCAGCAGCTGCCCGCGCTTGCGGGAGAGCGCTTCATAGTACGGACGAACGCTGTCATTTTGCAGCTCCTGCGGCAGCTGTTCCCACCTTTTGAGCAAACTTCTCACCTATCCCTTCAGCACCTTGGCAAAGCATTCCAGCAGATACTCCACCTGTTCGTCGCTCAAACAGGTGTGCAACGGCAGGGTCACCTCGTTGCGGTACATGGCGTATGCGTTGGGATAGTCCTCGATGGAAAATCCCAGCTTTTTGTAAGCGGTGTGCATCGGCAATGGTTTGAAGTGAACGTTGGTTGCCACATCCATCTGTGCCATTTTAATAATCAGCTCGTTGCGGAACTGCTCATCCTTGCCATTTAGACGCACCAGATACAGATGACCGCTGGAGGAAAAATCCTCCCCATAGTGGCGCAGCACCGATACCGGCAGCTGCTCCATCGCCCGGTCATACCGGCTGATGATCTGCTTTCTGCGGGCAAGCAGCGCAGGATAACGCTTCATCTGCGCCAGCCCGATGGCAGCCATGATGTCGGTCATATTGCATTTATAGCCCGGCAGCACGATGTCATACTCCCAAGCACCCAGCTGGGTCTTTGCCAGCGCATCCTTCGACTGACCGTGCAGCGAAAGGAGCATATAGTTGCGGTAGATTTCTTCATCATCCACCCCTTCCAGTGGATTCCATGTCACCGCTCCCCCCTCTGCGGTGGTAAAGTTTTTGACCGCATGGAAGGAAAAACAGGTAAAATCTGCAATTTCGCCGCACATTTTTCCGTGGCGGCTCGCTCCAAAGGCATGGGCTGCGTCGGCAACCACAGCCACCCGTCCCAGCGAACGCTGGATAGCGTTGTCCGATGGGGTAAACAGCGGCTGTTTGCGGCGCACGATTTCAAAGATGCGGTCGTAATCGCAGATGACCCCGCCGATGTCCACCGGGATGATGGCTTTGGTGCGCGGCGTGATGGCACCTTCGAGCGCATCATAGTCCATCTCGTAGCCGTCCTTCTGGCAGTCCACCAGCACCAGTTTGGCTCCCACATGGCAAGCCACACTGGCAGATGCGGTGTAGGTGTAGGCGCAGGTGATGACCTCGTCGCCCTCCCCGATGCCCAGCTGATGCAAGGTCAACTCCAGCGCTGCCGTCGCCGAGTTCAGGCAGACTGCGCGGTTGGTGCGGCAAAACTGTGCGACCTGCCGCTCCAGCTCCTTGGTCTTGGGTCCGGTGGTGATCCATCCCGAACGCAGGGTATCGACCACCTGTGCGATCTCCTCTTCCCCGATGTCCGGTGGAGAAAATGGAATTTTCATAGCTGACTCCCCTTTCGCCTGTATCAAGTCAAATCTATCTGTGCGGTCCTGTCTACTCGGACAGGACCAAACCTACGATTTCTTTTTCCGCCTTTTCCAGACGGATGATCTCACGGTTGATTTCCGAGAGGATAGAAACACCGCTCTGTTCTACCAGCAGCACCGCGTCCGATTCTGCGGCTGTACGCATCGAAGCTGCATCCTCCAGCACTGCCGGACAAGCGATATAAGTCACTGTATCGTCGGTGCAGGCTGTCAGCTGCTGCATCATCTGTTCTGCCGCTGCATCCTTTCGGCTGCTGACCACCGCTACGGTGCAGCTGCTTTTTGGCAGCAGAGCGCGTACCGCTGCATCGGTGTAGGCTGCCGCCTGCTTACTGTCTGCAAATCGCTGTCTGCTGGCGTTTGCCTCCAAACGGTCGATCAGTCCTGCAAACCACGGCTTCCTTTTTTTACCCTCGGCGCCCACTACGGCAAACAGCTCCAGATTGTACAGCTTGGCTGCCTGATACGCTCCGTCCAGACGGTTGTCCGCCAGATATGCCAACAGCACCCACAGGCAGATGATCACGCCGCCCAGTACACCGCCGATGATGCCAAAGAGGATCGCTTTCTTAAAGACTGCCGTCTTGGAAACAGCCGGCGGCTGCGGCATCTCCCGCTCCAGATTTGCCAGCTGCGCCTGATTGGTCTTGATCGACTCCTGCAGCTGGCGCATCTCCTCATCGGTGGAGCGCTTGAGCGCCTCCAGCTCGTCGTCCACCACAATCATGGTGGAATCCGAAATCACGGTGGTGGTATGCTCTGCAATGGCGCTGCTCAGATTTTCCCGCAGATATTGAAAAACAAAACTGGTGATGGCGGAAGCGGTCTGCTCGTCCTGCGCTCTGGCACGGATGAGCACCACGCCCTGATTGCCGTCGCTGTGACGAACGGTCACATTGCCCACGCTGTCCTTGATCTTGATGTCGCCTGCGCGCTGCACACTCAGCAGCTCGTCGATGTACTTGATCTCCACCTCATCGCCCAGAATATCGCGAATCCCGTCGTACAGCTGTGCGCTGCGGTAGGCATCACAATAGGCGCTGACAATCTCTCCGGTTTTGTTCGGCGCCTGGTAGTATTGGCTGGGGACAATCTGGTA
>FR880254.1:0-4118 GCA_000435195.1 Clostridium sp. CAG:169 | reverse complement strand
TTGGCTGGGGACAATCTGGTAGCCGGTATCCACATAAAACACCAGCTCGCTGACTGCCTCGTTGAAAGCATCCAGATTGTAGTAGATGCTGTCCTTTGCATACTGCTGCATACTGTCCAGCCGCTGCTGCTGCTGTTCGATGGTAATGCGCAGCTTTTCGGTGGACTGGTTGTACTCGTCCAGCTTCAGCTGGTAGTCGTCCTGCAACTTCTGTGTATTTTCCGCACTGACCGAGCGGTACGCCCGCAGTCCGCCAAAGGCTGCAAACACCACTGCAAAAGCCAGCGCAACGGCGAGTATCCTTTCAAATCGTTTCAAGAACAAAATGAGGACGTCCTTAAAGGTAACTTCCTTTCCCTGAATGCCCTGATGCATAAAATGCGGCATCTCCTTTCCCTGCTGTCAATCAAAATCTAGTTGTTCTGTACCTGGCAGTTGACCTCCTCCGGGTCGCGGTAGGTCGGTACTACCTGCTTCATCGCCAGACGGATGTTCTCCCTTCCGCCTGCCTGCAAAGCCTTGTGCAGGATGTCCAGCTTTTCATCCATCTCCTCCTGGGAGATTTCCTGCTGGCGCTCGATAAAGATTTTGCTGCTGGTGGTCTTCATCAGACCGTCGCTCTTCATCAGCAGCTCCTCATACAGCTTTTCTCCCGGGCGCAGACCGGTTTCCACGATGTCGATGTCCACATACGGCACATAGCCGGAGAGCTTGATGAGGTTTTCTGCCAAATCCAAAATTTTGACCGGCTGACCCATATCCAGCACAAACACCTCCGAGCTGCCTGCCATCGCTCCGGCTTCCAGCACCAGCTGCGCTGCCTCCGGGATGGTCATAAAATAGCGGATGATGCGCTTGTCGGTGATGGTGACCGGTCCGCCTGCCTCAATCTGTCGGCGGAACAGCGGAATGACCGAACCGTTGGAGCCGAGCACATTACCAAAGCGTACCGCAGCATATTCGGTGTGGCTTCTGCCCTTCATGCTTTGCAGAATCATCTCGCAGAAACGCTTGGTCGCTCCCATGACGTTGGTCGGGTTGACCGCCTTGTCGGTGGAAATCAGCACAAACTTGTCCACTCCAAATTCGTCGGCGGCATGGACCACATTGTAGGTCCCAAAGACGTTGTTCTTCACCGCCTCCTCCGGGCACTCCTCCATCAACGGAACGTGTTTGTGGGCAGCGGCGTGGAAGATAATCTGCGGACGGTAGTAGCCGACCAGCTCACGCACCTTTTCCCGGTCGCGCACCGAGGCAATCTCCACCTTGAGGTCCAGCTTATTTCCATATTCCATCTTCAGCTCCTGCTGAAGGTCGTAGGCGTTGTTTTCGTAAATGTCCACCACGATCAATCTCTTGGGACCGCGCTTTGCAATCTGACGGCACAGCTCGGAGCCGATGGAGCCTCCGCCGCCGGTGACCATGATGACCTTGTCCTGCAAAAAGCCGAACACTTCCTGATTATTAAAGACGACGCGCTCTCTTCCAAGCAGGTCGTCGATTTTGACATTGCGCACATTCTGGGTCAGGTTTTCGCTTTGCACCGCGGCAAAGCTGTCCGGCAGCACCTTGACGTGACAGTGCAGGGTGGAGCACATCTCCAAAATCTCCTTGCGGCGGGTCGGGTTTGCTGAAGGGATGGCAAAGATGATTTCGGTGACCATCGTGTTGCGCAGCAGCAGCGGCATCATGTCGATCTTTCCCTTGACCTCGATGCCGTGGATGAATTTGCCCACCTTTTCCGGGTCGTCGTCAAAAAAGCAGACCGGCTGGTAATGGTTGCTCACATTGTTCTTCATCTCGTTGAGCAGCGCAACGCCGGCGTTGCCCGCACCGATGATGGCACAGCGCACCTTTTTGCCCTGGTTGCGGCTGGTGACCTTCATGCGGTATTTGCGGTAGATAAACCGTGCGGTCATCATCAAAAGCAGCGACATCGAATAGATGCACAGCGAAAGCACGCTGGGAATCTTTGGAATCGGCAATATTTTCTGAATCAGAAAATACACCACATACGCGAGTCCTCCCATGAAAATCAGCGAGATGTACTCGTCCGTTTCGGCATATCTCCACAGACTGTCATAGGATTTAGACGCCCACAAAAAACCGCACAGGCAGACAATCATCAGCGTCAGGTTCGGTATCCATGTGAATATCTCTGTGATCAATGTGCCGTTGCGAATCGGCACCCAGTAAATCATCACAAAATAGACAAAATTCACAATGAACAGGTCCATCAAAAACACAATCTGCTTTCGATACCTGCTCAAGCCCTTTTTTTCTTTCACAACACTGTTCTCCATTCTGCATTCAAGTAAGCTGTTTGCCTCAGCTCCATTTTTAAAAGATAACACAAAAGGGCGGTTTGTTTTTTATCTTACAAAAATAACAAACCGCAGTCGTAAAATAATATCCATATTATTTTATCATTTCCCACAACTATGCGCAATATTTTTTTGAGCCATTCGCCTTTTCCCACACGCGTTTTGTTCCTTTTTAGGGCATTTGCGGGGATGTTTTCAAAAATTCTTATACAAACTACCCATTTTTCCTGTTCTTTACCAAAAGCTGTCGGAAAATTTTACAAAGGAATCCGCTTACTTTTAGCATAAAATGACAAGGCAGCGCCCCTTTTTATACGGGTCGCTGCCTTGTCAGCAGATGTTGATTGTAAACAAAAGCAAATCCGGTTCAGAAAAATCATCTTCCCTTGCGGCTTTTTGCAAAGCGGAAAACCGGTGTCGGCAGCGAGAAGGTGAACACCACCGCCAACGCAATGGCAACGGCAATTTTGATGGTTTCCACCCCTTTTGCCACTGCCATCTGGTTGTTGCCGATGATAAAGTTATAGGCAGTGTAATAGATGCCTGCACCCGGAACCAGCGGGAAGATGCCGCAAATCAAAAAGACGGTCACCGGCGTCTTGCGCCGCACTGCAAAGATGCGGGACATCACCGTCAAAACCACCACCGCCGCAAAGGAAGCCACTGCCGGCGAAGGGTAGTTCTGCATTACCAGCAGATAGCACAGCCAGCCGGCTGCGCCGCACAGTCCCGAATAGACATACTGCTCCCGTGGGACCTGAAACAAGATTGCAAAGGACACGGTGGCAACAAAGGACACCGCTGTCTGCGCCAACAAGGATAACATCCGTCCTTCCCCCTTTACAGCAATGTGATGCCGGTGAGCATCTGAAAGGCGCTGAGCACAATACCGACTCCCAGCGCAATACAGCAGGCTACCAGCACTGCGTCAATCATGCGGATGGTGCCCGACAGGTAATCGCCGTTGAGGAAGTCGCGTATCGAATTGGTCAGCGGAACACCCGGCAGCAAGGGAACAATCGAACCGATGACAATCATATCCATATTGTCCCCGAACAGAACATGAAAGAACAGCACACCCATTGCCGTCACCAGTGCGCTGCTGAGGATGTTGACCATGATTTTGTTGGCTCCCTTGGCAGTTAAAAACAAAACAAAGACCCACAGCACCAGCCCGGAGATAAAGGAAGCCAGGCAATCCAGCGGGCTGCCGCCGAACAGATAGCAGAAGGCTCCTGCGCCCACACCGGACACCAGCACCTGCAAAGCATTGCTGGTAAACGGAATCTGGTCGATCTGCTCAATTTTTTCCTTTGCCTGCTCAACTGTATACTTATGTGCGGCAATCTCTCGGGAAAGGTTGTTGACCGCTGCTACCCTGCCCAGATGGACCGATGACAGCGGTACATGGCGAATCTGGCTGGCAACCACCGGCTCTGCCGGTTCTGTCCCAGCGCCCACCTGGCTGCACAGCTGTTTGCCGTCCTCCTCAATCGACACAAACAAGCCGTTTGCCAGCACATAGACGTGAAATCCGCTGACACCGTATGCCTTGGCAACAATCTGCATGGTCTGTTGTACACGAAAGATTTCTCCTCCGTTTTTCAGCAGCACCTCACCGATGCGGGTGGTCAGCTCCAAAACGCTTTTTCCCTGAGTCAAAACGTTTCCCCCTTGCTTTCAGTTTCCCAAAGTAAATCCAATCTGTTTTTCAGTGTAACACATCCGGGTCAAATTCTCAATCATCTTCCAATTAAATTTCCTCGATGTAGGTTTGTCAAACATATTGGACAG
>FR880253.1:4817-11347 GCA_000435195.1 Clostridium sp. CAG:169 | reverse complement strand
CTTTGCCGAGGATTGGGATGACAAAATCGTGCGCTCCCTCCTCCTGCTCCTGCGGCTGAACCTCTTCTGCTGCCGCCTGCGCAATCGACTGATTCGGGCGGTCGTCCACCACCTTGCCGTCGATCAGTGTGATGATGCGGTCGGCATACAGCGCCAGCTCGCGGTCGTGAGTAACCAGCACCAGCGTCTGATTGTTCTTGCGGCACAGCCGAACCATCAGCTCCATGACCTCTTTGGTGGTGCGGGTGTCCAGGTTGCCGGTCGGCTCATCGGCAAAAACAATTTTCGGCTTGGAAACAAAGGCGCGGGCAATACCCACACGCTGCTGCTGACCGCCCGACATCTGCGCCGGCTTGTGGGACATCCGTTTGTCCAGTCCCACCTGCTTGAGAATCATCTTTGCCCGACGATTGCGCAAAGCCTTGGGAATCCCCCGAAACATCAGCGGCATCGCGACGTTTTCCAGCGCACTGTAGGATTGCAGCAGGTTGTAGGACTGGAAAATAAAGCCGATATTTTTTTGCCGAAACTTTGCCAGCTGCCCTTCGTTCAAGGTAGAGATGTTCACCCCGCCGATCAGCACCCGCCCTTTGCTGGGTTTTTCCAGACCTGCCAGCTGATTGAGCAGGGTCGATTTGCCCGAACCGGAGGTTCCCAGGATACAGCAGATCTGTCCTTTTTCAATTTGCAGATTGATACCGCCTAAGGCGACCACCTTTTCTTTTCCCACAGAGTAGACCTTGTACAGATTTTCGATCTTGATGATCGCTGCCATCCTCTGACCTCCCTTTTTAATCTGAACGAACACAACCAAAAGTTTGCATCGTATGAAATCAGAATAGCACACAATGTCTACACCTGTCAAGTTCTTCCAACGATTTTACGTTTGGCAGCGGTTCTCTCTTTTTTTGCCTGATAAGCGGAGTATCTGCCATTCGATTCTTTTCAGTGTAACAAAAAAATGTGAACATTTCTACCATCTTTTAGAGCAGAAAAAGAAAAGCGAGGGCAGAAGATTATCTGTCCCCGCTGCGTGTATTAATCCAGCACGTTCAAAACAATGTTGTCCTCTTTCACACTGACGCTGATGCCTGCCGGCTGACACTGGTAGCGTTCCACCCGCAGAGAACAAATCTTGTCCTCCACCTCTTTGCGAATCAGTCGGCGCAAATCTCTGGCGCCGCCCTGCTTGCCGTGTGCCTTCTTTGCCAGCAGCTCCAGTGCCTGCTGCTCCCACAGCAGGGTGATGCCTTTTTCTGCCAAAGGCTCCTTGAGCTCTCCCAGCATCAGGGCTGCGATGCTGACAAAGTCCTGCTCGGTCAACTGGTTAAAGACGACAATCTCGTCCACCCTGCCCAAAAATTCCGGGCGCAAAAATTCCGAAAGCGACTGCATTACCCGGTCGCGGGCAATATCGGAAACGCTCTTGTTGAAGCCCAGCGAGGAGGAACGCTGCTCGCTGCCGCAGTTGGAGGTCATGATGATAACGGTGCTTTCAAAGGAAACGATTCTTCCCTGTGCATCGGTGATCTTGCCTTCATCCAGAATCTGCAGCAGGATGTTCATAACATCCGGGTGCGCCTTTTCAATCTCGTCGAACAGAACGACCGAATAAGGGCGTCTTCTGACCTTTTCGGTCAGCTGTCCTGCCTCGTCATATCCCACATAGCCGGGAGGCGCACCGATGATGCGTGCCACGCTGTGCTTTTCCATAAATTCGGACATATCCAGACGAATCAGCGGATTCTGCTGGTCAAACAGCTCCTCCGACAGCGCTTTGACCAGCTCGGTCTTGCCGACACCGGTCGGTCCTACAAAGATGAAGGAAGCCGGACGGCGCTTTTTGCTGATTTGTACGCGGGAACGTCTGACAGCTGCGCTGACCAGGCGGATGGCTTCGTCCTGCCCGATGATGCGTTTTTGCAGCGCCTGCTCCAGATTTGCCACCCGCTGCATCTCCGATTCCTGAATCTTGCTGGCGGGGATGCCGGTCCACAGCTCGATGACCTTTGCCAAATCCTCGTCGGTCACCTTTTCGCCCAGCGCTTCTTCCCGCAGGCTGTCCGCCTGTCCCTGAAGCTGTAGAACCTTTGCCTTATTTTCTGCCAGCTTTTCATAGTCGATGTCCTGTTCCTTCTGCTCCTCCCGCTCGATCACCTTCTGATAAACGCCGATCTGACGGTTGTATTCATCATACTGTGCCAGTACCTTGTTGCGCAGGTTGGCGCAGGAGCACGCCTCGTCCAGCAGGTCGATGGCTTTATCCGGCAAAAAGCGGTCGTTGATGTACCGCTCCGAATACAGCACCGCGCGGCGGGCAATCTCATCGGTCACTGTGACCCGATGGAACTGCTCGTAATATTTTTTGATGCCCTTGAGCACCTCAACCGTCTGCTCGATGGTCGGCTGGTCCACCTTGACCGGCTGGAAGCGGCGTTCGAGCGCAGCATCCTTCTCAATGTGCTTGCGGTATTCGTCGAAGGTGGTTGCACCAATGACCTGAATCTCTCCGCGGGAAAGCGCCGGTTTGAGGATGTTTGCCGCATTCATCGAGCCTTCCGAATCGCCGGCGCCCACCAGACTGTGTACCTCGTCAATGAACAGGATGGCGTTGCCCACCTTGCGCACGTCGTCAAGCAGTCCCTTGACGCGGCTTTCAAACTGCCCGCGGAACTGGGTCCCCGCTACCAGCGAGGTCATATCCAGCAGGTACAACTCCTTGCCCTGCAACATAGCCGGAACATTTCCCTCTGCCAGTTTCTGCGCAATGCCTTCTGCAATCGCAGTCTTGCCGACGCCGGGTTCACCGATCAGGCAAGGGTTGTTTTTGGTTCGTCTATTGAGGATTTGGATGACTCTCTCGATCTCTTTATCCCTGCCGACGATGTGGTCGATCTTGCCGTCCTTTGCCTTTTGGGTCAGGTTTTCACAGTGAGCGGACAGGAACTTGTACTTTTTGCGTTCCTTTTCCTGCTGACGCTTTTCCTTTGAGGAGCGTCTGTCCTCCTGCTGTACGCCGTCTGCTTCTTCCTGCTCATAGCTTTCCAGCTCGCCGCCGGCATAGTCGCCATCCAGCTCCGACTCATCCTCCGGCTCCTCCTGTTGAGCCGGCATATTGAACATCTGCATGAACGGCATCGACTGCGCACCGCCCATGTCAAAGCTGTCGCCAAAGCTGTCGATCAACCCTGCCATCTGGTCATCCATTGCATCCAGCTGCTCATCGGTGATGCCCATTTTATCCAGCAGGTCGGTGACCGGCTTAATGTTCATCTCTTTGGCACACTTGATACAAAGTCCTTCGTTGATCGGTTTATCACCCTCCATGCGGGTAACAAAAACGACCGCCATTCTTTTTTTACATTTTGAACAAAGCATATTCGGATTCATCTATTATAAAAACATCCTTTCTTCTCAGGTCGTATCTTTCCTCACCATGGTTCTCATTATAGACTGATTTTGTGAACAAATAAAGACCACATCTTAAATTCCTTTACTTTGCTGTCCCACAAATACCACAAACTGTCCGTTTGAGGTAAAGATAAGTATAACATATTTTTCCTATATACTCAAACAGCATTTGCCTTTCCCTGTTTTCTATGCTGCAAAAAGTGCGGCAGATTTCTTCTTTCCGGCTAGAGAATTACATCCGTTTTCCCTTCTTTTGCCGCACAAGCTGGGCATTTTGACCGATTTGTCTGTATATTTTTGTGAGGAAAAGAAGTATACTGAAAATATTATTGGAAAACGGGAGGAAAAAAAGATGAAAACAGCTGTTGTGGATGTTGGCGGCGGAATGCGCGGCGTCTATGCCTCGGGTGTGCTGGACCGATGCCTGAAAGAAAACATCCAATTTGACCTTTGCATCGGTGTTTCTGCCGGAAGCGCCAATCTTGCATCCTATCTGTCCGGTCAGATGGGGCGCAACCTGTTCTTCTACCACGATTACGCATTTCGGAAGGAATACATGAGCTTGCACAATTTTTTCCACACCCATTCCTACGTCGATTTGGAATACATCTACGCTACCTTGAGCAATCAGGACGGAGAAAATGCGCTCAACTATTCCAGCCTCCTGCACCATCCGGCACAGTTTTGGGTGGTGGCAGAGGAAGCGGTGTCCGGCAAGCCAAGATATTTCACCAAGGAGGACATCCGGCAGGATGACTACCGCATCTTCATGGCATCCTCCTGTCTGCCGGGGGTCAATCGTCCGTTTTTGCTCGACGGTGTGCTGTACTACGACGGTGCGCTGGCAGACCCGGTCCCCATCCAAAAGGCGTTTGACCTTGGTTGTGACCGTGTCGTCCTGCTGCTCACCAAACCCAGCGATATTCCCCGTTCCTCCCGCAAAGACCAGCTGATTGCCCGCATGATCGAACGGGAATTTCCCGCCTCTGCCCATCAGCTGCGCACCCGCGCCGAGCGCTACAACGCCTGTGTTGCCCGCGCCAAACAGTATCAGCAGGAGGGTCGACTGCTGATTGTCGAACCCTGTGACACGATGGGTGTGGATACCCTAGCCAAGAACAAGGATGCCATCCAGTCGCTCTATCAGCTCGGTTGGCAGGACGGCGAACGAATTCGACAGTGGATGAAGGGTGCATAAAATATAAAAACCGCCGACAGACAAATCTGCCGGCGGTCGTTGTTATGCAAAGGAAGAAAATTAGAAGCATTCCCGAATGTTGGTATAAGGCATCTTGAAGCTCAGCGCAACGTTTTCGTAGGTAATCTTGCCGTCATAGGTGTTGACTGCCGAGTAGAGCCGTTCGTCCCTGTGGCAAGCTTCCTCCAAACCATGCTCTGCCAGCAGCAGACCAAAGCCCAGTGTCGCATTGGTCAGTGCGATGGTCGAGGTCCTTGGAACTGCGCCCGGCATATTGCCTACACAGTAGTGAACGACACCGTCCACCTTGTAGATTGGGTCGTCGTGATAGGTCATCTGGGTCGTTTCACAGCATCCGCCCTGGTCAACGGCAACGTCCACAATGACCGAACCCGGGCGCATCTCACGCAGGTAGGAGCGGCGGATAATCTTCGGCGCCTTTTTGCCCGGAATCAGCACAGCACCCACCACCAAGTCCGCTGTCTTCAAAGCATTTTCTACGTTGACATCGTTGGAGTAGAGGGTCTGCACTCGTGCGCCAAAGATGTCGTCCAGATATTCCAGCCGATGGATGTTGATGTCCATGATGGTGACGTTGGCTCCCATGCCGACTGCGATTTTGCAGGCGTTGGTACCGACACTGCCGCCGCCTAAGATGACGACATTGGCTCTTGGAGTACCCGGCACACCGGAAAGCAGCACGCCCGAGCCGCCGTAAAGTTTTTCCAGATATTTGGCGCCTTCCTGCACGCTCAGTCTACCCGCAATCTGGCTCATCGGCGCCAGCAGCGGCAGATAGCCGTTTTTGTCCGCCAGTGTTTCATAAGCAACACCGGAAACACCCGAAGACAGCATGGCATCGGTCAAGGCGCGGTCTGCTGCCAGATGCAGATAGGTATAGATGATCTGACCCTTGCGGAAATACTGGTATTCATCAGGAAGCGGTTCTTTTACCTTGACAATCATTTCGGCAGTTTCCCAGACCTCTCGTGCGGTCTCCAAAATGGTGGCTCCTGCTTTGACATAGTCTTCTGTCATAAATCCCGAGCCAACACCGGCATTGCGCTCGATATAAACCTGGTGTCCTGCGTTGACATAGCTTTTTACGTTATCTGGAGTCAGACCAACACGGTACTCAAATTTCTTAATTTCCCTAACGCTTCCGATCCTCATATTTCCTGCCTCACTTTCTAAAATACACTTGTTGGAAAACCCTTCGGATTTTCCTGTTTCTATTATGCAACATCTCTATAATTTTTGCAATATGTTGACAAAAGATTGTCGATAATTTTTTATTTCGCAATTCTTTCTTTGCTTTTGTCGGCAAATCCGATATAATAAAGAAAACGCGTCCATCGCAGCGGGAACTTATTTCCCCGATGGAGAAAGGTGTCAGCATGAACATGGATTCTCTTCTCAACTATCTGCGCGGTGACAGCTCACACGGCTACCGGCAGTTTGGCGCACACCCCGTATGGGAAGACGGGATACGCAAAGTCCGTTTCTCTGTCTATGCTCCCTATGCGCAAAATGTCGCCCTCATTGGTACATTTAACCGCTGGCAGCCCTGGCAGATGCAGCGGCTCGACTGCGGGGTTTGGACCCTCACCTCTTCCGAACCGCAGGAGGGTCAGATGTATAAATACCAAATCACCACAGCGGACGGGCAGCTCATGGACCGCGCCGACCCCTTTGCCTTTGGCAGCGAGCTGCGCCCGGGCACTGCCTCGGTCATCCGCTTTCTGGAGGGATACCGCTGGCAGGACGAGGCTTATATGGCGCAGCGGGAGAAAAACTATAACCGTCCCATGAACATCTACGAGCTGCACGCCGGTTCCTGGCGGGTCAAGGACAAAGCGGACAGCGAACGCTTTTACTCCTACGATGAGTTGGCACAGCCGCTGATCGAGTATGTGCAGCA
>FR880253.1:2481-4707 GCA_000435195.1 Clostridium sp. CAG:169 | reverse complement strand
CCCCCAGCCGCTACGGCTCCCCTGTCCAGCTGATGCAGTTCATCGACCGCTGCCACCAGGCGGGCATCGGAGTGATTTTGGATTTTGTGCCCACCCACTTTGTGCTGGACAGCCACGCTCTTTTGCAGTTCGACGGCTCCTGCCTGTATGAGCCGGACGACCCAAACGCCCGATTCAGCCAATGGGGAAGTGCGCTGTTCGATTTCACCAAGCCGCACGTCCTCAGCTTTCTGCGCTCCTCGCTGGATTTCTGGTGTTCGGTCTACCACTTTGACGGGATTCGCTATGATGCGGTCTCCAACCTCATCTACCACAACGGCAGGAAGGAGGATGGACTCAATGAGCCCGGGCTTTGGTTTTTGCGCACTACCAACTATGCCATGTCCCAAAACCACCCACAGGTGATGCTGATTGCCGAGGATTCCAGCGACTTCATCAAAGTCACCGCTCCGGTGGTTTATGGCGGGCTTGGCTTTGACTACAAGTGGGACCTGGGTTGGATGCACGACACCCTTGATTACTTTGCCACTCCGTTTGAGCAGCGCGCGGCGCACAAAAACCAGCTGCTCTTCTCGATGAGCTATTTTTATAACGACCTGTTCCTCCTCCCCTTTTCCCACGACGAGGTGGTACACGGCAAAAAGACCATCATCGATAAGCTTTGGGGAAGCTACGAAGAAAAGTTTGACCAGCTGTACTGTTTGTATGCATACTTTTATTTTCATCCCGGCAAAAAGCTCTCCTTCATGGGCAATGAGCTGGCGGAATTTAAGGAATGGGACGAGGAAAAACAGCTTGGCTGGAACCTGCTGGACTACCCTGCCCACCGGCAGTTTTTCCGCTTTGTGCAGCAGCTGGATTTTCTCTATCAAACACATCCTGCCCTGTGGGAGCAGGACTACAACAGCGCTTATTTTTCCTGGCTGGATATGGGACAGACTCAACCTGAAATCTTTTCGCTGGCGCGGCGGGACAGCGCGGGCACGGAATTGATTCTGCTGCTCAATCTCTCCAATCGGGAGTACCGCTACCCTTCCGATAAGATTGCAGACTGTCGTCTGCTGCTTTCCCACAACCTTGCCGACGAATCCTTCCCTGCCTGCAACGGCGGCTTTATTTTGCTGCCTGCTTTGAGCTGCATGATTTTGGAGCGGGAGAAAAAACAATAGTTTGTTCATCCTTCTTCTGTTTTTTTCACCGAACGGATATGGTATAATAAAATCGTACCAAAGAAATTTCCATCTGGAGGGATGATAATGCGAACATATTTGAATAAATCTCTTTCCCTGTTGCTGTGCGCTGCGCTGCTGGTTGCTCTGGCAGGCTGCTCTTCCAAGCCGCAACAGGAGCAGCAATCTGCTTTAACCGAAACGGAATCTGCGGCTCCAAACAGTGAAGAAGCGGCTTCTACTTCACAGCTGATCGACGATTTTGCAGAGGTCTGGGCTACAAAATGGAATGAGCTTGCCGACGATGTAGTGATGAGCGAGCAGATGGGACGCGCCTTTTTAGCGGATTTGGACGGCGACGGCGCTGATGAGCTGATTTTCTTATACGACGACTATCTGCGCTATCAGGGCATCATTTACCGCTTGGGTGATTCCATCGAAGAGCTGGGCAGCTTTTCAGTGTCCAATCCCTCCCCTGAGCTGGAATTTTCTATCTATCAAAACGGTCAAGGCACCGTCCTCTATCACAAAGCGGTCATCACCCACGCAGGAGAGATGGGAACTGAAACGGAAGAAAGCTTTATTCGCCTGGAGGACGGCGCAGTGGTGCAGGACGGATTGTACTCCACCAACACTAACGGCACAGAAACTTATCTGGATGGGATGCAGGCAGGCGCCAACGAGCTGACCCGAGAGGATTATGAGCTGCTGCGCATCGGGATGCTGGGAAGCAGCACACCCAGTCGCACCATTTACTTTAAAGCCGACGACTTTTTTGATTTTACCGACAGCTCCGCTCTGTCTGACTATCTGACCAAGCTGTTTTAGCTGACGAAGGGCAACATAAAAAGCAGGTAAGGAAACTCTTGTTTCCTTACCTGCTTTTGCTTTGTTACATCAATGGTGCCAGCACACGCAGGACCGAACGTCCCAGTCTGCGCGGGATGGAGATGTTTCTGCACTCTTCCAGGGTAATCTCCTGGCTCATCTGCTGGGTCTTTAAAAAATCGTCCCGCACATCGGTCACGCAGGATGCCTTGTACATCCAGGCAGCGCA
>FR880253.1:0-2437 GCA_000435195.1 Clostridium sp. CAG:169 | reverse complement strand
GTAGAGGCTGCGGTAGTCCAGATTGATGGTGCCGACCACCGCGTACTCGTCATCCACCACAAAGGTTTTTGCATGAACAAAACCAGGGGTGTACTCATAAATTTTTACACCGGCTTCCACCAGCATCTCGTAGTAGCTGCGGGATACTGCGTGCACATACCATTTATCCGGCACATGCGGGGTGATGATGCGGACATCGACGCCGCTTTTTGCTGCGGTGTTCATCGCAGTCACCATCTCGTTGCTCAAAATGAGGTATGGGGTCGTGATGTATACATAACGTTTTGCCTTGTTGATGAGGTTGAGGTAGACCGTTTCTCCCACCGCTTCGTCATCCAGCGGGTTGTCTGCAAACGGCTGGACGATGCCCTGTGCATTCTCGTCCCAGCTGTCCGGGTAGTAAGCGGCGTAGTCCTCGCCCTCTTTTTTAATCAGGTAGTCCCACATCGACAGGAACATGGTGGTCAGGCTGAACACCGCTTCTCCTTTCAGCAGGATGGCGGTATCCTTCCAGTGTCCATGCTTTTCATAGCCGTTGATATATTCATCGGCAAGGTTGATGCCGCCGGTAAAGCCGACGTTACCGTCGATGACACAGATCTTGCGGTGGTCACGGGTGTTAAAATGGCTGGACAAGATTGGGATGAAGGGGTTAAAAATCTGGCACTGGATCCCCTTTTCCCGCAGGGTCTTTTCATATCCGGTCGGCAGGGTCAGGATGCAGCCCATATCGTCATAGATGACACGGACATCCACGCCCTCCTTCGCCTTTTCCTCCAGCACATCCAGAATGGTGTTCCACATGGTGCCTTCCTGAATGATGAAGTATTCCATGAAGATATAACGCTTGGCTTTCTTTAGCTCCTGCACCATCCGTTCAAACTTGACCTCACCCATCGGCAGATACTCCACCGTTGTGTTCTTGTAAGGCGGACAGTGTGCGCTGTTGGAGATATAGTGCGACTGATTGACCACATCCGGCGGCATTTTTTCAATCCCCGAACGTTCGTTTGCCTTGCTGATACCGTCCTGCATCTCTTTTTCGATTCTGCCCATCTTGTTTCGGATGTACTTGCCGGTTCTGTCCGAGCCGAACACCAGGTAGACCAGTCCGCCCAGCACCGGGAACAGCAGGATGGGAATAAGCCATGCAATCTTGAAGGCAGGATTACTCTTGTTGTTAATGATGCGCAAAGTCAGCAGCAGGCTGAGCAGCACACTGAAGGCATAAAAGTAAATGAAGTAGTTGTTCAGCTTCCAGATGATACCGAACAGCAAAAGCGCCTGAATCAGAATCAGCAGTGCCGTCAGCACCACCCTTTGGGTAAGGAAGCGCAAAATTTTTTTCATCCAATCTCCCCTTTATTCAACATTACTTTTATTTATCTTACCATTTTCTTCTCCTTTTTTCAATCCTCAAATGAGGGGCATTTGCCTCCCGACGGTCCTTTTGGGTGATTTTGGTAAAAGTAAAATACGCCATCTATCTCCACTGCGCTTTTCAAACCGGTTTGCGCTGTAAGCTCCCCCGTCACTTTGTTTTGATTTTGATGAGTTCTCCACAATGCCGGCAGTGATACAGATGATTCCTTGCATAAAACAGTCTGTCCAGATTTTCAAATCCACCACATTTGGGACATCTCAAATATCGTTTATCAATCCACAGATACCCTGCCAGAGCAATGCCTGCCAGAAGAAACAAAGGCTTGCAGAAAAATCCTGCCATCAAGCAAACTGCCAAAACAACTACACATAAAAATGCCAAATGGATTTTATCTTCTGTTATCATGGTGCATCCTCCACGCAAATTTCTGTTCCTTTATTTTCAGTATAGCATATTTTTTACCTGATTCAATGATTGTGGAAGCTGGAATTTTGAGAGCAAATGTGGTAAAATAAAATGGCATGAGCAATGGAAAAAGACAAAACAGAAGAAAAGTTATTACCTGATTTTATCACCGGACGTTAAATCGCGATCGGATTTAGCGTTCTCTTCAGGAGGTTACCAAACATGAAAAACTATTACGACATTGCCATCATCGGCGGCGGCATCGGGGGACTGATGGCTGCCTACCGCATCACCGAAAGGGACCCATCTGCTTCGGTCTGCATCATCGAGAAAGGACACACGATTGAAAAACGCAGCTGCCCGATTGTTACCAAAAAGGTAGACAAGTGTATCAAATGCCCTTCCTGCGCCATTATGGAGGGGCTTGCCGGCGCCGGCGCATTTTCGGACGGCAAGTATGTCATCTCCACCGAATACGGCGGCTGGCTGACCGACTTTTTAAAGCCGCAGACGGTCATTGACTACATCGAGCAAGCTGACAAGATTCTGGTTTCCTTCGGTGCGACCACCGAGCGCTTCCTGCCAGACAACGAGCTGAAAAAACTTTGTCTGAGCCACGACCTGCACATGAACCAGGCACAGCTCAAG
>FR880252.1 GCA_000435195.1 Clostridium sp. CAG:169 | reverse complement strand
TCCTTGATTTCCTCCGACAGCGCCGGATTGTCGTCCAGCTCGAAGTGCAGGTGCAGTGCATTGTGGCGCTCTGCCTGTTGAATCCACTCTTTGTAAAACCAGTGGTTCGGACTGTCCGGGTTGCAGTTAAACCAAAACCGGCTCCCGTCTACGCTGCATCTTGCCAATGCCTGCTCTACAAAAGAGCGGGTTTGCAAGGCAACCTCATCAAACAGCACACCGGCAAGGGTGCGTCCCTGAATCAGAGCGAAGGAGCTTTCGTCCTTGCCGCCAAACACCTCGAAGATGTTTTGCTTTTTGCCTTGGGTCACAATCATTGTTTTGTCCGCCCTGCGCCAGCTGATGCGATACTTTTCCCGCACCAGCTTGATTCCCAAGTACGGCTCGATGATGTTTTTGATTGCCGATTCCACCGTTTTTCCACAGATGGCAAACCGCTGGCGGTCGTATCTGCGCATGGCATCGTCCACAAAAGCAATCGACATAAACGACGTCTTGCCGGAACGCACCGCGCCGTCTGCAATCAGCGCATCGTAGGAAGTAAACGGAAAGGCAAGAATCTGTCTTTGCTTTTTACTGATTGGCATTTTCTTCCATCCTTTCCGCCTCTTCTTTCAGCGCTTTTGTCAGCGGGTCCTCTGCCATCTGCTCTGAAATTGTGTTTTTCTCAGAAACTGCGTATCGCTTCATTAAACTGTCTCCTGCTTTGAGCCTGTCC
>FR880251.1:45874-48445 GCA_000435195.1 Clostridium sp. CAG:169 | reverse complement strand
GCTGCCGGTCGTTCCTTCTCGGAAAGCAGCAGCAGCTCCTCGGTCTTATTTCCCTGAAAGCTCAGCCCTTTGGAGCTTGCCATCTCGCTGACCACATAGGCACAGTCAAACTCCTTGCAAATTTCGCGGAAGGCGCGGTCTCCCACGCCTGCCATCGGAGCCAGACCTGCTGTCTTTGGGATGGTGATGTTTCCTATCTTCAATTTCAGGCTCGTCCTTTCTGTTTTATCTCAAATCAAATCCTCTATTGTTTTCATCCATCGGCTTTTGCCGAAAAACTACCCATTATTCTAGCAGAAAATTTTGTCCTCGACAAGCCATCCCACACAAAGTGTGCTATAATAATGCAAGGAAATCTGCTCGGCGCAGTAAAGGAGGAAGTACCATGGAACTTTGGGACATCTACGACATCGACCGCCAGAAAACCGGTAAACTCTGCCGACGGGTCGATGGAAAAGCCCTTGCCGACCGGGACTACCATCTGGTCGTACACATCTGCCTGTTTAACCCGCAGGGTCAGCTGCTCATCCAGCGCAGACAGCTGGACAAAGCCGGCTACCCCGGGCTGTGGGACGTCACCGCAGCCGGCAGCGCCCTTGCCGGAGAAACCAGCGCACAGGCAGCTGCCCGGGAGCTGTTTGAAGAGATGGGGATTCGCCACGATTTTACAAACGAACGCCCTGCCTTCACCGTCAATTTTCCCGACGGCTTTGACGACGTCTACCTCATCCAAACGCCCGACATCGCCCTGTCCGACCTTCGCCTGCAAACGCAGGAGGTACTGGATGCAAACTGGGCGACCCTGCCGCAGATTTTGCAGCTGCTCAAGGAGGAGCGATTCGTCCCCTACTATCCGCAGCTTGTACAGCTGTGGTTTGCTATGAAGGGCAGATTCGGCTCAACCACCCACGAATAAAACAACAAAGGAGATTGCCCCATGAAACTGTTGTGTCTGGACTCCAACAGCATCATCAACCGCGCCTTCTACGGCGTCAAGATACTCACCACCAAGGATGGCACCTACACCAATGCCGTCGTCGGCTTTCTGAACATCCTGCTCAAGCTGCTTGCCGACGTGCAGCCGGATGCAGTAGTCTGCGCCTTTGACCTAAAAGCGCCCACCTTCCGCCACAAGATGTTCGACGGCTACAAAGCGCAGCGCAAGGGAATGCCCGAGGAGCTTGCCCAGCAGCTGCCGCTGGTCAAACAGTTGCTCGAAAGCATGGGCTACCCCATCATCACCCGCGAGGGCTATGAAGCGGACGACATCCTCGGCACCCTGTCTGCCCTGTGCGAACAAAGCGGCGACCAATGCTTTATTGCCACCGGCGACCGCGACAGCCTACAGCTCATCGGCAAAAACACCGTCGTTTTACTGGCAAGCTCCCGCATGGGTAAAAACGAAACGCTGCTGTGCGACGAGGATTATTTTTTCCAAAAATACGGCACTACCCCGCAGCGGCTGGTGGACATCAAGGCTTTGATGGGCGACAGCTCGGACAACATTCCCGGCGTTGCAGGCATCGGGGAAAAAACAGCCCTCAAGCTGGTGGGTCAGTACGGAGACATCGACCACATCTACGCCGATTTGGATGCGCTGGAGGTCAGCAAATCCATTCGTGCCAAGCTCGAGCAGGGCAAGGAATCGGCATATTTAAGCCGCACCCTTGCCACCATCGACCGCAGCGTTCCGCTGGGTCTTTCGCTGGCTGACTGTCTGCCCAAGCCGCGCGACGAGCAGGCTCTGTTCCAGCTGCTCTCCCAGCTGGAGATGAACAGCATGATTAAAAAGCTGGGTCTGCACGGAGAATACCACCCGACCCAAGCTTTAGACACCTCTTCGACCGACCTGCCTGCCCTGCGCTTTTATGCCGACCCGCTCTCCACTTTGCTGGACACCCTGCCAGAGGAAACTCCCATCAGCCTGCTGCCCTGCTTTGACAGCTGCCATCGGATGAGTGCTCTGGCTCTGGCTTTTGGGGACCGAATTGCCCTGTACCGTATGCCATCCGAGGAAGCAGCTGCAAAGGTGCAGCTGCTCGAGCTGCTCAACCGCCCAAACCCGAAGATGACCCACGACTGCAAATCGCTCTACCACTGGACACTGCCGCAGGGCAGCAGCATCGCCCGCCTGCAAGACGACGTGATGCTCTCGGCTTATCTGCTCTCTGCCAACAGCTCCGACTACACCCTCGAGCGGCTGTGCGAGGAATACCACCTGTACTGCGACATCACCGGTCTACCCGAAGGGATGGACGAGACAGAAATCGCTTTGCTGCACCGCTGTGCCTGCATCGAACCGCTGCATCGGGTGCTGCGCAAGCAAATCGAGCAAAACAATCAGCTCAAGCTCCTCGAAGAGATCGAGCTGCCGCTGTCCGAGGTGCTGGCAGCGATGGAACTGTGCGGCTTTGCAGTGGACACCGATGCCCTGACCGACTACGGCAAAATGCTCGACGAACAGATTAAACAGCTCGAGCAGCGCATCCATCAGCTTGCCGGAGAAGAATTTAACCTCAATTCACCCAAGCAGCTCGGTGAGATCCTCTTTGAAAAGCTGGGTCTGCCCAC
>FR880251.1:0-45825 GCA_000435195.1 Clostridium sp. CAG:169 | reverse complement strand
CTACTCCACCAGCGCCGAGGTGCTGGAAAGCCTGCGCGGCAAGCACGAAATCATCGACGAGATTCTGGAGTACCGCAAGCTTGCCAAGCTCAAATCCACCTATGTGGACGGTCTGCTCAAGGTGGTTGCCGAGGACGGACGCATCCACACCCACTTCAACCAGACCGATACCCGCACCGGCAGGCTCAGCTCCACCGAGCCAAACCTGCAAAACATCCCGGTCCGCACCGAGCTGGGCAGCCGCCTGCGCGCCTTCTTTAAGGCACAGCCGGACTGCGAGCTGGTCGACGCCGACTACTCCCAGATCGAGCTGCGGGTACTGGCGCACATCTCGCAGGATGAGAACATGATTGCCGCCTTCAACTCCGACGAGGACATCCACACCAACACCGCCGCACAGGTGTTCGATATGCCGCCGCTGTTTGTCACCCCGGAGATGCGCCGCAAGGCAAAGGCGGTCAACTTTGGTATTGTCTACGGCATCGGCGCCTTCTCCCTTTCACAGGACATCGGTGTCAGCGTCGCAGAAGCCGACCGCTACATCAAAAACTATCTGGACACCTTCAGCGGTGTGCGCCGCTATATGGAAGAAACGGTGGAATTTGCCCAGCAGCACGGCTATATCGAAACGATGTTCGGACGCCGCCGCGCACTGCCGGAAATCCACTCGACCAACAAAAATATCGTCAACTTCGGCAAGCGGGTCGCTATGAACACCCCGATTCAGGGCACCGCTGCCGACATCATCAAGATTGCCATGATCAAGGTCTACCGGCGGCTGAAGGCTGAGCAGCTTTCTGCCCGGCTGATTTTGCAGGTACACGACGAGCTGATTGTCGAAGCGCCTCTGCACGAGCTTGAGCAGGTCAAACACCTGCTGGTGGAAGAGATGCAAAACGCAGTACAGCTTTCGGTGCTGCTCAAAGCCGACGTCGGCTGCGGCAAAAGCTGGCTGGATGCAAAATAAAACAAAGAACCCAAAAGGAGGGAGGCAAAGCGCAATGCGCTGCCTTCCTCCTTTTGGGTTGAGAGTATCAGAATCATGCCATTTTAAAAGGGCGGATGAATCTCCTTTTGCAATGGAACCGGATGTCAAAATAATTTTGATGGGTTTGCTGTTGGCGCAGGCATTTTATACCAACTGACCGCGCAGCCACAACAGAATTTTCTTTTCTCTGCGGGAAACCTGCACCTGGGTCATCTCCAGCCGCTGCGCTGTCTGCACCTGGGTCATATTCTGAAAATATCGAAACTGAATGAGCTTTTGGTCCCGCTCCTCCAGGCGCTCGAGCATCTGCCGCAGCGAAAGGATGTCCGACAACAGCTCCTCCGGTGAAGAAACCGGCAAATCCACCTCCGAGCTGTCCTCGCTGCTGGTCAGCGAAACCGGCGGACTGTTGGCTCCCAGTGCCTCCACCACCGCCTCCTGGGTCACCTGCAGCTGCTGCGCCAGCTCTGTGATGGTCGCTTCCCTCCCGTGCTCCCGGGCAAACTGTTCTCGGCAGCGGTTGAGCTTCATCCCCAGCTCCTTTAAGCTGCGGCTGACCTTGACGGTCCCGCCGTCCCGGAACAGCCGGCGCATCTCCCCTAAGATTACCGGCACCGCATAGGTGGAAAAGCGCACCCCTCGCCCGGTGTCAAAGGCATCGGTCGCCTTCACCAGACCCATGCACCCTGCCTGGAACAAATCGTCGTACTCGATGCCCTTTCCCTGAAACCGATGGGCGCAGGCGTGTACCAGCCCGATGTTTTCCTCGATGGTTTTCTGGCGCTCGAGCTGTTTTTCCCTGTCGGCTTGCAGCTGCTCAACGATGGGCATCACCTTCTCCTGCCTTGGATACAATCCGTTTTTCCAGCGTCACCGTCGTCCCCTTGCCCGGGTGGGAAACGACCTTCACCCGGTCCATCAAACTTTCCATCACAGCAAAGCCCAGACCGGCGCGCTCCTCCTCGGGCGCTGTGGTAAACAGCGGCTCCATCGCCTTATGTACATCCTCGATCCCGCAGCCTTTGTCCCGGATGCGGATGACCACCCAGGGAGCGGTGTCCTTTGGCTTGATTCCAATGGTTGCCGTCAGATACACCTTGTCGATCCTGCTGCGGTAGCCGTGGACGATGCAGTTGGTCACTGCCTCCGAAACCGCTGTTTTTACATCGCTCAGCTCCTCCACCGTCGGGTCCAGCCCACACAGAAATGCTGCCACCGCTGTCCTCGCAAATGCCTCGTTGCAGGATCGCGAATCGAAGCACAAACGCATCGTATTCATTGCCTTCATCACAAAACCTCCATTGGTACGGCTTGTTTTCCACATACCGCTGTTTGCTCTGTGAAAAACTACTGGAATTTTGCCAGCTTGTCCAATCCTGCCAGCTTCATCACCTTGCGCAGCGGTGCAGGCAGGTTTTGAAGGACCAGCTCGCCCCCGTTTTCCTGCATCAGTCGAAACCGCCCCATCACCAGCCCGATACCGGAAGAATCCATAAAGGTGACCAGAGAAAAGTCAAGGACCAGGGTCTTTGCACCGGATTGGATGACGCTTTCATCAATCTTTTCCCGCATCTGCGCTGCGCTGTGATGGTCGATTTCCCCCGACAGGCACGCCTGCACCGTTTCCTCCCTGATTTGGATTTGCACAGCCATTGCCTCACTCCTCCTCCTTTGTCCCGGCTTGTCCGCTTGTTGGGTACAGCTCTATCATACCTTCTCTCCACCAAAAAGTTTGTCACTCTCTGTCGCTGCTTTCATAAATTTGTTCGACAGATTTTGCATCAAATCCGCCCGCATCGGACACCTCTCTTATAGAAGGAAAAAGCTGCCCACATGATTACAAAAATAAATTGATTGTTTACAGTTTCCCTTTTTCTCTGGCGGCTTTGGCTATCCTGTGCTACAATAAAAGCAAAGCAAGACCCAAACCCGATCCTTACGGAGGTACACCTATGAAATACACCACCATTCTTTGTCTGCTGGCTCTGCTGCTGGCTCTGGCGTTTGCCGGATGCAGCCGCGACCCACAGCCAGACCCACCCGCAGCCCAGCTGCAAACTCCTGCCGAGGACACCCTTCCTTCTTCCGACCCACAGCCGGAGGAATCGAAGGAGGAGGAAAAACAAGACCAACCGCAAACGCAAAACAGCAGCCCGTCAAAAGAAAACGAATCTGCCAATGCTGCTAAACCCGAAGCAGAAAAGCCCACCGACCCTTCTGCCCAAAGCCAGCCGCAGGCAACCGAGCAGACCACAGCACCAACGGCGCTGCTCCCCAACTTTTCCAAGGAACTGCAGACCCGTCCTGCTTCCGAATTAAAGGACAACCCACAAAAGCTGGACACCCGCCTGTATGCGGTGTTTAAAAATGTCCTCGAACAAAATTTCTCCCGAAAGAGCGGCAAATTGGAGGTCTACCGTTTAAACTACGATGGGACCGAAGGCGCCTATGAGCTGGAGTTTGACCTGACCAACGCCTACGACGAAAATGGCAACCTCAACAAAAAGGCTGCCATCGAAGCGCAGATGAAGCTTGCCGAAACGTTGCAGGCGGGCATCAATTACGGTCAGGGCGACCGCGAAATCTACAACAGCTACGACGAATATATTCAGACCCTCCATTGGCTGCAAACTCCTCTGCTGACAGATGGATTTGCACTGAAAAACCTCTCCTCCCTCTCGCTGACCCAGGAAGGCGGCAGCAGCCAAATTGAAGCGGTGTTCACCCCCGCTGCCCTCAAGCAGCTGTTTGAGCAGGAGATTGACGGCACTGTCACCGCTGTTCTGGTCCTTGCTGATGACGGCTCGGTCGAGCTGCTGCGCTGGGAACAGGTCGAGGTCATCGACGACTATCCGACCACCATCGCCTGCGGAGAATACAGCTTTTTGGAATAAGCTCTGCTTTCCATTTTTCAGTTAACCTCTAACAACACAAAAAGAGAGGCAGCGCCTGTGTAAAAACAGGCGCTGCCTCTCTTTTTCTATTCTTGATTTTTCTGTTATCGCACCGTCGCGCCGTACCCTTTGGCAAGGCGTTCCAGTATCCTTTCATCCAGGTCGCTGCGGGAATCCACAAACGCACAGCCGTTGTACATCAGCAGTGCCATCTCCAGCGCTTCCTCGCTGTCCGACAAAAAGGACACCGGCATATGCAACATATGAGCGTTGAGTGCAAAGTTGTATGCGTCGTCCACCGTTTCGATGCAGATGGTTGCCACATCCGCTCCGCTGTGCTCCAGCTCCAGCAGCTCGTCGGACATATCCACCCGACAATACCATATCCACCCGACAATACACCGGCTCGGTCTGGTCGAAGTATTCATCCAGGAAGTACGGCTCGGTCGCTCCCGCCATCAGGATGGTGTCGCTGTCCTCCTTGCGGATGTGTACACCGGCAAAGTCAAAATCCGACATCATCTGCCCAATGGCGCGGATGTGCTGCGGCGTGGTGTAACAGCAGCCTCCCACCAGGGTGGCTCCCCGCTGCAATAGTCCCTTCATCTGCTGCGCCATCTGCTCGGGCGAAAGCAGGTGGTCAAAATCCTCCCCTGCCCTTGGGCGCACGATGATGGGTACCTTGGCATAGGGTGCAATCTCCTCGATGTGATGGTACAGCTTTTCCGGTCGGTCGCAGCAGGAAAGTCCAAATGCCGCCGCACCCAGCTTCTGGCAGACAATCAGGGCGGAAACCAAATCGCTGCCCATGCAGGTCTCGCCGTCCTCTTCCACATTCAGGGTGACCATCACCGGCAGACCGGTCTGCCGGCATCCTAAAATTGCCGCCCGGCTCTGCGAGAGGGTGGTCATCGTGTCTGCAATCAGCAGGTCCACCCCGCCGCGCTGCAAGGCAAACGCCTGATGCGCATAGATGTTCACCAGTTCAAAGAACGGCGTTTCACCAAACGGCTCCGCCAGCAGCTCCAGCGGTGCAATCACCCCGGCTGCCAGCGTTTTTTGCTCTGCCCGGCGGCAGCTTTCCACCGTCAGCCTTGCCAGCTGCTCGTTGTACGGCTCCATCTGCTGCTGTGCGTCCCACTTTTGCAGGGTCACACTGTCCGCCTGCGCTGTCGGGGTGCACAGCATCCGGCTGCCTGCCTGCAAAAATTCCCTTTGCAGCTTCTGCACCCGCTCGGGGTGTTCCAGCATCCATTGCGCCGGACAGCTGTACATCGGCATTCCTTCCAGCCACAGATTTGTTCTTGCCGCGCCGTCCATCAGCAGCGGCTGTGATAACGGGATTTCCATTTCATACTCCTTTTTATCCGACCGGATGGTCGCCCATCGCCCGCATCGCTTTTTATTCTTACATACTCTGCGGAGCGTTGATCTTCAGCAGCTTGAGCAGGTTTGCCAGCACCACGCGGGTTGCCAGACACAGCGAAATTCTTGCCTGCATCAGCGCCTCGTCCTCGCCCTGTACACGGCAAGCGTTGTAGAACTTATGGAACAGGGTCGCTACATCCATCAGGTAGTGGGTCATGCGTGCCGGGTCATAGTTCTTGGCAGCATTGATGATTTCCTGCGGGCACTGTGCCAGCTTGCGGATCAGCTCCTTTTCCTCCGAGCTGTTCAGCAGCATCAGCTGCTGGCTGTCACAGTCCTTCGGCTGGATGTTCTGCGCCTGCAAATTCTTTAAGATGGAGCAGATTCTTGCATGAGCATACTGCACATAGTATACCGGGTTCTGGGAGGATTCTTCCACCGCCAAATCCAAATCAAAGTCGAGGGTGGAGTTTGGCTCGCGCATATTAAAGAAGAATCTGGCTGCATCGATTGGAACCAGGTCGGTCAAATCGGACAGGGTGATCGACTTGCCGGTACGTTTGCTCATGCGGTACGGCTCGCCGTCCTTCATCAGGCGCACCAGCTGCATCAGCACGATGTCCAGCTTGCTGCCGTCCAGACCGATGGCATCCATCGCGCCCTTCAGACGTGCTACATGACCGTGGTGGTCAGCACCCCATACGTTGATGACCCTGTCAAAGTGACGGTCCACAAATTTATTTCTGTGGTAGGCGATGTCTGCGGTAAAGTAGGTTGGGTTGCCGTTGGCACGCACCAGTACCTCGTCCTTTTCTCCGCCAAACTGGGTCGCCTTGTACCAGATTGCGCCGTCCTTTTCATAGGTCATGCCGCGCTGGGTCAGCTCGTCCACCACTGCCTTGACCGCGCCCGACTGATGCAGGGTGCTTTCCGGGAACCATACATCATAGGTGATGCGGTATTTTTCCAGGTCGGTGCGCAGCTTCTCGATATTTTTTGGCAGGGCAAAGTCCACCAGTGCCTGTCTGCGCTCCTGCTCCGAGCAGTTGAGCAGGCTGTCCCCGTGGATGTCAGCATACTGCTGCGCCCTTTCCTTGATGTCCTCGCCGTGGTAGCCGTCCTCCGGGAACGGAACTGCCTCTTCGCCTTTAAAAATCTGCAAATATCTTGCTTCCAGCGACAGACCGAACTTTTCAATCTGGTTGCCGGCATCGTTGATGTAAAACTCTCTGGTCACATCGTAGCCGCAGGCATCCATTGCCGCTGCCAGGCAGTCGCCGATCGCGCCGCCGCGTGCGTTGCCCATGTGCATCGGACCGGTGGGGTTTGCGGAAACAAATTCCACCATCACCTTTTCGCCCTTGCCGTAGTCGCTTCTGCCGTAGTCATCTCCGGCTTCCAGCACACCCGCTACGATGTCTGCAAACCAGACCGGGCTGACAAAAAAGTTGATGAAGCCCGGACCTGCAATCTCTGCGCGGTCGATGTAACGCGCTTTGGAAAAGTCCATGCACTCCACCAGCGCTCCTGCAATTTTGACCGGTGCGCTGTGGAAGGTCTTTGCAGAAACCATCGCTGCATTGGTCGCAAAATCGCCGTGGGAGCTGTCCGCCGGAATCTCCACAGTAAAGGCAGGCAGCGGCTGACCGCCCTGCAATTTGCCCTGCGCTTCTGCCGCAGCAAAGGCGTCCCGAATCAGAGCTTCTACCTCTGTTTTTGCATCCAGCACAAAGTTTTTATTCATTCTTGTTCTTTCCTTTCCTGATTTTTGTCTATTGAAAATGGTTGTATACTGTTTTGGCACCTCTGTATCAGTTTGCTAAAATTTCCTTGACGGTGATGCTCACGGTGTTCTCGCTGGCTACTGTTGCCTCGATGTCCAGTGTGTAGCCAAACCGCAGCAGCCCGCCGCGGTCGCTTAGGGTGCTTTCAAAGCTGTCGCCCATCACCCCGATGGTCATGGCGCCATACCCGGTGTCGTACTGGCACTGATGGCGCACCCCCTGCTCGACAATCAGCTGCGAGCGCGACGGTCCAAAGCGGGTCATGGTCACCTTGTCGTTTGGACCCACCTTCAGCGTGGTCCTGCACCCCTCATAGCCGGTGGCTTCGGTCTCCTCATAGCTGATGTAGTACAGCTTGTTCTTGCGGTAAAACCTGCCGGTGGTCATCATCTCGATGACGTCGCTCTCTCCTCCCACTCTCTGGGTGCCCTTGATGGTGATGAGGACGTCCTTTTTCATATCCTTTGCAATTTCCATCTTACTATCCTTCTCCCTTTCCTGCCCTGCCTAGCCCAGCTCGATGCGGTTGACAGCTCCTTTGACCTGTTCTCCCAAAAAGATGGAGGCGGTCCTGTTGAAGGATTCCGTTTCATCGGTGACATTGTATTCGGTGATGCCCTGCCGCTGCCGCTGTGCCAGCTGACCGTTTTTCATCAGCAGGTCGCGCACCGAGCCTGCCGCACAGCGCCCGGGGTCGATCAAGGTGACCTGATAGTCCAGCAACTCGTTAAAAATATCGTACAGCAGCGGGTAGTGGGTGCATCCTAAAATCAGCGTGTCGATCTGCTCCTTCATCAAAGGCTCCAGATACATCTGCACCGTCAGGCGGGTGATGGGATTCTCCTGCTGCACCAGCCCGTTTTCCACCAGATGCACCAGCAGCGGACAGGGGTTGCCGTACACCTGCACATCTGCGCGGATGTTGTGGATTGCTTTGCCGAAGGCATTGCTGCGCAGCGTCGCGTTGGTCCCCACCACGCCGATGCGTCCGCGGCTGGTCATAGCGCACGCCTGCTGTGCCGCCGGCAGCACGATGTCCAGATACGGCACCGGCAGATTGGCGGAGATTTCCCTTGGCAGCGTGCTGCTGACCGTACCACAAGCAGCCACCACCATCTTGATGTCCTTTTGCAGCAGAAAGGCAATGTCCTGTCTGGCATACTTGATAATCGTTTCTCTGCTGCGGGAACCGTAGGGTACCCGTCCGGTATCCCCCAGATAGATGATGTCCTCCTTCGGCAGGATGCGGTGCAGCTCCTTGACGGTGGTCAAGCCCCCCAGTCCCGAATCAAACACCCCGATTGCCCTGTTATCCATAAACGTCTGGTCCCTTCCTTTGGTTTGGTTATTGTGCGTTGCGCTCCAGTCCCAGCTGAATCAGGCGGTCCAGCAGCTGCGGATAGGAAAGCCCGCAGTGTGCCCACAGCTTCGGGTACATGCTGATGGAGGTAAAGCCCGGGATGGTGTTGATTTCGTTGAGGATGACCGCATGGTCGCCCTTGCGCACAAAAAAGTCGATGCGTGCAAAGCCCTGGCAGCCGATGGCAGCAAACGCCTTTTCTGCGGTGCGGCGCAGCTGCTGCGAAATCTCCTCATCCACCCTGCCCGGGATGTGCAGTGCAGTGGTGCCGTCAATATATTTGGCTTCGTAGGTGTAAAATTCCACCACCGGTACCAGCTCGCCGACCACACCTGCCGCCTGTGGATTGCTGTTGCCCAAAACAGCGGTTTCCACCTCCTGCATCTCGATGCATTCCTCTACCACCGCTTTGTAGTCCTCCTGCAAAGCGTGCAGGCATGCACTTTTCAGCTCTGCGCGGTCGTGCGCCTTGCCTACGCCCACCGAGGAGCCTGCGTTTGCCGGTTTTACAAACATTGGGTAGCCCAGCTTCTGCTCCGCCTGCTTAGCAAAGGCGTCAAAATCCTGCATCTTTTCGTTGTCCACCCGCAGCCATTTTGCCATCTGGATGCCATGCGCCTCCAGGATGGTGTGGGTCATCTCTTTATCCATGCAGTTGGCGCTGGAGATGGCGTCACAGCCTACAAACGGGATGTCTGCCAGCTGGAACAGACCCTGGATGGTGCCGTCCTCGCCGTGCTTGCCGTGCAGCACCGGGAAGCAGATGTCCACCGGTGCCAGCTCCCAGCCGTCGCTGCCCAGCAGCAGAAAGCCCTTGTGGGAGCGGTCCGGCGACAGGACAGCGGTGCGCAGACTTTTGTCCTGTTCCCATGCTCCGCTTGTAATTTCATCATTTTTGCCGGTGTACTCCACCCAGCGTCCGTCCTTTGTGATGCCGATTCGCAGCACCTCGTACTCCTGCGGCAGGTTTGCCAGCACCGATTCCACCGACATCAGCGAAACCTCATGCTCACTTGATACGCCGCCAAACAGCACAGCGACCCTGATGCGTTTGCCTGTCATCCAATACACTCCCTTTTTATCAGCAGATCATTCCATCTTTATTTCATACTATATACAACCGACGGCTGCATTATGTTTTTCTCTGCCGTGCAGGGAAAAAACAGCCGATTTACAGTGTCTATTCATTGTATCACATCAAAGCGCTTTGTTTCAATGGGTTCATTGTATCATTTTGTATATTTTAATCTCTGCCGGATTGTCAGATTTGACCGATTCTTTCCTTCCTATAAAATATAGCCTCTTTTATCCTGTGAAAAGCGAACCATCTTCTTCCTGTTTGCATCCTCTGCACCGACAACTGCACGGCTGTGGGACCGCTGTCGGGCAAAAAAGAACAAGCGCAGCCGTTAGCAGAGCGGCGATTGTAAGCAGAATACCTAAACTTCAAAAAAATCGCTTAAAAACGGCAAAAAGGCGTTGACGAAAAGGACCCGGATGTGATAAACTAACGTTACCTCTAAAAGGGTTATTTTTTTATGTCCAAAAATGAACCATCCACCCGCCAACAGACAGCAGCCACGGCTGTGTCAGGTTGGAGATTCAAGCGTTTCCTTTACGAGGGAGGCAAAAAAATCCGTTTTATCAGGAGGTGCCGATATGAGGACTAAAATTACCTTAGCTTGCACAGAGTGCAAACAGCGTAATTACAACACAAAGAAAAACAAAAAGAACGATCCTGACAGACTTGAGATGAACAAATACTGCAAGTTCTGCCGCAAACACACACTTCACAAAGAAACCAAGTAGGCGAAAGGCGGGCTGTTAAAGTGGCTGATGAAAAAAAACCAGGCTTTTTTAAGCGTATCGCCTCTGGAATCAAGCGCTTTTTCAAGGACACCAAAAGTGAACTGAAAAAGGTGGTATGGCCAAGCAAGAAGACCGTGCTCAACAACACCGGCATCGTCATCGTTGTGCTTGTGCTTTCCAGCGTCAGCATTGGAATCATCGACTTTGTTTTCAATGCTCTTGTCGGTTTGTTCCACTAATCAAAAGCTTACCGAAACGATCTACACCATCGGAGGGATAACTGTATGTCTGAAACTCCAAAATGGTATGTGGTGCACACCTACTCAGGTTATGAGAACAAGGTTGCAACAGATATCGAAAACGCAGTAGAAAACCGCAAGCTGCATGATTTGATTGCAGGCGTTATGGTTCCTACTGAAAAGGTTGTCGAGATCAAGGACAACAAAAAACGTGAAGTGGAGCGCAAAATTTTCCCAGGCTATGTGCTTGTCAACATGATTATGACAGACGATTCCTGGTATGTCGTCCGCAACATCCGTGGAGTAACCGGCTTTGTCGGACCAGGCTCCAAACCGGTCCCGCTGTCCGATGAAGAGGTAGCTGCCCTTGGTGTGGAGAAAAAACAGGTCGAAGTCAACTTCGAGGTTGGCGACTCTGTCAAAATCATCGACGGTTATCTTGACGGGTTCATCGGTGTGGTTGAAGAACTTGACACCGATCGCAACATGGTCAAGGTCGTCGTTTCCATGTTTGGAAGAGAGACACCCGTAGAGCTTGAACTGGATCAGGTACAGACCATAGAATAATATCGTCTTTATGAGGTGACTTAAAACCATAACCCGTTTTAGGTCTTGCCCGAAAAGGGCTTTTCTTGCTGCCTTTGCATGGGGCAATGGGCAGCCCAGTGGGAGGAACAAATCATCTGTTCCGGTTGACCACATGTTATGGAGGTGCAATTTACTAATGGCTCAGAAAGTTACCGGCTACATTAAGCTGCAGATCCCTGCCGGAAAGGCTACTCCGGCGCCACCGGTTGGTCCTGCTCTTGGTCAGCATGGTGTCAACATCATGGCATTCACCAAGGAATTCAACGAAAGAACCAAAAATGACGTTGGCATGATCATCCCTGTCATCATCACTGTATATGCTGACAGATCCTTCACCTTTGTCACCAAAACCCCTCCGGCTGCTGTACTCATCAAAAAAGAGTGCAAAATCGAATCCGGTTCTGGTGTACCAAACAAAACCAAAGTTGCAAAAATCACAAAAGCACAGTTGCAGAAAATCGCTGAGATCAAAATGCCAGACCTCAATGCTGCAAACCTCGAATCTGCTATGAGCATGATCGCTGGTTCTGCTCGCGCAATGGGCGTCGAGGTAGTTGACTAGTACTCCCCGGGTGGGAGGAGATTTCCGCATTTACCACTCAGATTTAAGGGAGGAGTAATTAAAGATGAAACACGGAAAGAAATATCAGGACAGCACCAAACTGGTTGATACCGCTGTTCTGTACGATACCACCGAAGCTATTGAAAACTGCCTGAAAACCGCAAAGGCTAAATTTGACGAAACCGTAGAGATCCATGTAAGACTGGGCGTTGACTCCCGTCACGCTGAGCAGCAGGTTCGTGGCGCGGTCGTTCTGCCAAACGGCACCGGCAAAACCGTTCGCGTTATGGTATTCTGCAAAGGCGACAAGGTTGACGCAGCTCTGGCAGCTGGCGCAGACTACGCTGGCTCTGACGAGTACATGCAGAAAATCCAGGGCGGCTGGATGGATTTCGACGTTGTCATCGCTAGCCCTGACATGATGGGCGTTGTTGGCCGTCTGGGTAAAGTTCTCGGTCCAAGAGGCTTGATGCCTTCTCCAAAAGCTGGCACTGTAACTCCTGACGTTGTAAAAGCTGTTCAGGAAGCAAAGGCTGGTAAGATCGAGTACCGTCTGGACAAAACCAACATCATCCACTGCCCAATCGGCAAAGCTTCCTTTGGTGTTGAGAAACTTCAGGAAAACTTTGACACCCTGATGGGCGCTATCGTAAAAGCAAAACCAGCAGCAGCAAAGGGTCAGTATGTAAGATCCTGCGTTCTGGCTACCACCATGGGCCCTGGCGTTAAGGTTAACCCTTCCAAATTCTGCTAATCAGCTTTTGTCTGTCGATAGAATTTTTAAGCACCTGCATCCCTGTGATGCGGGTGCTTTTTTCATCGCCTAAATAAAATATAACAGAAAACAAAAAGCGCCGGTCACAAGACCGACGCTTTTTGTTTTATACGGGAAAAAGACAATCTTAAGAAAATATCATCATAAAGGTAACAACCCTTCTGCTCCAAAAAAGCTGCTTTCCATAGTGTAGGACGATTGCGGTCGCCTCGTAGATACTCCCACTCCAATCAGTCGGATTATATGGACAGCGCATCACAGAAAAAGTACAATGCAGAAGTATGAAAAGTTATTACTTTATATAGTATAAGGATTTCTGAAGATAAAATCAATAGTTTTATTCGGTTCTTATGCCATCTACCCCGCTTTTCGTATATTTAAACCATTTGAATTGCTTAAACATACCTTTTTTTATGGAATTTTATGATTTAACTTGTTAAATCATCTTCCCTGTTTTGCTCCTTATTTTTCTTCGTTTGCTTTACGCAGCTGCTCATACTTTTCCTTGGTTGCCATCCCACCGCGGATGTGTCGCTCCTGCTTGTTGCGCTCAAGCACCTGCCTGACCTGCTGATGCAGCGATGGGCTAATCTTCTCCAAACGCTGGCTAATATCCTTATGTACTGTGCTTTTGGATATGGCAAACCGCCCTGCCGCCTGGCGCACGGTGGCGTCCTGTTCGATGATGTATTGTGCCAACTGAATGGCACGCTCCTCCGGCAAGCCTTTCACACGCTTCCCTCCCCTGTCCATTTTGTTCTCTGCTACCATTCTATGCAGGACAGGGGAAAATCTGTCCTCCTTTTGTCCAACTTCTCTTGAGGGTGTACACCTTTCTGACGTCAAAAAAGACCTTCTCAGATGAGAAGGTCTTTTTTGACAGTGGACAATGCCACTATTCTTTTGTTGCTGCAAATTCTGCAATCTGTTTTGCTACGCCTTTTTCTTCGCTGGTGTAGCCTTCGGTGTTGGTTTCCCAGTTCTTCATCTTTTCATTCTGGATACCGTACTGAGCCTGCACCTTGCTGTCGTTGTCAATCTTGGTCAAGCACCAGCCGATACCATAGTTACATGGGATGGTCAGTGCGTGCTGGAGGAAGTAAGCCTCTGCTTTTGCAAATGCTTTGTAACGCTCATCCATGTTGTCGGTGATGGCATCCGCTTCGTCTACCATCTTTGCAAATTCTTTGTAGGTAGCCAGCAGGTCTTTGTTGGCAGGGGTTTCTTCGGTCAGGTCGTTGACATAGTTGTAGGTGGTGCAGTAGTAAGCATTGTCATAGCCGTACCGCTGCTGACCCAGGTAGTTCTGCGGGTCGCCGTAGTCTGCACCCCAGCCGTTGAGGATAAAGGAATGACGGTGTGCCTGGGTAACCTCTTTTCTCAGGCTGGATACATAGGTCTTGATGTTCAGCTGAACATAATCATCACCCAGAGAATCGCTGAATACCTGTTTGAGGACATTTGCGCTGTCCAGGGCATTCTGGTTAGAGCCGGAGATGAAGTAATCAATGGTGACCGGGAAGGTGACGCCCAGAGCGGTCAGCTCCTCGATTGCCTGCTGTTTGTAAGCGGCTGCTTTTTCTGCATCCAGACGGACCATGGTTTCGCCGTTTGCTTCCGGCAGACCCATTTCCTGTCTAACCAGCTCGGTGTAGTCGGTGCCATCGGAGGTGTATACCAGACCCTTCATGGTGTAGAAGTTGTTCTCACAAGCCATTGGGTTGACGGCGTTGGTTCTCTTGTAGTATTCCTTCAAATCCAGACCGTACCACCAGGACAGACGGAAGGCTTCGTTTGCTGCCGCTGTATTCCAGTTTACGTCCTCGCTGCCGTCATCAAACAGTTTGTGGTAGTTCAGCTGGAACTGATAGCAGTATTTTGCCGGAACATCTGGAACCAGATAGTTATAGAACTCGTTGTCCGGGTTCTTTGCAATCGTATTGATCTGTGCTTCACCCAGACCAACATAGTCTACCTCTCCTGCCTGATACAGCTGGAAAGCCACATCGTTCGATTCAACCATCTTAACGGTGACGGTGTCGAACAGGGTGCAGTCGGTATCCCAGTACAGTGGGTTTTTGGTGTACACCTTTTCGTTGCCCTGGATGTAGGAGGTCATGGTGTAGCAGCCGTTGTACCACATATTTTCGTTGTTAATAGCTCTAAAGCCGTCCACGCCCACCTCATCAATCAGCTTCTGGGAAGCCGGATAGAGGGAAACGTAAGGAGCCAGTGTATCAAAGTATGGTTTTTTCTCAATGCAGGTGTACACCAGTGTGTAGTCGTCCGGGGTGTCCAGTCCGACCATCTCGCGGAACTTGCTGCCTTCCCCTGCGGTCAGCGCATAAGCTTCCTCTTTGCTCAGGGTCTTGGTGTATTCGTAGTATTCATTTGCACCCTCAATCATCTCCAAAGGCATTGAGGTGTTGGTGGAATCGTTTTTATGGAAGTTGAGAATCCACTCCAGACCGGTTGCAAAATCCTGTGCGTTGCACTCAGCAACCTCTTCACCGTTGACGTTGACCCATTTAACTCCCTGTCTTACCTTAAAGGTCCAGGTATGACCCTCGTCCTCGGTTCCCCATTCCTCTGCAATGGCAGGAATCAGCTTGCCGCTTGTATCAATCTCCAGCAGACCATCCATCAGGCTGCTCAAGCCCTCAAAGTCCTCGCCCTTCTGGGTGTACAGAATATTAAAGCCGGAAATCTCCTTGCTGGCTACCTTGGGGATAACCAAATCTTTAATCTGTTCTCCCTTTTTCTCTTCTTTTGCTTCTTCCTTCTTGCCCTCTTCAGATTGCTCTGTCTTCTGGGTGGAAGTTTCCGCATTTTCCTTTTCTTCGGTAGCTGTGCCGCCGCCGCAACCGGTCAGAAGTAAGGAAGCGGTCAAAGCGAAAGCCAACAATCTTGATACTACTTTTTTCATACCTGCTCCTCCTTAATGTTAATATTTTAAAGGCAAAACTTTTCTTTTCGATTCAAAGCTTTGCTATTGTACATAATTTTTTTATAATTAAAAAAGTATCTCTTTTATTTCTTATAATATATCAAACTTAATAGTAATTGTCAATAATTATTTTATTTTTTATATTATATGCATAATATATTCTTCTATCTTATCGTAATAGTGCCAAACTTCTGGCTAAAAGAAACACTCCCCAACCTGAACCAGGTAGGGGAGTGTTCATTTGCATCATTCATGCCCGGGAAAAGCTATGAAACCGGGCAAAGTTAAGATTACTGATATTCGATGACGTCGATCCAGCGCATCAAGATTTCTTTTTCCTGTGCTTTCTTTTTGGTCAGTTGTGCTGCGGCAACAATCGGCAGCCAACGGTTGACATACTGTCTGGCGATGTCCGCCTTTTTGCAGAACAGTCGGATGTACTGCTCCGCCTGCTCGCTGCTTTCCAGTGCAAATAGCAGGTAGGTCATGGCAGCATCTGCCGAAGCGTTGCCCTGTGCAGCGTGCGCCCAGTCGATGACCCACAGTTTGCCATCCGGTGCAACAATCACGTTGCTTGGATTAAAGTCCCCATGGCAGAGCTTGGTGTGACGCGGCATTCCCTGCAATCTGCTTGCCAGCTCATAGCGTGCGGTGGCATCGATCTCCTTGAGGCTGTTGATTTGGTCCATCAACTTGTGACGCAGCGTCTTGATGGAAGGCACACACTGCTTGTGGACCTGAAGCTGCAGGTCTACAAACAGCTCCATGTATTCCTCCATCTTCTCTGGATGCTGCTGCATCAGCTCGGCTAGGGTCACACCTTCCACCTTGTCGCGAATCAAGCACCAGCCCTCCTCGCTTTCAGATACCGAGGACAGGGATGGAACATTCAGGTCGCTGTTTTCCTGTACCAGCGCCTCATTGCGCGCCTCGTTGAGGACATCCGATTTTTTATAGTTGCTGTCAAATACTTTGATGACCTTGTCGCCCTGCGCATACAGGGTCTTGTGCTCTCTTGTGAAGAGGACGGTTTTATTTTCCTGCATATCTCTTCTCCTTCCTGTCGCTGTCTTTTGATTTATTCGCCGTAGTAAGCCTTGAGGTACATCTGCTTGATTTCGCCGAGCAGTGGGTAACGCGGGTTGGCTCCGGTACACTGGTCGTCAAAGGCATCCTCCACCATCTGGTCCAGTGTTTCCAGGAAGTATTTCTCGTCCACGCCGTAGTCGCGGATGGTCTTTTTGATTCCCACTCTTTCTTTCAGCTGCTCTATCTTCTGGATGAACAGCTCCAAAGTTTCGCTGTCATCCTTGCCGCATACGCCGCAGAAGTGTGCGCACTCGGCATAACGCTCCAGGGTGTGTGGATACTGATACTGAGAGAAGGTGCCCATCTTGGTTGGAACCTCCTCAGCATTGAAGCGCATAACCTCGCAGATCAGCAACGCATTTGCTACGCCGTGCGGCAGGTGGTGGTAAGCGCCCAGCTTGTGTGCCATCGAGTGGCAGACCCCGAGGAAAGCGTTTGCAAATGCCATACCTGCCATGCAGGAAGCATCCGCCATCTTTTCGCGGGCAATCGGGTCGTTGGCGCCGTTTTCATACGCGCTTGGCAGGAAACGGAAGATATTCTTCATCGCCTTGAGTGCCAGACCATCGGTATAATCGGTTGCCATGATCGAAGCATACGCTTCCAGTGCATGGGTCAGAGCGTCGATACCGGAGGCACTGGTCAGTCCCTTTGGCTGGGTCATCATGTTGTCTGCGTCGATGATTGCCATGTTCGGCAGCAGCTCATAGTCTGCCAGCGGATATTTGGTTCCAGTGCGCTCATCGGTGATAACGGCAAACGGTGTGACCTCCGAACCGGTACCGGAGGAAGTTGGGATGGCAACAAAATATGCTTTTTCACCCATCTTCGGGAAGGTGTAGATTCTCTTGCGGATGTCCATAAAGCGCATTGCCATATCCAAGAAGTCCACCTCAGGATGCTCGTACATCACCCACATAATCTTGGCAGCGTCCATTGCAGAACCGCCGCCCAGCGCGATGATGCAGTCCGGTGCAAAGGAGGTCATTGCTTTTGCACCCTCCTGTGCGCAGCTCAGGCTCGGGTCCGGTGCAACATCATAGAAGCAGGTGTGCTGAATTCCCATCTCATCCAGCTTTTCCTCGATTGGTTTGACATATCCGTTCTGGTACAGGAAGGAGTCGGTGACGATGAAGCATTTCTTCTTGCCCATCACATGACCCAGTTCATCCAAAGCGACCGGCATACAGCCCTTCTTCAGATATACCTTCTGTGGAGCGCGGAACCACAGCATATTCTCTCTCCTCTCGGCAACCGTCTTGATGTTCAGCAGATGTTTGACCCCTACGTTTTCCGAAACAGAGTTTCCACCCCAGGAGCCGCATCCCAGTGTCAGCGACGGTGTCAGTTTAAAGTTGTACAGATCTCCAATTCCGCCGTGGGAGGAAGGAGTGTTGATTAAAATTCGGCAGGCTTTCATCGCAGCTGCGTGTTTGCTGATTTTCTCCTGCTGTGCCGGATGGACATACAGCGCTGCGGTGTGTCCATAGCCGCCGTCCTCCACCAGACGTTCTGCTTTCTGCAAAGCCTCGTCAAAATCCTTCGCATGGTACATTGCCAGCACCGGAGAGAGCTTCTCGTGAGCAAATTCCTCCGAGATGTCCACCGATTCAACCTCACCAATCAGAATCTTGGTCTGTTCCGGCACCGTTACTCCTGCCATCTGTGCGATGGTGAATGCCGACTGTCCAACGATTTTGGCGTTGAGCGCGCCGTTGATCATGATGGTATGGCGCACCTTGTCCAGCTCATCCTCCTTGAGGAAGTAGCAGCCGCGGTAAGCAAATTCGTCCTTGACCGCTTTATAGGCATCTCCAACCACGGTAACCGATTGCTCAGAGGCGCAGATCATACCGTTGTCAAAGGTTTTGGAATGGATAATGGAATTGACCGCCAGGCGAATGTCAGCGGTGTCGTCGATGATGACCGGTGTGTTGCCTGCGCCGACGCCCAGAGCCGGTTTACCGGAGGAGTAAGCTGCCTTGACCATGCCGGGACCACCGGTTGCCAGGATGGTGTCCGATTCACGCATGACCTCATTGGTCAGCTCCAGGTTTGGAACGTCAATCCAGCTGATGATGTTTTCCGGTGCACCTGCTGCCACCGCTGCTTCATAGACCACCTTTGCCGCGGCAATGGTGGATTCCTTGGCACGCGGATGTGGGCTGATGATGATAGCGTTTCGTGTCTTTAAGCAAAGGAGAGTTTTAAAGATTGCGGTGGAGGTCGGGTTAGTGGTCGGGATAACCGCTGCAATCAGACCGATCGGCTCTGCAATCTTTTTGATACCGTATGCCTTGTCCTCCTCGATGACCCCACAGGTTTTGGTGTCACGGTAAGCGTTATAGATGTACTCGGAAGCATAGTGGTTTTTGATGACCTTGTCCTCCACCACGCCCATACCGGTCTCCTGTACTGCCATCTTTGCCAGCGGAATTCTGGCTTTATTGGCAGCCATTGCAGCAGCAAAAAAGATTTTGTCCACCTGCTCCTGTGTATAGGTGGCAAATACCTGCTGTGCCTTGCGCATCTCTTTCATGCGCACCTGCAAAGCATCCACATTATCAATGATCATCTGTGTATTTTCGGTTGCCATCTGGTGCATCCTCCTTTGGTATCCCTTGTCTGTATTTCTCTTCTTCGTATTGTTATATTATTAACGTTATTTTTTTAACAAAATCATTATACTATACTATTCACTAAAGGTCAACACCCTTTTTCAGAATAAACAGAAAAAAGAGGCAGAATTTTTTCAACAAAACTCTGCCTCTTTTATTCCTTTTCTACAACTCTTCTGTTTTACAGGGACATCCGCTCTATTTTTCTGCCCGATGATGGCGCTGTGCCGCCTGGATGGTATTTTCCAACAGCTCGGTAATGGTCATTGGACCCACGCCGCCCGGAACCGGCGTAATAAAGGAAGCTTTCTCCTTGACCTCCTCATAATCCACGTCGCCGCACAGCTTGCCCTGCTCGTTGCGGTTCATGCCGACATCGACAACTACGGCTCCCTCTTTGACCATCTCCGCCGTTAAGGTGTGACGGCGACCGGTAGCAACGATGACCACATCGGCGCGGCGGGTGTAGCTTGCCAAATCCTCTGTCTTGGAGTGGCAGATGGTGACTGTCGCATTATTTTTCAGCAGCAGCGCTGCCATCGGTTTGCCCACGATGTTGCTTCTGCCGATGACAACACAGTTCTTTCCTGCGATGTCGATGCCGTATTCCTGGAACATTGCAATGATTCCGCTCGGAGTAGCCGGTGCAAAGCACTCATCGCCGATGCTCAAAAGTCCAACGTTGACCGGATGGAAGCCGTCCACATCCTTTTCCGGCAGAATCGAGCGCAGAACCGTCTTTTCGTCAATCTGCTTTGGCAGCGGCAGCTGTACCAGGATTCCGTCCACCGTTTCATCCTGATTCAGTCGCTCTACCACCTCCAGCAGCTCCTGCTGGGTGGTCTGCTCCGGCATGGTGATGACCTCCGACTCGATACCTACCTCGCCGCAGGACTTGTGCTTGTTTCGCACATATACCTGTGATGCACTGTTATCCCCCACCAGCACAACCACCAGCTTCGGGTTGATGCCCTGCTGCTTGAGCTGTGCGATGCGCTGCTTCATCTGCTCCTTGAGCTTGAGAGAAAGTGCCTTTCCATCCATGATTGTTGCCATACGGGATTCCTCCTTACCTCACGGTATCTATTTATAAGGGGAGGGACACGCCCTGCTTTCCCCTCATTTTACTGCTGTTTATCCTCCGTGTCTGCCGCTTCTTCCGGCTGGGATTCTTTGGCAGCTGTCTCCCCGGACTGCGCTTCTTCCTGCGGCTGAGGCTCATTAGCGATTTCCTCCGTTTCAGACGAAACTTTCGCTGGTTCGCCATTTCCCGGGAAATTTTCCTCCACCTGAGGCTGCTCCTTGTTCTTCTTCTGATAGAACTGACCGCTGACCACCAGTTGACCCTCCTCGGTATCGACATACAGCTGGGTCTTGCCGGTCTTCTTTAACTGAACGCTCTTGACCACCCACAGGATGACCGCCGCAACCACCAGAACAAACGCCAGCACCTGCGAAGCGCGCAGAGAGGTGCCCGGAATCATCAGGCTGTCGGTGCGCAGTCCTTCGATGACTGCTCTGCCTGCACCGTACCATGCGGTGTACAGCAGGGTCAGCTCACCGTCAAAGCGGCGGCGCTTGGTGTACCATGCAATCAGCACAAAGCCCAGCAGGCACCACAGCGACTCGTACAGGAAGGTCGGGTGAACCGGCATATTCGGGTCGATGTTCATTCCAATGGCTTCCAGCTCCGCTTCGTGCTGGGTCAGATAGGAAACGATTGTTGGCGAGGACATTCCCCACGGAAGCCCTGTATTGCCGCCAAAGGCTTCGACGTTGATGAAGTTGCCCCAGCGTCCGATACACTGACCGATGAAGAATCCGCCGACCACCAGGTCGAGCGCCGGTTTTGCCTTGACCTTGCGCAGCTTGCACATCAGCAGTCCCACCAGCAAGCCGCCGATCAAACCGCCGTAGATTGCCATGCCGCCGCTGCGTGTATTAAAAATCTGGTCCAGATTCTGTCCGTAGTAGTCCCAGCGCAGCAGCACGAAATAGGCTCTTGCGCCGACGATGCCGCCGATGGCGCCGCCCAGCACCACATCCAGCATTCGGTCCGGGTCAACGCCAAATTCCTTGGCTCGTTTGGTGACATACAGGATTGCCAGGATAAATCCCAGCGCAATCAGGATGCCGTACCAATAGACCGGCAGGCTTCCGATGTGAAAGGCGACTCTGTCGATTTCAAACTCCCATCCCAATCCCGGGAAGGAAACGATATTTGCTGTCTGTTCCATAACCATGTTGCTCCTTATCTTTTATGCCATTACAATCGAAAGACTGCTGTATTCGGTGCAGAAATCCCGTTTCAATCTCTGCTCCAGCTGCTCTTTGGTGGTCGATGCGACCATCTCCACCAGCTCATAGACATCCAGCCCTGCGAAATAGCAGTTATTCATTGCACTTGCCAACGACTCCGGTTTGCTGAACAGTCCCAAATACCGCCCATAGGTCGACTTTTTAACCTGTTCAAAGGTCTTCTGATTGATTCCCTCCTGCTTGACCCGCTCAAACTCTGCGCAGATACGCTCATACACCTGGTCGGGGTCGCGGGATTCGCCGGAAATCATCGAGCACAGGTAGTCCCTGCCCGGCATGGTTTCTCCAATGATGCCGCCGTTAATCAGCCCATCGTTGTACAGCTGCTTATACAGCTCGGTGGTTTCACCGGTCACAATGTCCAAAATCATCTCGTCCATCAGCATATTGCAGAAGTTTTGGCGTTCGCCCTCGTTTGGACCCTTAAAGCCAATGTAGAACATCGGCACCGCCACCGGCAGATGCTGCACAAAGCGCTTTCTGCACACCTGTGCCGGCTCGTCCTCGGTCTTACGCTGTACGCAGAACGGCTCTGCCGGTTTGAGGATTTTGTCCGCTGATTCGATGACCTGCTGTGGGTCAAAGTTTCCGGCAATGGTCAACACCATGTTGTGCAGATTGTAGAAGGTGTGGTAGCAGCGGTAGAGCAGCTCGGCGTCGATCTGTGCAATCGACTCGATGCTGCCTGCGATGTCCACCTTTACACTGTTGTTCTGGTACAGGCTTTGCAGAAGGTTGAACATCACCCGCCAGCCCGGGTCGTCCTCGTACATTCTGATTTCCTGCCCGATGATGCCCTGCTCCTTCTCCACTGTTTCCTTGGTGAAATACGGATGGGTCACGCAATCCAGCAGGATTTCCAGTGACTCCTGGAATCGGTCAGTGCAGGCAAAAAGGTAACAGGTCTTGTCAAAGCTGGTAAAAGCATTGGCAGAAGCACCCGTCTGTGCATATTTTTCAAAGGCATCGCCCTCTTCGCTTTCAAACATCTTGTGCTCCAGATAGTGGGCAATCCCCTCCGGCACCTTGACAAAGTCCGCATCCTCCCCGCGCTGAAAGCAGGTGTCGATGGAACCGTACTTGGTCGAAAACATGGCGTATGCGGTGGAAAATCCCTTCATCGGATACAGCAGCATAGTCAAGCCCGAGGGATGCTCCACCCGCAGATATTCTTCCGCCAGTCGGCTGTCCTTGATGATCTGGCTGTTCATGGCTATTCTGCCTCCTTTTGATTTTCATTTGGCATCAGCATATAGACGGTGTCCAGGTGGGTATGGTTTGCCACCCAGATGACATCCTCGCGGCTGACCTGTGCGGACAGTTCGATCTCCATGTCCGGCGACACCTCACTGCCGCCAACCGTCTGCGCCAGATACCAGCTGTCCATCGCTCCCAAAGAATCGCTGGTCGCCATCAGGGCGGTGCGGATAAACAGCTTGGTTTCCTCCAGCTCCCGGTCGGTGAACTCTCCGTTTTTCAGCATCTCCAGCTGGTGCAGCACCTCGTCGCGCGCCTTCTGCGCATTTTCTGCTTCCACTCCGCTGGAAACCATCACCTCCGCAAGGGCATGGTCGGGTTCGTGGACAAACCATCATAATGCTGTTGCTGCGGTCATAGCCGGAGGAGCAGTAGTAACACAGGCTCATCTTTTCCCGCACATTTTTAAAGAGCAGGGAATTGGCAGTCCCTCCAAACAGCGCAAAGGTGATGCGCGCCATATTCATCCGGCGGTAATCCTCGATTCCTTCCACCCGAAAGCCCATGACCAGTTTGCCCTGTTTGACCTCCATCCGCTCGGTTTCTTCCTTCACCGCTCCCTGCTGTGCCTTTACAAGGCTTCTACTCAATTCAATCGGTTCGCGTTTGACACCCGCAAACTTCTGCGCAAAAATATCCTTTGCCAAGGTTGGGTCGCCGCAGCCTTCAAACATGATTTCCACCCGTGCAGTGCGCAGCAGCTCCTCATACGTCTTTGCTGCCGACTCCGGTGTAATCTTCATGGCATCCTCGCGGTAGCCATATTTTTTGATGGAGCAAAGCTCCTCGGCACACATCACATCCTTGCAGCGGATGGTGGCATAGGTCCTTTTATCATTGATCTCTGCATCGATGGTGTCCAGCAGATACTGTTTTTCCAATTCGGTATTCTTTTCATTGAATCTACCATCTGTAATATCCGGGTCAAACAAAATCTCTGCCAGCAAATCGGCGCATCTCTGCACCATATCTTCATTTTCCAAAGCAAAGCGGCTGTCGATACCCACAATGCCCAGCGCAATAATCTGATAATCGCCAAATTTGTCGATGCCTGCATCCAAAGAAGCGCCGTACAAATCGCACAACCGCTGGTTGAGCACCGCAAAATCCGGGCAGCTTTTACTGCCCTGGCGCAGGATAAAGGGAACGACTGCGCGATTGGTTACCTTTTGCCGGTCGAGTTTGACTATCAGATTGACCGACATTCGATTATGTTTAAATTTTTTGTCCGTAATCGAGGAAAAATAAACGCCGGGTGCAATCTTTTCCCTCACAAGCGGATAGTTCATAGGTTCATCTCCCAAAACCATTCTGAAAAGAATGGATAAAATTTTTAGTGATGTTCACACTCTGTTGTTTATTATAGCATACTCTTTTTACCGTTTCTACATACAGTCTGTGAACTCACAACATTTCCTTTCGCAAAAACAGGACACGAAAAAGGAGTCGTAATGTTACGACCCCTTTTTCTGTATGTATTGATTCACTTTTTTGGTTCTTTTTCTTTTACAATGCTCTTACTTTTTTGCCTTATCCTGCATTGCTTTGAGATGATAAACTTTTCCGAACGAATCAGATTAGTACATTGGTAGTTCCCTCATTTTCTTAATATTCTTTCAGATAACTTACGATTTCAGGTTTTTGGGGGAATGCTCTCATTTTACATCACATTTCCTTTTTGAACTTGCCTTCGTTTGCCTTTTGGGTTTGGGTTATCTTTGTGAAAATCAGGAATGCTTCCTTTGGAAATTACCCTGATGCTTACTCTCTGTTTTTGATTTCCTTTGATTCAGACTATTTTCTGTTTTTCGGAAATCCTATTCGGAAGTTTTCATTGGTATCACCTTTACAATTTTTTTGGTATCAATGTTAATCAGGTTTTTTCTCAAAATCTATATTAACAATGAAAAGGTAATATTATTTATTTTTGATAATCCGACTCGACAAATCGAATTATCGGAAATTTTCATTTTGCTTTTGGATCTTTGTCCTTGTTTTCCATATTCAGTTTTGATGATTTTTTTAAAAGGTTTTTTCCTTTTCTTCCAGTCGCTACATCCACCGGAAACTTATTAAATATAAAACCCTTTGATAACTTTTTCCATCATTCTGCTTTTGCTTCATGCTTTCGATTTTTGTTTTATCCTGCTTTTGGAAATCTCGTTTGAGTTTTCCTACTCATCAGGTGTTCCAATCGCTTTGAGAATGGATTTTGTTATCGGTTGTGGGTCAGTTCTGAGGAACCGTTCGACTCCTCAGAAAGGATTATAACTGGTTCATTTTCCATCTTCATGAGGAATCACCCTTTCTGTTTTATATTTAATATTACCTTTGTTGTGATTCCATTATAACCTATTCTTTGCTGTTTTTCAATATAAATTTTCAACAAAAAGAAATATTTTTATTGAACAATTTATAAAATTCTCAATGGAGATTGACTTTGCACGCAGAATGCTATAATATAATCGTAGCTGGAAAGAAAGGAGCATCACCGCTATGATCGACAACGAATTTGGCAACGACATCCTCACCCTGGAGGACGATGATGGCGTAGAACATACATTTGAAGTCCTGGATGCCATCGACAACGGCGAAAACCGTTACATGGCTCTTTCCCCTGTCTATGATGACCCACAGCAGACTTTGGAGGACAGCGGCGAGCTGGTCATCCTCAAGGTGGTCACCGTTGATGGCGAGGAATTTCTGGAAACCATCGAGGACGAGGACGAAATGGATGAAATCGCCGACATCTTCATGGAACGCCTGGAAGAGGATTACGATGTAATCGACGAGGAATAATCCCTCTGTTTTTGTAAATTCTATTGCTTATACTCCTGCCGTGTTCGAGAAAGTATGGTTTTTATAATCCAACACTTTTCAAAAGGGACGCCCCGCTCCGGCACTGGATTGCAGACCTCCCGCTTTTGCGGACGAAGGGAGCGTGAAGGTGCAGGGCAGCAACCCACCTGTCCATACGACGGGTTTTACTTGCCATGGCGACGGCACGGTGGGGTATCTATAAAAACAATGGCGCACTTTGTCTAAACAAGGTGCGCCTGATTTTTTAATAAAAAGATTTCCCTCTTTTTGTCGCTTACCTTTCAGACAAAAAGAGAAGAAGGAGGAAACCGATGAACAATCAATGGCTGATGCGGACCCGCACCCTGCTGGGCGACCCTGCGATGGAACAACTGCAAAACGCCACCGTCGCCGTCCTTGGACTGGGCGGCGTGGGAGGCGCTGCCGCCGAAGCGGTCTGCCGCATGGGTGTGGGACGGATGATTTTGATAGATAACGACAGCATCGACAGCACCAACTGCAACCGGCAGTTGTTTGCCACCGCCCAAACGGTCGGGCAGAGCAAGTGCCTTGCCGCAAAGGAGCGGTTGCTCTCCATCAACCCGGATTTGGAGCTTATTTGCCATCAGCAGTTTTTTCTCCCCGAAAATTCCGACTTTCTGTTCGAGCAGCAGCCGGATTTGATTTTGGATGCCATCGACACGGTGACCTCCAAGCTCTACCTTGCCCAGCAGTGCAGCCAGCGCGGCATCCCTCTGGTCAGCTGCCTTGGCACCGGAAACCGCCTGGACCCTTCCCTGCTGCGCTGGGGAGACATCTCCCAGACCTCCGGCTGCGGCTGTCCGCTTGCCCGTGTGATGCGCCGCGAGCTAAAAAAACGCGGCGTCCAGCGGCAGACGGTCGTTTATTCGGTGGAGCTGCCTGCCAAGACCACTGTCGGCGAGGCAGAAAACGGTCGACACAGCCCTGCCAGCTGCGCCTTTGTCCCGCCTGCTGCCGGTTATCTGCTGGCAAGCGTCGGCATCCGCCAGCTGCTGGGGATGATCCGCTAAACGACATCTGCCTTTGAGAAAGGAGCGCGCCCGATGAAAGCTTTGCATCGCATCTTTAGGGTGCTGACCTGTTTTCCTGTTGTTCTCAGCCTGCTGCTGTGCCCGCTGCTGCCCGAGCGCATCCCTGCCCACTACAATCTGTACGGTGAGGTGGACCGCTGGGGAAGTAGGTTGGAGGTTTTGCTGCTGCCGCTGTGCTGTCTGGTCGGCGGTCTAATCTGGAAGAGATTCATTCAAAAAACCTCCCTTATCCAGCCGCAGAATCAAAAGCCGATGTTGGTTGCCGGTTGCTCGCTGCTGGCGGCTTTGGATGCCTTGTCCTGTGTCATTCTCTTTTTCTCCTTCTCCGCCGCAGATGTCCCGCAAACAGGACTCCTGCTGCCGCAGCTGCTCAATATCCTGCTGGGACTGTCGCTGTTGCCGCTGGGTACTGCCATGCCAAAGGTCAAACGCAACGGTGTCCTGGGTCTGCGCACCAAATGGAGCATGGCAAACGACCGCTGCTGGGAGCTTTGCCAGCGCGCCGGAGGAAAAAGCCTGCTGCTGACCGGTGTACTGCTCATTGCCGGCAGCCTGCTAATCGGCAATCGGCTGTGGCTCAATCTCCTGCCTATTGCTCTACTTATCCTTGACGGAATTTTCTGTATCCTTTATTCCTACCGGGTCTGGAAAAAATACAGCAGCTAAAATTTTTCTTTTTCATAACCTTTCTGCATAAAAGAGCCATCCTTTGATCAAACTGACAAAGGATGGCTCTTTTTTCTTGGGAGGTGAAGCCATGCTGATGGTATACGGAGCGCTGATTGGCTTGCTCAACGGATTTTTCGGCTCGGGCGGCGGCATCCTTGCGGTCACCCTGCTGCAAAAACAGGGCTTGCCCAGCCGTCAGGCGCACGCCACCAGTATTGCCATCATCCTCCCGCTGTCTCTGGTTAGTCTGGCGGTTTATTACCTAAACGGCAATCTGGAGCTTTTGCAGGGTCTGCCTTTCTTTTTGCCTGCTCTGCTGGGTTCTGCCTGTGGCGCATGGGGACTGCAAAAAATCCCGGTGCCACTGCTCAAGCTGTTGTTTTCCCTGTTGATTTTATACAGCGCCCTCCGGCTGGTGATGGGTTAAATCTGCTTGTGATGGGAGGTATCCTCGTTGACCTTCAGTCTCTTTTCCTTTGCCGCTGTCTTTCTCTCCTCCGCCGTTGCTGCCATGGGATTGGGTGGTGGGACAATCCTGCTGCTGTACCTCTCCTTTTTTTCCACCCTCTCCCAGCCGCAGATGCAGTCGCTCAACCTGCTGCTCTTCCTGCCGGTTGCCGGGCTTTCCCTATACTTCCATAGAAAAAACAAACTGATTGACACCGCTGTTTTATCCCGCTGCATCCTTTCCGGTGCGGTGGGCGGCGTGGTCGGCAGCCTGATTTCCAATCGCATCGACCCACAGCTGCTGCGGCGCTTCTTCGGAATTTTTCTGCTGTGCATCGGTCTGCGGGAGGGCTACCTTGCAGCCAAGCTGATTTGCAAAAACTTTTTCCACCGCAAAGCATAAACGGCAGCTGCCGGTGCAAAATACAGTCAGAGGAAACATCTTACCTACGAAAGGATTGAGTGATCACCATGAGTAACGGTTTTCAGAAATTTATCTCCGGCAAGGGCTTCTACCTTGCTCTGGCGGTGTGCCTTGCCGGTGCAGGCGCTGCTGCCTGGGTCGCAGTGGACAAGACCATCCAGAGCGTAGAACCAGCTCCTATGGCAGAAAAGCCGCAGCTGAAACAGGAGCAGCCGTATGAGCCTGCAAAAAAGCAGCCCGCCGCCGACACCCCCAGCGCACAGTCGGACGGCGACAGCTCCCCTTCCACCCAGTCACAGCAGCTGCAAATCACTGCCGAAGCGCCGGAGGAGGACCCATCCGCACAGGCATCCTCGCAGCCTTCCTCGCAGGAAAGCTCTTCCGAAGCACAGCAGCCTTCCTCACAGACCTGCGCCGAACCGAGCGAGCCGCAGCCTTCCTCCGACTTTTCTCTTGAGCTGCCGGTCAGTGGTGCTGCCATCACCCCATTCAGCGGAGATATGCTGGTGAAAAATGAAACACTGGGCGACTGGCGCACCCACAACGGCATCGACATCCGCGCAGAAGCCGGAGAAGCGGTCCGGGCAGCCAGCGACGGCACCGTCACTGCCGTGCGCAACGACCCGATGTGGGGAAATGTTGTCGAGGTGACCAGCGGCGAATATGTGATGACCTATGCGGGACTTTCTGCGGACATCCTGGTTAAGATGGACCAGTCCATCCGCGCCGGCGAGCAGCTGGGCAGCGTTGGCGAAGTCCCCTGCGAACTCTCGATGGAGCCGCATCTGCATTTTGACGTCCGTTCCAACGGAGAATATGTCGATCCGGTCTCCCTTGCAAAATAGACATCCCTCCTCTCAACACAAAAAGCTCCCCGATGGGGAGCTTTTTGTGTTTTAAGCGTCGATGCTCGAATTGTATGCGATTGGATTGGAATGGGTGCTGATGGTGGTGGATGGAGTTCCGACCGGCACCAGCTTTGCCATTACAACAAAACGCTGATTGTTGGTGTTTCCATGTACACGGGTGCAGGTGGACAGGGTGACAATCTTGTCCTCGCTAGTCACCGGAACATTGTAGTTGGACAGGCTCTTGGCTTTTGCCTCAGCAATCACCTTCTGGAAGTCCTCCTGGCTCATCTGCGCATAGTTATAGCCGAAGTTCAGGTCGGTGTAGTAGGAAGCAAACACCTGGAATACATAGTCCTGCTCGGTGGTGGAGAAGTAGACGAACGGATTCTCCTGCGCAAAATCGGTGTAGTTATAGGACATCACCAGCGAGAACATCAGGTCGTTTGCCTGCATATTTGCCTGGGTTCTTGGCGTGTAGATGTTGTGCCAGTTGTGCCCATACAGGGTAGTGTTCTGCGAAAGCTCCGGGAAGGTACACTCATAGTCCGCCCAGATTACACCGTCCTTGCTGTACTGCTTGTCATAACCCTTGCTCTCATAATAGGCATAGTTTTCTACGCCTGCTTTATAAACAACCGGATAGTCCACGTTGGTGTTCGGGATGCGAATCCATCCGATGGTGTCATCGTTGTTGGTGGTCTTAAATTCAGCTGCCTTGGCTGCCAGCGATTCGGTTTCCAGCTGTGCGACCAGGTTAGCATTTTTGCCGTCCCCGCTGGATTCCACTGTGCCCAGCAGCTCGTTGATGGCAATCAGGTCTACCAGCTGGGTCATGGTCGGCACCCGCTGGGATTTTGCACTCTGAAGCACCTGCTGCAGTGCCTGCTCGTCCTGGTCCAGCTCGGCTGTGTTCAGCGGATATTCCACCGAAGGCTGTGCCGGCTGCTGCACGACATCGCCTCCTCCGTTGCGGCTGAGCAAAAACCATCCGCCGCCCGCTACCACTGCGACTGCCAGAAGCCCGCACAGGATAATCGGGAGCTTCGACTTTTTCTTTGGCGGCATCCCATCGTCATCGGGAGAAAATCCTCCGTAGTTGTCCGGCTTTGGAACTCCTGTCACATTGGAAAAATCCGATTCGGTGTTCTTTTTCTTTCTGCTGCTGGATTGTCCGATTCTATCCTTCATAAATGTTTCATCCCTCGCTTATCATTTTTCCCGGACGCTGCGCAGCATCCGGCATTTGCAGAACCATTCTCTGCTGTCGAAGTTTATTCCTGCTTATTATATCATAAAAAAGTACGTTTGTGGAAGATTCTCAAAAAATTTTAAAGATTCTTTCATATTATTTCTGTGCCATTTTTCTGTTTTATACAAGAAAAAAGAGGACCGTTTGTGCATACGGTCCTCTTTCCAGTCATTAGCTGAGTTTGAGTTTGTTAATCTGATAGCGGTCTGCCGCTTTCTGATTCAGTTCGTAGGACTCGTCCTGTGCCTGCTGCAACAGATATTCCTCAAACGCCTCGTCCTTGAGCGCGTGCAGGATGGCAGTTTTGACATACTCATAATCGGTCGGGTCCTCGTTGATGTCAGTGGTCGCACCGATGGCAATCATGGTGTCGGTTTCTACCTTGACCAGTTCGCCCTGCTCTGCTTCCTTGAGAGCGCCGACGATGTCCGCATTCAGTGGAGTGGTGGCGGTATCCAGCAGTCGGTAGTTGTTGGTGTTCATGTCGTACTCCTGACCGGCAGCCGCTGCATTCTGCTGTTTGTAGGTGTTGAGCACCTCGTTCCAGCTCTGTCCTGCATCCATGCCAATCTGTGCCTGGAGGTAGAAGGAGTTTGCGTTGGTGTAAACGTTGCCGCGCTCGGTTTTATAAAATTCCTCGTAGGAAGCCTTATCCTCTTCGGTAGCACCCTCCGGGATTTCCGGCTCCTCCGGGAAGTTAAAGGTCTGCACTGCCATCTTGATGTAGTTTTCCTCGTAGTAGCTGCGCAGCTCTTCCTCGCTGACCTCCTGCTCGCCGCCCTGTGCATACAGCGCATCAAACAGCTTATTCTTCATATAAGCAATCTGGTACAGCAGCTCGATGGAGTTCTGCGAGATGCCGTTCTTTTCCAGATTTTCGCCGTTCTGTTCATAGTAAGCCTCTGCCTGCTGGCGGCAGCTTTCCAGCTCATCCGATGTAAAAGAGAGCTTATGCTCGTTAAACTCGCTGCATGCTGCCATATTGCGTTTGGTTTCGTCCAATGCCTGCTGCTGAATCCATTCCTTGGCGTCGGTGCCCTCCACCTGCTGCTTGAGCACATCCTCTTCTGTGTTCTCCACCAGAGTGGATGCCTGATAATAGCTTTGCAGCAGGTTGTTGATGTAAACGCCCGCAGGCATTTCCAGTTCACCCTTGCGCATAATCCAGTCTGTATCCGAGGAGCACGCCGACATCGACAGCACCATCGCTCCGGTCAGCAGCACTGCTGCACATTTTTTCAGAAAATTCATTCGAATATCCTCCTGTTATTTTACTTCCCGAACCCTGTATCACAGGGCATGGATATTTCTTCGGGCAACACCCCGATATTATACACCCAAACGCCCAAAAAGTCCATGAATAAACTCTAAAAAGGGCTGAAAACGCCCCTGCCAAATTTATCATACACCGCTTTCGCCCTTACTTTGCAGGCGAAGCTTCCCCTGCCATCATGGTCAGTGCCAGTCGCATGGTGTCCACCGGTTTTTCTCCCTTTGCCACCTTCACAGCAAGGTAGGGTTTTGCACCTGCGTTGAGCATCACCCTGCCCTTTAAGCCGGCTGCCAGACGGCTTGCCGCCTGCATATCCACCGTCTCCGGGTAGAACAACAGGCTGTCGGTGCGCTGGGAGATTTCCCGGATGCCAAGTCCTGCCGCCATATTGCGCAGCAGAGAAACATCCACCAGTCCTTTGACTGCCTCGGGCGGTGTGCCAAAGCGGTCGATCAGCTCGTCGATGATGTCGCTGGCGTCCTTTTCGTTCTCCACCGAAGCAATCTTCTTGTAGATGTCGATGCGCTGAGGCAGGCTTTCGATGTAATCCTCCGGGATATGCGCACCGATGCGGATGTCCACCAGACATTCGGTGTTCTGCACCTCGGGCTTTTCTCCCTTTGCCACTGCTACTGCCTCGGAGAGCATCTTCAGATACATCTCATAGCCGACTGCCTCCATGTGACCGTGCTGCTGTGCGCCCAGGATGTTGCCTGCACCGCGGATTTCCAAATCGCGCATGGCGATGCGGAAGCCCGAACCAAAGGTGGTAAACTCCCGGATGGCTTCCAGTCGCTTGGTAGCAACGTCGGTCAGCGCCTTGCCCTTGGTCACCGTCAGGTAGGCAAACGCTCTTCGGCTTGAACGCCCGACTCTGCCTCGAATCTGATACAGCTGCGACAATCCCAATCGGTCGGCATCCTCGATGATCAGGGTGTTGCAGTTGGAAACGTCCACACCGGTTTCAATGATGGTGGTGCAGACCAGAATGTCGATTTCATGGTCCAGCAGCCGCTTCCATACCTTGGACAGCTGTTCCTCGCTCATCTTGCCGTGTGCCACTACCACCGTTGCATCCGGCAAAAACTGCTGGATGGTCGCAGCGCACCGGTCGATGGTGTCCACCCGATTGTGCAGGTAGAACACCTGTCCGCCACGGCGCAGCTCCTTGCTGATGGCCTGCACCAAAATTCCCCAGTCGTGCTCCATCACATAGGTCTGCACCGGCTGACGGTCCTGCGGCGCCTCCTCGATGGTGGACATATCCCGTATGCCCGACATCGCCATGTTCAGGGTGCGCGGAATCGGCGTTGCCGAAAGGGTCAGCACATCCACATTGTTGCGCATCTCCTTAAAGCTCTCCTTGTGCTTGACGCCAAAGCGCTGCTCCTCGTCGATGATGCACAGTCCCAAATCCTTAAATTTCACGTCCTTCTGCACCAGACGGTGGGTACCCACCACAATATCGACCTGTCCGCGGCGCAGCTCCTCCAGCACCTGCTCCTGCTCCCTTGGCGTGCGAAAGCGCGAGAGAATGTCCACCTTGACCGGAAAGCCCTCCATCCTCTTGCGGAAGGTCTGGTAATGCTGCCAGGCAAGGATGGTGGTCGGCACCAGCACCGCACACTGTTTGCCGTCCATCACACATTTAAAGGCGGCGCGGATGGCAACCTCGGTCTTTCCAAAGCCAACGTCCCCGCACAGCAGACGGTCCATCGGGGAGGGCTTTTCCATATCGTCCTTGATTTCCCGGATGCAGCGCAGCTGGTCGTCGGTTTCGTCGTAGGGAAAGCGGCGCTCAAAGTCGTTCTGCCAGTCGGTGTCCGGTCCAAAGGCATAGCCCTGTGCCGCCTCCCGCTTGGCATACAGCTTGATCAGCTCATCCGCCATATCCTTGACCGCTTTTTTGACCCTTGCGCGGGTCTTTGCCCACTCGGCGGAGTTGAGCTTGTTGAGCTTGACCACGCTGTCCTCCTTGCCGCCGATGTACTTGGTGACAAGGTCCAACTGGGTGACCGGCACAAACAGCATATCGCTGCCGGCATAGCGAATCTTGATGTAGTCCTTGACTACGCCGTGGATGTCGCGCTTGACGATTCCCTCAAAGATACCGATTCCGTGGGAAACGTGTACCACATAGTCGCCCACATTCAGGTCCGAAATATTTTTGATTCCGCCCTTTTTGGCTTTTGCCGGCTTTTTGCGGCTGCTGCCGGTTTTGGCATGGCTGATGACCGCCAGCTTCAGCTGCGGATACTCCATGCCCGCCGACAAAGTCCCTTCCAGCACATAGATTCTGCCCGGGTCGATGGAAGGAACATCCCGAACCAGCTGTGCCGAAAAGTCCTTCTGCAAATCCTCGGTCAGCGCCTGCGCTCCTCTGGGTGTGCCCGCAAAGATGACACAGCAAAAGCCGGTCTTCATGTAGTCCTCGATGTCATCCTTTAGGATGGCATATTCCCCGCTCCAGGTAGAAAGCTGCGATGCGCTCAGCTGCACCAGCTCTCGCACCGGCACATCACTGAGCGAGCGGGTAAAGGTATCCATCATCACGCTTTGGCAGCGGCAGAATTTGCGGCACAGCTCGGTAAAATCATCATAATAGACGCTGCACCCGCGGAACAGGATGCCCTGCTCCATCAGCATCTTGACATCCTCGTGGTGCTGTGCCATGGCATTGGCAAAATTTTCTTTGCAGCTGACCGGTTCGCACAAAAACGCCAGCGCGTCCGCTTCAAAATAATCAAAGATGGTCTGCGGCTGGTACAAAATCGGCAGATACCGGTCGATGCTCACCGGATTCAGCCCGCCTTCCAGCCGCTCGATGTCCCGCTGCAGATGTTCCTTGACCTGCACACCCGCCTTACCCTTCTGGGCTGCCATCTGCTGACGCAACAGATCGGCAAGCTTTTGCGGACTTTGGTAAAGCACCTCCCTTGCAGGAGGGATGGTGACCTGCTCGATGCTGTCCTGACGACGCTGGGTATCCACCTGGAAGGTGGACATGGTGTCAATCTCATCGTCCCAAAACTCGATTCGCACCGGCTCGCTGCGGTCCGGCGGAAAGATGTCCAGAATGCCGCCACGGCGTGCAAACTGGCAGATGCCCTCCACCTGGTCCCTGCACTGGTAACCCATTGCCACCAGCTTTTTGACCACCTGCTCCTGGTCGTAGCTGCCGTCCATGTCGATGGTCAAGATAGAATCTTTGAGCGTTTCCTTCGGGATGGTGCGCTCACAGGCAGATTCTGCCGAAGCGACCACCACCCTGGCAGTTCCCTGCAGCAGTTCGCTGAGCACCCCTAAGCGCTGATGCTCAAACTCGCCGGATGCTCCGTCCACGTCCAGCAGCACATAGTCCCTTGCCGGAAAATGCAGCACCCTCTCCCCGAGCAGCACACTCAGGTCCGCCGTAAAACGAATCGCAGTGCTTTCGTCCGGCACGATGACCAGCGCGGGTTTTTCCAGCTGCGCTGCCAGCGAGGCGATGATATGGGTCTTGTGCGAAGCGGACACACCGCTGACCGAGACCGGCACCCTGCCCTGCTGCAATGCCTCCTTCATCTGACGGTATTCCACCATTCCATCCATCAGTGTTAAAAACTGTTTCATTGTTCTTCACCCACCCTTCCCTGTTTTGTTTGTTGCGTCGGTTGTTTCGTTTCTCTTAGTTAAACAGATTCATGGCGCGGTCGATGTTTCCCTTGAGCATCTCTCCCAGCGCCTGATAGCAGTGCTCATACACCTCTTCCAGCGTTTTTAGCTCCTCTGCGGAAAAATGTCCCAGCACCCACGCTGCCAAATCGTAGTCGGGATGCGGCTTTTTGCCCACACCCACCTTGATGCGCGGAAACTGGTCGCTCCCTGTGAAATAGATGATGCTCTTGATGCCGTTGTGTCCTCCGTCGCTTCCCTTGCGGCGGATGCGCATTTTGCCCACATCCAGCGAGATGTCGTCGAAAATGATGACGGTTTTTTCCGGCGGGATCTTATAAAATGCCGCTGCCTCCCGCACCGCTTCCCCCGAGCTGTTCATATAGGTGGTCGGCTTGATGAGCATGACCTTTTTCCCTTCGATTTCGCACATTCCGCACAAGGATTTAAATTTGAGCTGGTTGACCTTGCAGCCGGTCTTTTGTGCGATGTGGTCGATTGCCATAAATCCGGCGTTGTGCCGGGTGGTATCATACTTCGGCTCCGGGTTGCCCAGTCCCACCACCAGAAATTCCGGCGTGCCGGTCACCGTCGGAGCGGTATTGAGACTTTTTAACTTTTCAAAAATATCGTACATAATCCACCTGTCCTTTCTTGCTCTGACCCGTCCTTTTTGCAGGGTCGGCAACAGGGCAGGACAACCACAGACCCCCATCCTGTGATGGAGCGCCTGTGGTCAGCCTGCCCATTCCTTTGTTTTTCCGTTTTCCAAACGGCTCATTTTGCCGCTGCCAGCTGTTTTTTCAGCAGATGCAAAATATCCGCGCTGCATCAGGTCCCATTCGGATGCTTATTTTTGCAATCACAGTGGGTCATCGCGCCGGTCATTTGACAAACCTGCCGGACGGTGCGCGCACCGTTTCCGATTGCATCCAGAACATCCTGCTCGGTCACCTGGTCGCAGTAACAAATATACTTCATTTTTCTTCCAACCCCTCTACCAGAAAAAAGGGCAGGTGACACTTACCTGCCCTTTTTTGGCTGTCAAAATTAAACAAACAGTGGAGAAACCGGTTTGTCCTGATAGATGCGCTCGATTGCCTCGGCAAAAACCGGAGCAACCGGCAGCTGAGTAATCTTGCTACAGTTGCAGTCCTTCGGCAGCGGAATGGTGTCGAGCAGAACGACCTCTTTGAGGACGCTGTTCTCGATTCTTTCCAGAGCCGGACCGGACAGTACGCCATGGGTTGCACAGGCGATAACGTCGGTTGCACCGCCGATTTCCACCAGTGCCTTGGCTGCATTGCACAAAGTGCCTGCGGTGTCGATCATATCGTCCACGATGATGACCTTTCTGCCGCGTACGTCACCGATGATGTTCATAACCTCGCTGACGTTTGCTTTTGGTCTTCTCTTGTCGATGATAGCCAGCGGAACGTCGCAGCGCTCAGCAAATTTTCTTGCTCTGGTGACCGAACCCAGGTCCGGGGAAACGATGGTGTAGCTGGACTGCTCGTCGCCAATCTTCTCGATGAAGTGCGGGATCATGATCGGAACACCCAGCAGATGGTCAACCGGAATATCAAAGAAGCCCTGGATCTGTGCTGCGTGCAGGTCCATGGTCAAAACGCGGTCTGCGCCGGCTGCGGTGATCAGGTCTGCCACCAGCTTTGCAGAGATCGGGTCTCTTGCTTTTGCTTTTCTGTCCTGTCTTGCATAACCAAAATATGGGATAACTGCTGTAACACGACCGGCAGAAGCGCGTTTAAACGCATCGATCATAATCAGCAGTTCCATCAGGTTATCGTTGACCGGTGTGCAGGTGGACTGTACCACAAACACGTCCGAACCACGGACCGACTCCTGAATGGAAACGCCGATCTCGCCGTCGGAGAAGGTTTTTACCTCACTTTTTCCCAGTGGAAGGCCCAGACAAGCCGCGATCTCTGCAGCCACCTTTGGGTTGGCATTGGCAGTGAAGATTTTGATGTCCTTACCATGCAAATTCATTTCTTTTCTGACTCCCCTTACTTTTCTTGGCAGATTTCTCCGCCCACCTTTTGTTTGCTCTTTAGTCGTTCTAAAGAATATCCGGCTAACAGCCGTTCAACAGCAGGACCTTTATGCAAGGTATCCCACTGTGTGATACAAAATTATTTTCCTTTGCTCTGCTGCTTTTTTTCCAGCTCGCGCTGGCGGTAGCCCTCCACCCAGTCGGGCTTGTTGACCTGACGCGCCCTTGCAATGGCAAGCTCATTGGACTGCACATCGGAGGTAATGGTGGAGCCTGCCGCGATATAGGCATCCGCTCCCACATGGACCGGCGACACCAGGTTGGTATTGCAGCCGATAAAGGCGTTGTCACCCACCTTGCTGCGGAATTTGCGGTAGCCGTTGTAGTTGACAGTGACCACGCCGCAGCCGACGTTGATGTGCGAGCCGAAATCGGAATCCCCGATATAGGTCAGGTGTGCCACACTGGTCTTTTCTCCCAGGGTGGAATTTTTGATTTCGACAAAATTACCAATCTTCACCCCATCGCCCAGCACACTGTCAGGACGCAGATGGCTGTTTGGTCCGATGCGGACCCCACTGCCGACCACAGAGCGCTCGATGAAGGAGGAATGGATCTGGCAACCGTTGCCGATGGTGCTGTTTTCGATGATGGTGCTCGGTCCGATGTCGCAATCCTCTCCAATCACCACATGACCTTTTAGCTGGGTGCCCGGTCCAAGGGTGGTGTCTCTTCCCACCACTGCATCCGGCGAGATGACCACACCGTCCGTACAATAGAAGTTTACACCATCTTCCAAAAGTCTGTCAACCTCAATTTTGTTGGCGATTTCATTTAGCTTTAACAAACCGGCGCGGTCGTTGGCTCCCAGCGCTACCTTTTCGTCCCGGCTGCGGCAGGCACAGACCTTTTTTCTTTCACTAACAGCAATTCCAACTAAATCGGTCAGATAATATTCTCCCTGTGCATTTTTGCATCCAAGCTTTTCCAATCCATCCAGCAGGAAGTCTGCATCAAAGCAGTAGGCACCCGAGTTGACCTCGCAGATAGCGCGCTGGCTTTCTGTCGCATCCCTCTCTTCCACGATTGCTTGTACAGTGCCGTCCTGTGCGCGCACAATTCTGCCATATCCCGCAGGATTGCCCAGCTCGGCGGTAATCACGGTCACCTGTGCCTGCTGTTCGATGTGCTGCTCGAGCGCCTGATTTAAAATCGCATCATCGACAAACGGAGCGTCCCCGTTGAGCACTAAAATCGGGCTGCTGCGATGTTCACCGATAAAGGAACGCGCCATCATTACCGCGTGCCCTGTCCCCAGCTGCTGCGGCTGCGATACGGTGCAGCACTGCTTTGGCAGCACCGGCTCCAGATACTGCGCACCCTGCCCTGTCACCACACAGATTTCTTCGATACCCGCCTTCAGGCACCAATCGGTGACCCAGTTGATCATCGGCTTAAACAGCACCTGGCACAGTGCCTTCGGATATTTGGATTTCATTCTGGTGCCCTGTCCGGCAGCCAGGATGATTGCACAGGCTTTTGTCATCATGATTCCCCCGTTTCCGTCTGTAAAAGAAGGTATGGCAGCTGCTGTTATAAAGCCGCTGCCCGTTTCACCCTATTATTATAAATTTAGCACTGCAAAAATTCAAGCGTTCCTCCCATAACTTTTCGTTATGAGGCGCTGTTTTGTCAGCTCAAACGACTCATGCGCATATTCGTGAGTTTTTCTATTGCATTTTTGTATATTTTGCCTTCGTTTTGGCTTTTTAAATAAGCTATCCATACTTCCTTTGTCCTTGCTCGCAAAAATATGTGTGAAACTTATCTGTTTTTTATAAAAAAACAGTGCAAACTTTTATGAAAGGTTTATAAAAAATGGTCTGGAATTGTGGTTTCTTATTTGGTATAATGTGAGAAGAGGTATGCTGACAGGGGCTCTTGTCCTGCCGGCACAAATTCTGAAACTCCTGGGTTCATCTTTTTCCGTTTTAGGAAAAGCTGATCATCCAGCAATATTTTTCGGGAGGTTTTTTCATTGAACAAGAAATTTGTTTATGCGTTTTCTGAAGGAAACGCAAAAATGCGTGAACTGCTCGGCGGCAAAGGCGCAAACCTTGCAGAAATGACCGTACTCGGTATGCCTGTTCCACAGGGCTTCACCGTTACAACCGAGGCATGCACCCAGTATTATGAAGACGGCAAACAGATCAGCCCTGAAATCGAGGCTGAAATCTTTGAATACCTTGGAAAACTCGAAGAGCTTACCGGCAAAAAATTCGGCGACGTCAACAATCCGCTGCTGGTTTCCGTCCGCTCCGGTGCAAGAGCTTCCATGCCGGGCATGATGGACACCATCCTCAACCTGGGACTCAACGACCAGGTAGTTGAAGGCTTTGCAAAGCTGACCCAGAATGAGCGTTTTGCCTACGACTCCTACCGTCGCTTCATTCAGATGTACTCCGACGTTGTAATGGAGGTTCCAAAGCACAACTTTGAGGTCATCATCGACCAGATGAAAGAGGCAAAGGGCGTTAAACTGGACACCGAGCTGGATGCAGAAGACCTCAAGAACATGGTTGTCAAATTTAAAGCCTACTATAAAGAGCAGATTGGTGCAGACTTCCCGCAGGACCCAAAAGAGCAGCTGATGGGCGCTGTCAAAGCTGTATTCCGTTCCTGGGATAACCCACGCGCAATCTACTACAGAAGAATGAATGACATTCCATCCTCCTGGGGTACTGCGGTCAACGTACAGACCATGGTATTTGGCAACACCGGCAACAATTCCGGTACCGGCGTAGCCTTCACCCGTGACCCTGCCACCGGCGAAAACAAGCTGTTCGGCGAATTTTTGGTCAACGCACAGGGCGAGGACGTTGTAGCCGGCGTCAGAACCCCACAGCACATCGATGAGTTGAAAGACATCATGCCGGAAGTGTATGAGCAGTTCTGCGACGTTGCACACCGTCTGGAAAAGCATTACAGAGATATGCAGGACATGGAGTTCACCATCGAAAACGGCAAATTGTTTATGCTCCAGACCCGCAACGGCAAGAGAACCGCTACCGCTGCCATCAAGGTTGCCTGCGACCTGGTGGACGAGGGCATGATCTCCAAAGAAGAAGCGGTCTGCATGGTCGAGCCAAAACAGCTGGATGCTCTGCTGCACCCACAGTTTGATTCCAAAGCACTCAAGGCTGCCAAAGAGATTGGCACCGGTCTGGCTGCTTCCCCTGGCGCTGCCTGCGGCAAGGTTGTCTTTACCGCAGAGGAAGCCACCGAAGAAGGCAAGAAAGGCGAGAAGGTCGTTCTGGTTCGTCTGGAGACCTCTCCTGAAGATATTGAAGGCATGAACCATGCACAGGGCATCCTGACCGTTCGCGGCGGTATGACCTCCCATGCAGCGGTTGTTGCCAGAGGCATGGGCACCTGCTGTGTATCCGGTTGCGGCGACATCATCATGCACGACGAAGAAGGATACTTCGAGCTGGGCGGCAAGAAAATTCATCGCGGCGACTACATCTCTCTGGACGGCTCCACCGGCAAGATTTATGGCGAAGCCATCCCAACCGTTGCCGCTTCCGTTTCCGGCGACTTTGGTCGTCTGATGGGCTGGGCAGATGAAGTCAGACAGCTGCAGGTCCGCACCAATGCCGACACTCCGAAGGATGCTGCTCAGGCTCTGGCATTCGGCGCACAGGGCATCGGTCTGTGCCGCACCGAGCATATGTTCTTTGAAGGCGTCCGCATCAAAGCAGTCCGCGAGATGATTCTCTCCAAGACCGAAGAGCAAAGACGTGCTGCTCTGGCAAAACTGCTTCCAATGCAGCAGGGCGACTTTGAGGGCATCTACGAAGCCATGCAGGGACTGCCGGTCACCATCCGTTTCCTCGACCCACCGCTGCACGAATTCGTTCCTCACACCGAAGAGGAAATCAAAGAGCTTTCCGAAGAGATGCACATTTCTGTGGAAGAAATCCACAACGTCATCGACTCGCTGCATGAATTCAACCCAATGATGGGTCATCGCGGCTGCCGTCTGGCTGTTTCCTACCCGGAAATCGCTGAGATGCAGACCACCGCTGTCATCCGCGCTGCCATCAACGTAGGTCGCAAACATCCTGACTGGGAGATCGTTCCTGAGATCATGATCCCACTGGTCGGTGAGGTCAAGGAGCTGGCTTACGTCAAAGGTATCGTCTGCAAGGTTGCCGACGAAATCATCGCACAGGAAGGCGTACAGATGCACTACAAGGTCGGTACCATGATCGAAATCCCACGTGCTGCTGTCACTGCGGACGAGATTGCTACCGAAGCTGAATTCTTCTCCTTTGGAACCAACGACCTGACCCAGATGACCTTCGGCTTCAGCCGCGACGATGCCGGCAAATTCCTGGGTTACTACTACGACAAGAAGATTTATGAATTCGACCCATTTGCCAAGCTCGACCAGAACGGCGTAGGCAAGCTGGTCAAGATGGCGTGTGACCTCGGTCGCCAGACCCGTCCTGACATCAAGCTGGGCATCTGCGGCGAACACGGCGGAGACCCGTCCTCGGTTGAGTTCTGCCACAAAGCAGGTCTGACCTATGTTTCCTGCTCTCCATTCCGTGTACCGATTGCACGCCTTGCCGCTGCGCAGGCTGCTATCAAATACCCAAGATAACCCCCTGTCCTTTCATCCTATAAACAAACACCCGCACGCATCCGAAAACGGATGCGTGCGGGTGTTTCCTTTTTTCCTGCTAAAAAATCGGCACGCTCCAAAAAAACAGATGACCCCAAGGCGTACAGATGATATAATATCTGCAAAGACATTTGATACAAAGCTGCGAAGGAGAATTTGTAATGAAACTACTTTTGATTGTCTATGTCCTTGCTGTTTTTTTGATAAGTCCTATAGTCATCGTTCGGTTGGTAAAAAAAGGACTAAAAGCCACATGGCAGCGTGTTCTGCTGCTGGTCGGCGGAACCGCTCTGGTCATCAGCGCTCTGGCAGCACTGGCATGGATTGCATCTTAAATAGATTGTCTGAAGAAAAGGCGGAGGAAAGATTGTATGGAAACAAATGTGGTCAGAAATGCTAAGTTTGTAAAGGTCATCGGCATCATTACGACAGTCCTCTTTTTGTCGGTCAGTGTCTTCCTGATTTTGACAGGAAATCTGCTGGCTTCCCTCTTTTTTCTTCCCTTTGCCGCACTGGGAATCATATTGATTCTGGCATACGAAAAAGAAAAAATCCTGCTGGAAAAGAAAAGCCTGACCATCTGCCGCCTGTTTGGAAAGACACAGCAGGTCGACTATCGGGAGATTCGATGTCTGCTTTTGATTCCACTGCGCAATCGCACCCGCATGGTCCTAGTGGATAAGCAGTACCGGCGGCTTCTCTCTTTGGACCCTACGCTGGAAAATCCCAAGATTCTGCTGGAAGCTCTGATTGACAACGAAATCCCCCTGGTTGATTTTGGAGAAATGGCGCAGCAAAAAAAGAACCTGTCCCGATACTTTCCGCTGTTGACCGCCATCGAGCGAAATTACTACCACGCCATTGTTGATGAAACCAAGGTCATCGAGCAGATGTCCAAAAACAGCAAAGCCTTCTATCGGGTCAAGGCAAAGAAACGGCTGAAAATCATCGGCTGGATTTTGATTGCGTTGGATGTCGCAGCTTATTTGAGCGGCGGCAAACCCATGATGCTGCTGCTGACCGGTGTGCTGTTGGCTGCCTATACAGTTTATCTGTGGTACTATCCATATATCTATATCGAAACCACCACCAAAAAGGGAGAAGAGCAAGCGCTGCAAATGCCCTGCCTGGGTGCTGCGGCTGCCATCCTCCTGTGCCTGGGTGTTGCGCAGACCTTTAACTACGATTCCGGTGTTTACTTTAAAATCACCTTTGCTCTGACCGCACTTCTGGCACTTCCCTACCTCATCAAGTCGGCAAAAACCAAGCTGCCGCAGCGGCTGGGTCGCAAGCTGTCCGTCATATTTGCTGCCTTCATCCTCGCTTTTTCCATCACCTTTCCGCTCAATTTTCTTCTGACCTTCGACAAAGCCCGGCACGAAACGGTGACTATCACAGACAAACACATCAGCACCAGCGGGAAAACAGACGACTACTACCTGCACGGATACTGGAACGGCGAAGAAACGAAGTTCCGCGTATCCAGCAGTGTCTACCGTGACACCGACATCGGCGAAGAACGAAGAATCTGCATCCGACAAAGCGCCCTTGGGATGGTGTACTACTCCATCCATCGCTAGGACCGTTTCATATTTGGGGTTTTACAAAAGAAGCACCGGCACCTCCCTGTTTTTTGGGAAGATGCCGGTGCCGTTCCTTTCTGTAAAAACACGCATCGTGTTCTAATGCTGCCAATTATTCTGCCAGCAGGTCTACTGCAAACAGCGCACCTGCGCCGCCCGAATGCAGCAGGAGAATGTTTTCATCCTGGTCAAAATATCCTTCCTCCAGCAGCTGGAAAAATCCTGCCAGCGCCTTGCCGGTATATACCGGGTCCATCAAAATCCCTTCGGCGCGCGCCAGCCTGCGGACTGCTGCACAGCCCTCCTCACTTGGGATGGCATATCCGGGACCGATGTGGAAGTGCATATGGATGTCCTTTTTCTCCACCGGCACATCGCTTTCCAGCAGCTCCTGAATACCGCACATCAAGTCGTAGGAAATCTCTTCAAACGGGTCATCACACACGCCGATGCCGACCGAGCGGGTGGAAGGCATATAGAGCTTGGCTCCATAGGTCAGACCTGCATAGGTGCCGCCGGAACCGGTCGCGCTGACGATGCTGTCAAAGTGAACGTTCATCTGCTCTGCCTGCTGGGCAATCTCATGGGCACAGTTGACATATCCCAGCGAGCCCAGCGGAACCGAACCACCCACCGGAATGAAGTAAGGGGTGTGACCCTGCTGTTGCTCCTGCTCCATCATACGGTGCATCTGTGCATAAACATCCTCATAGGAATCGGTGTCCACAAAGCAGACCTCTGCCCCGAAAATCTTGTTGAGGATTTGGTTGCCTCCGGCAAGCTCGCCGCGCTTTTTTAGGACCAGCACCGCCCGCATTCCCAGACGGGAAGCACAGGCTGCGGTCAGCATGGCGTGGTTGGACTGCGCACCGCCTGCGGTAAAGACGACGTCCACTCCCTTTTCTTTGGCATCTGCCAGCAAAAATTCCAGCTTTCTGACCTTGTTGCCGCCCAGTGCCACGCCAATCATGTCGTCCCGTTTGATGTAGATGTTCTTGCCTGTTTCTCTGCTCAGGTTTTCCAGCTTGTACAGTGGAGTGGGAAGAACACCCAGCTCCACACGGGGAAATTCTGAAATTTGACGCATACTCTTCTTCCTCCTGATGGTAAAATCATATCCTTATCTCTCTTCGGGGTACTGGCTAAACAGCGCACCCAGTCCGCCCGAATGAAGATAACAAGCACCTGCCGGGAAATATCCCTGTTTTGCCAAGTCGCAGACCCCATACAGCGTTTTGCCGGTGTACACCTTTTCCACAAAGATGCCCTCCAGCTGTGCAAAACGAAGGGTGAACTGCTCCAGCTCCGGTTCGACCTTTCCCCAGCCGCCAAAGCGGTATCCGCCATGCAGGGTGACCGTTTCTTCCAGCGCACACGGCATCTTGACGCCGCACAGCTCCTCCAAATCCTGCAAAAATCCCAGCAGGATTGCTCGCAGCTGCTCGAGCGGATGCTCGACCGAAATCAGCTCAATATGAAACGGATTGCCCAGCAGCGCCGTCCCGTAAATCATTCCGGCTGCCAGCCCGCCGTTGCCTGCCGGGATGCAGACACTTTGGATGCTCGAAAGGCTCGAATCCTGCTGAATCTGCCGGGCAATCTCCACCGCAGCCTCCACATAGCCCAGCGCGCCGCGCGCAGAGGAGGCACCGTTTTCGATGACATAAGGTTCTTCCCCCTGCTGCTCCAGCTGTACCCGCAGCTGCTCGACAAAGTCTGCCCGTTCCTGCTCGCTGGCTTCTCCCATATAGTATTCCTTTGCGCCCAGAAGATGGTTAAGCAGGGCATTTCCCTCCAGCTGCTTTGGTGGCGGGCTATTGTGTACCAGCACACAGCGCAGTCCCAGACGACAGCAGGCAGCCGCACACAGCGAACAGAGGTTCGACTGGGTCTGACCGGACGCCAAAATGGTTTTCTTGCCCTGTGCCAGCGCATCTCCCAGCAGATACTCCAAATTGCGTATCTTGTTGCCTCCCACGCCCAGCCCGTTGAGATCGTCCCGCTTGATAAACAGCGGACCGCAGCCTAAATCCTGCTGCAAACGCTGCATCGGGTGCAGCGGCGTCGGGTTGAGCGCCAACCCTACCTTGGGAAATTGTGCAAGCAATTCGCTCACCTGTTCGGTCGTCACAGCAAGCGCCTCCTTTTTTTCGGAAAAACGAACGAATAAATATTCACCTGTTCTCTTCTTTTCATTGATTATATCCGATATATACGCGACTGTCAACCAAATCCCGCTCCTGCTGCACCTTTGCCAAAAAGTCCTGTGCCGCTTTAAAAAAGCATCATCTTTTTCGAGCAGGCACTTGCAAAGTCGTGCAAAATCTGTTATACTAATAAAGCTTCATTGAAAGCGGCGGCATCATATGGTCCGTCTTTTCGATTTGGAGATGTATCGAAGTGGTCGTAACGAGAACGACTCGAAATCGTTTTGTCCAGAGATGGGCACGTGGGTTCGAATCCCACCATCTCCGCCACCAGACTGAGTCTGGACGCAGTTCG
>FR880250.1 GCA_000435195.1 Clostridium sp. CAG:169 | reverse complement strand
AAAATAACAAGTCAAGCGGACAGAAAGGAGATTTCTATGAAAAAACAAAAACTTTGCGCCCTCCTTTGCGCAGCGATGATGCTGGCTTCTTCCTTCCCTGCCTTTGCGGCAAAAACAACATTGGAGGAGCCTCCGGTTGAACCACCTGTACAGTCGGAAAGCGATCTCTTTACGGAAAAACTTTTGACCGCAACGATTCGGGTGATTGATCAAAAAGGCAATCCAGTTCCGGGACTTGTTTCTGATTCTGACCTCGTGCTTTTTCCAACAACAGATGGATATGGAAAATCACAAGTAGAGTTTGCAACGGTATCGCTCCCAAGTTATAAGATTCTTGAGCAAGTCAATACCTTTGTTTTGAAAAACCCAATCAGTGGAGAAAGTATGACTTGTAGCGCACGCTCTTTTAAAGAGGGTGGAAAATACACTTTTATATGGAAGAAAGAAACTCCAGCGCAGAGTATCGAAAAAGTGGAAGATAAGGTAACTTTTCGCGCAGTGGATCAAAATGGAAATCCTATTAAAAATGTAAAATTTTCTTTTTCTGACCAGAGATATATTCTTCCAACAAATGAAGATGGAAAAACTTACTGCCTGCATGGTCCTCTGAAACAGTATTATGTCAATGTCGAATATGTTAATAAAGAAGGAAAAGAAGTGTCGCAAAAATTTTTCCCGAAATTTTCGGAGGATGATTTAAAAAATCATAAGCAGTACACGTTTAAGTTAACGGTATAATTAGATTCACCCACAAGAGAAGACAGCTGTTTGGCTGTCTTCTCTGCTATCAAAAGATACGGCAAAGGACAAATCAAAAGAAAGGACGATTTCCATGAAAAAATGGAAGAATCTATCGGCAGCTGTTCTGGCTGTCGGTATGTTGGCAGCGATGGGTATTTCTGCCTTCGCCGGTGCCGAGGCTGAAGATCAGGCACAAGCGCAGATGCAGCCGACCGGAATGAAGTGTACAAAATGTGAAGCAGGGGAACTGTATTTGACAGATTCTGTGGACACCGGTTGGTATACACTTGAATATGTACTGTGCCAACACGGTTATCCCAACAAGATGGACGGAAAAGAGGAAAAGCAAATCATAAATATTTATACCTGCATAAATTGTAAAATTTCCCAGCCATCTAAAACCAAACAGACCCGATTGGTTCATCAGCAGTAGATTTACCACACAAAAAAGGACAGCGAAAGCTGTCCTTTTTTACTGCGTTGATTTTACTGTGCTTTTATCCTATAATATGTTATAGGAGGTGGTAGCTGTGAAAGCCTATCACATCGGTTTTTTCATAAAACACAAGCGCGAAGAAAAAGGTATCAGCCAAAAAGAGCTTTGCAAAGGTGTTTGCGACCATTCTACCTTATCTCGTATAGAGCGCGGTAAACACGAGCCATCCGTCACAACCATTAAAGTACTTCTTCAGCGGCTTGGTTTGGACGATGAAGAATTTTCCATTCTGCTCGGGCCTAAAGATTTTGAAATATCCAATCTGCAAAAGGAAATCATAGCCCTCAACGCACAAAAGCAGTTTGAACAGGCGGCAGAAAGAATAAAATATCTTGAGGAAATTGCAGACCCCGAAGATAGGGTAGTAAAACAGTTTATCCTTCGTTCAAAGGCGCTTGCACACTATTGGACAGATTATTCAACCGCCCGCGAAATGCTCACTAAAGCGCTCCGAATAACCCATGCTGATTTTGATTTCGACCACATCGGTGATTATCTTTTTAGCGTTGATGAGGTCAAAATTTTAAACCAGATAGCCATTACCTATTCGGAAACAGGCGACCGCCGCTATGCAATCCATATCTACCAGCAATTGTTTGATTCACCTCAACAAAAGGTTTTGAATGATGAAGCAAGGATTTCCGTAATCACATTACTTGCTTATAATTATTCTCGATTGTTAGGAAGAGAAAGACGGTATGAGGAATGTATAGAAATTGCCGAGCTTGGATATGACATCTGTGTTAAATACAATAAATGTCATGAAATGGGCGGACTTCTTCTTAATATGGCATGCAGCCTGCATGATTTAGGACGGGACGAGGAAAGCAAAGCTAAACTTATTGATTCTTACTATGCCCATCGTTTAATGAAAAACTATAAGAGCTGTGAACTTGTAAAAAATTACGCCAAAGAAAATTTTGGCATGGAGCTTGGCAGTTGATTATTCTCCCATAGGCTCATCTATATATTCACAGGTGCTGATACCTTCATCAGTATTTTCTGCCGAAGTGTCAACATCATCGGCAAAGTACATCTGTGGGACAGCGGCAAGAAGCATCAGGGCGGTGAGCATGGAAGCAAGTAATTTTTTCATAAGTATACAACCTTTCAATCTTTGTTTTGTTGCAACGTATTTACTATAGCCATATTATTATATGCTTGTCAATGGGCAATTCATGCACATTTTTTTGTGCATGAATTGCCCATTGATTTTTGGAAAATAATGGGTTATCATGTAAACAAGGAGCTCCTAAATATCTACAAGGAGGATTGAATAGATAATTTCATGCTGAATAAAGATTTTTCAGATAAAGCAATCAGCATAATCAGCACTCTTCTTGCGATGAGTTTGTTTATGTGGCCACAGTTTGTTACATATTTTTTATGCGCTGTAGGTGTAGTATTTCTACTTTATCTGGTTATCATTAAAAAAGAACGACTGATTGGAAAAATAATACCGTTTATTTTCTACATGTTTGTTCTTTGTTCTGCAATTTTCTATGATATCCAAAAGTAAGAGACACAACGGAGGTCAAACTATGAAGAAATTAAAAGCAATTTTTAGCACCGCATTGGCTTTTGCTATGACGTTCATCGTATCGACATCATGCTTTGCGACCTCTCCATCGAACCAAGGTCTTACAGAACCAACAGAAAGATTCGTTGAAATGTGCGACAACCTTTTCAACAATCCTGAAGAATACAAAGCACTTGATAAGGCACAGAATGACGTTACAAATATGTTCATCAACAAATACGCTCCATATTACAATAGCAAAGAATATAACGTATTATTGGATGCTTTTAAGGACGAACTCTACGGCATCATGTGGGAGAATGAATCGCAGAAAGCTACAAGAGGAACCATCGTCGATCGTTCGGTAGAAAAAAGTTTTTACGTCATAGACGAAACAACAGAATTTTCTCCTGGAAAAACTTTTGAAATGACATATACTGTCAGCGGAGATTACTCTTTTGACAGTTCTACCAGACAGATTGTTGACTACTCTGATGCTCAATTGAACATTGATTATTTCTGGGCTGGTAGTGCATTCGACTACCATCTGTTTGGCGTTAGCACAAGTGCTACTCCTACATCCGGCAACAATCGTGTTAATTTCCGAGCAACATTCTCTTTGACACTGGAATTTGAATACGATATTAATAACTTTCCTATAACAGCAGAAGAGGATTTCGGTCCTTATAGCGGCAGTGTTCTTGGCTATGCACAGTAATAATTTCTAGCTTACTTCTTTTTCTAAATAGATTCGTCAAAACAAAAATCCATCCCACTTGGGATGGATTTTTGTTTTTTATCTCTATAAAATTATGCTCTCCCCACTCATGCTTTCCGGTTTTGGCAAGCCTAAAATTTTGAGCATGGTCGGCGCAATGTCTGCCAGTCTGCCTTCGTGCAGCTTGCAGTCGGCGTACTGTTTGCTGATGACCAAAAATGGCACCGGATTGGTGGTGTGTGCGGTGAACGGCGAGCCGTCCTCCTCATACATCCGGTCGGCGTTGCCGTGGTCGGCGGTCAACAGAACGGTGCCGTCCATCGACAGAACCTTCTCCACCACCTTGCCCACGCAGCTGTCCACCGCCTCTACCGCCTTGACTGCCGCATCGAATACACCGGTGTGTCCGACCATGTCGCAGTTGGCAAAGTTGAGGATGACAACGTCATATTTTCCGCTGTCCAGACGGGCAAGCAGCTCGTCGGTCACCTCATAGGCGCTCATCTCAGGCTTCAAATCGTAGGTGGCAACCTTCGGGGAGTTGATGAGTGCGCGGTCCTCCCCTTCCGAAACGGTTTCTACACCGCCGTTAAAGAAGAAGGTGACGTGCGCATACTTTTCGGTTTCGGCAATGCGCAGCTGATGCAGTCCCTTTTTGGAGATATATTCTCCAAAGGTGTCATGTAAGCTCTGCGGCTTGAAAGCGACCTGTACATTCGGCATGGTCGCATCATACTGGGTCATGCAGACATAGTACAACGGGAACAGGCTGCGGGCAAAGCCGGAAAATTCCGGGTCCACCAGTGTGCGGGTGATTTCACGTGCGCGGTCGGGACGGAAGTTGAAGAAAACGACCGAATCCTCCGCCGCAATCCTTCCCTGTGCAGGGTCGCCGACCACAACCGGAACGATGAATTCGTCGGTGACCTCCTGGGCGTAGGAATCCTCCACCGCTTTGGCAGCATTCTCACACAGAATGCCCTTGCCCAAAACCAGCGCGTCGTAGGCTTTTTCTACCCGCTCCCAGCGGTTGTCGCGGTCCATCGCATAGTAACGTCCCATCACCGAAGCGATTTTGCCGATACCAAGTTCATCAAGCTTATTTTGCAGCTGAAGGATAAAGTCCTTGCCGGAGGAAGGCGGAACATCCCTGCCGTCCATAAAGCAGTGGACATATACCTTGGTCAGACCGCTCTTTTTGGCAAGCTCCAGCAGACCGAACAGATGTTCGATGTGGCTGTGAACGCCGCCGTCCGACAGCAGTCCCATCAGATGCAGGGCAGAGTTGTGTTTGTGGCAGTTTTCAATCGCACCGGTTAGCGCCTCGTTGGTAAAGAAGTCGCCGTCCTGGATGGATTTGGTGATGCAGGTCAGCTCCTGATAAACAATTCTGCCCGCGCCGATGTTGGTGTGTCCAACCTCGGAGTTGCCCATCTGCCCATCGGGAAGTCCGACGTCCAGACCGGAAGCACCCAGCTGGGTGTGTGGGTAGGAGGCAAAATATCGGTCCAGATTCGGCTTTTTAGCAGCATGAATGGCGTTGCCGTAATCAGCAGGGTTGATGCCGAATCCGTCTAAAATCATTAAAACGAGTGGTTGTTTCATGGTCATACACCTTCTTTTTGGTACTGGAGATGATAAGAATGTAGTGAATAAAGGGTTGATTTTGCAGCTTCAAAAATCATTTGTTTTCTGCAAAAGGAATCCAAAGGCGTTGCCTCTGGACACCACCACCTTTTGAAAAAGGTGGACGAA
>FR880249.1 GCA_000435195.1 Clostridium sp. CAG:169 | reverse complement strand
ATGGCGGAATTGGCAGACGCGCTAGATTCAGGTTCTAGTGAGGTTAAACTCATACAGGTTCAAGTCCTGCTATCCGCACCACGAACAAAAACGCTTCGGTCGAATGACCGGAGCGTTTTTTCGTTTTATACAAAAATATAGCTACGAACAGAAAATATCCGGCAAGCGTTTGCCGGATAGAATGATTTTATTTGGATGAATGGAATTTTGTGCTTTATCGCACAGCAAATCAGAAGAAAAGTAAGGAATGATTGACCGAAAGGTGGGACAAAAATGGGATTGAATCCATTAACCAACCGAATCTATTTTTTAGAACATGATTCTGAAGTGGACAGACCCATGTTAGCTTATCTCAAAGGAGATAAATTCTCCCTGGCAGTCGATGCCGGATATTCAGCTTCCCATGTTCGGGATTTTTACAGGGCAATCGAGGAAGAACAGTTTAATGAGCCGGATTTTACGGTTATCACACACTGGCATTATGACCACACCTTTGGGATGCACGCTATCAATGGAATCAGTATTGCCCACGATAAAACAAACGGGTTTCTCAAAGACCAGCAGGAGCAGGCAGTGGACCCGGGCTATATCGAAATCCTGAAAAAAGAAGATGTTCACTTTAGGAAAGAATATTGCGGACAGGATAAACTGAATATTGTGCTGTCTGACGTATCTTTTTCCAATCAGTTAACCCTGGACTTGGGCGGCATCACTGCTCGGATTTTTCATACAGTTTCGCCGCATTCAGAAGATACCGTTTGTGTTTATGTACCGGAAGAAAAAGTTTTGTTTTTAGGGGATTCCACCAGTGAGGATTTCTTTAACGGCGGATATATGGACAAGGACAAGTTAAAATCTTTGATGTGTATGATTCAGACGACAGATTGTAAGTATTGTATCCTTAGTCACTGTGAACCGCTTGCGAAAGAAGATTTGCTCTGCTATTTGGAAAGCATATTATAGAGAGAAAAGTCTCCTGCCCAACAGGGTGATTTTTTAGGTCCATAAAGTCCTGTCATCAAACAAGCCCGTGCAAAAAACATTTTTGCACGGGCTTGTTTTTAAAATATTGTTTTTGTAGTGAATCATCAGCCAAGGTGGGTCATGCCTTCCAGGCGGTCCAAAGGGAACGGCGGCTGTGCGACCGGTTTCATGGCGATAGACATCAATTTTAAAGGATTATCATCTGCGGCAACTCGATTGGAAGAAAGCTTGCCACATTGACGACAGCGGTGGATGATTGCCCACTCGCCGTTTTTTCTCACCCAGACGGCAATCGGCTCCATGATTCCACCGCAGCAGGACGCTCGGTCACCCGGTTCCTCATCGACGTGCAGGCTGTGCAGGCAGTTGGGACAATGGTTGCGATGGTCGCTGCCGGCTCCGTTGGGTCCTACCATCCAGCCGCAGACCTTGCAGGTAAAGCTGTCGTGGCAGGCATGGGTTCGATAATATCCTTTTTCGTACTGTTTTCGTTTGTTTTCTCGGTTCATAATGGGGATTCCTCCTAAAAGTGAATGGTAAATTCCTTTGGGAGGTCTGCCATTGATTGTGTAGATGCAAACCTCCCGGTTAGCAAACAATCTCCGAAGCAAACAGATTCAACATAAGGCATCTCCTTCGTTATTTTGAATATCGGCGCACAAATTGTACGCTGAAAAAATTGTAGCACAAGCCCTATGAATCGTCAAGCGGGATGTTCACCTTCTTTTTCTTGACACCACCGGTGAATTTTGCTATAATAGCAAAAATTTACCCACAGAGATGCAAGAGATAAGGGAGGCAGAAGGAAATGGCAGAAACAGGATACCCGATTTTGGAGTTTGACCGCGACCCAAATGCCAAAATCAACCCGGAGATGATGGCAGAGGGACAGTTTTCCACCGATAAGCTGGTCATCACCTTTTTCCCGGAGGTGATGGAGCAGCTGAAGGCGGAGGGAAAGATCCGGCTGGAGCAGACCATTGCCGGGGAAAATCCGATTTTGGTCTATCGTTTTACCGATGCGGATGTCCTGATTATCCTGGGCGCCATCGGCTGTCCCGCCTGCGCCGGCACCCTTGACCAGCTGCACGCCATGGGTATTCAAAAGGTGATGTTCTGCGGCGGCGGTGGCGTGCTGGACCCTAATATCGGGGTGGGACAGCTGCTGCTGGTGGAAGGAGCTATCCGCGACGAGGGCTTTTCTTACCATTATATCGAACCGTCCCGCATCATCTACACCGAGGAGCCGGTCACCCAAAGGATTGCCGATTATCTGAAGGAACATTCGGTGCCCTATCTGCGCGGGCTGACCTGGACGACCGATGCCATCTTTCGGGAAACACAGACACGCATCGAAAACAGACGGGCAGAGGGCGCCAAAATCGTAGAGATGGAGCAGGCGGGCTGCATTGCCGTTGCGCAGTTTCGGGGATTTTCCTATGGAGCACTGATCTACGGCGGGGATGATGTTTCGCAAAAAGAATGGGACAATCGGGGATGGCGCAGCCGCCAGAGCATCCGTTACGATTTGATTGAGCTTTGCAAACAGCTGACAAAGGTGCTGTAAAAGATTTTTTATACAAAGCAAGAAGGAGGAAACGAGCATGAAGCAATTAAAGTTGGTTCTGCCAACATCGGCAGATGAGCAGGAAGTTTGGGGATACCGCAAGGAATTTTTGGAGCAGGGCAGCAGCCTGGATGGAAGCGGCGGATTGGCAGAGGCAGAGAGCTTTGCACAGTGGTACAGCAAAACGCTGGCAAACCGCTCGGAGCAGACCGTTTGTCCCGGGCTGGTTCCGGCAACCACCTTTCTGGCGGTCGATGCGGATGGCAAGCTGATTGGAATGATCGACATCCGCCACCGGCTCAACGAAGGACTCCTGCGCTTTGGCGGCAACATCGGGTACAGCGTGCGCCCTTGCTGCCGCAGACAGGGTTATGCCACACAGATGCTCGCACTGGCTCTGGAGGAGTGCCGCAAAATGCAGATGCAGAAGGTGCTGGTCACCTGCAACAAGGAGAACATCGGCTCGGCAAAGACCATCCAGAAAAACGGCGGTGTTTTAGAAAACGAGGTGGCAGGAAAAGAGAACGGCGAGGACCGCATCACCCAGCGCTATTGGATTACCCTGTAATCAGAAGAGAAAAAACCGGACTGCGCCCATTTGGGAGCAGTCCGGTTTTTTTTACATGTGCAGACGCTTGTGCAGCTCCTGCCAGGTGTCCCGACCGACGAACAAGCCAAGACCGGCAAGATAGATGACGCTGACAGCAGCACACAGAACAGTTGGCCAGAGGATGGTGGTCCAGCGCGGCAGCAAAAACAGCAGCGGGATCAGCCCAAAGACCGCCGACACCACCATGTAGATGATGTAGTTGGAGATACTGCGGTGTCCCATCGCTGCGATGATGGCGATGACCACCATGGCAAAGACGCACAGCGCAGGGATGACGTAGTTAAAGGACCAGTGACCAAAACCGGTCATCAGGTCGAACAGGACCACCACGATGCCCACGGTGACCACCTGGTACAAAACATGTTTGCAGAAGGAGCTGCGCTTGCGGATGGCTTGCGCCACCGTTGCCCAGCCTGCGCCTACGCCGGCAAGGACAAACAGCGACCACCAGCGCTGCGGCCAGATCAGCAGGTTGAGGGTCAAGCAGATGACACAGACGGCGATGGACAAAAACAGCGACAGACGAATCAACAGGTTGTGCCGATGGTAGATGGTGGGAAGATAGGGGAAAATCTCATCGTCGTAGCCCGGGTAGCTGCGGTTGGCGTCCTCCTCGGTGAGGATGCTTTGGCACAGCGGGCAGTGTTCGCGGTCAGACGGAACATAGACCTTGCATTTTTCACAGTATTTCATCGCAGATCAGCCTCCAGCTTATTGGATTGAATCTCCACCGGGATACCTGCCTGAGTCAGCTGACGGAAAAAGTTCTTCTGCACATTGGTGCTGAAGAACGCCGAGGTAAAGCTGACAGTCAGCTCGGAGCCGTAGGAGCAGATGCACGCCTGAAGCTTTTCGGTGCTGACAAAGACATCAAATCGCTTGACAAAGGGCTTTGCAGCCTCGGGCAAATCAATCTTTCCGATGTTGGAGATGCTGCCCGCCATATAGGATTCGCTGATGGCATCGGCGGACCAGAGGATGAAATCCTTGATGACCAGCGGGATGGCGCGCGCCACAAAGTTGTGTTCGGCGCGGGAAAGAGCAGCCATGCGCGCACCCAGCTTGTCGGCAGTCAGCTCGCGGGCAAACGTTTCCTTGACATGGGCAATCACGTCCTCCAGCGTGCCGGGACCTTTGGAAAAGTTGTAGCCGACCTTAATAACGCCGAAGAAGTTGCGGGAGGTCTCCGACTGAAAATAGTTACGCAGGTTGACCGGCACATCCAGCACCACCGGGTTTTTCTTTTTGCGCAGCGGAATCTCCTGGTCAAAGGCAATCAGCATCATGGCAGTCAGCAGCACTGTCAGGGTGGTTCCGTAGGATTTTGCCAGCCGAAGCACCTCCTTGACCGGCATGATGCCCTCGATAATCTTCAGTCTGCCCTCCGGCACCCGCACGCCTTTGAGCTGGCAGGAACGGTGGTTTTTGGTCGGCTTAATCTTCTGGTGCGGGTCGTAGTATTTTAAAAAGCTGTCTTCGTCCCGCTCGGAGACGGAGGCATCATACTGGATGCCTGCCATCAGCTCCTCCGACAGCTGCGGATATTTGATGGACAGGTAGTTGCACACCAGGGTTTTTAAAAATTGCAGCGCACCGGTGCCGTCGGTCAGCGAATGGTAGACCTCCAGATTGATGCGATTGCGCCAGCAGGTGACCTCAAACAGCAGGTTGCGGCTGGCAGGGTCGTACAAAGGACCGCAGGCAGGGCGGTACTCCGGCTCCACTACCGGCACAAGGTCGGTTTTTTCCAGGTAGTACCAGAACAGCCCGTGTTTGAGCACGCTGCGAAAGATGGGGAAGGTTTCCAGCGTTTTTTCGGTGGCTTGCTGCAAAATCTCCTGCTCCACCCGCTCGTTGAGCTGGCAGGCAAAGCGGAACACCTTGGTGTCCTGCTTATTGCTGGTGGGAGGGAAAATTTTGGCGGCGTTGTCCAGCCGGTTCCAGTCAGAAGCTCGTTCACTCAAGCTCGTTCACCTCTTTATCCATGATAACAGTTTCTTCGGGTTCGTCCTCCTGGTCGGCGACCGAGGCAAGCACCTGCCCAAAGCTGTCCGAGCGACCGCTCAAAAAGTCGTTGATGTAGCGGTAGGTCCTCTTAACCGGTTTAAAGCCGGGACTCAGCGACAGAAAGCCGTGCAGGGCATCGTGGATGCGGTGAATCTCGACGTCGTTGCCAAATTCACGCAGCTTTTCGCCGTAAGCCTCTCCCTCGTCGCGCAGCGGGTCGAATTCGGCGGTGATGATCAAGGTGCGCGGCTGGTCGCTCAAGTCGCTGCACAGGATGGGCGCATAGTAAGGGTTTTGCAGGTCCTCGTCGCTCGAGCGGTAGAGCGCCATATAATCGACCATCCGCTTGGAGGTCAGCAGGTAGCCCTTGCCGTTGGTGCGCACCGAATCGAAGGGAGAATTTTCCGTGTGGTCGTTGTTGGTGGCAGGGTAGAGTAAAATCTGCTGCCGTGGGAGAAATTCCCCGCGGTCGCGCGCCATCAGCGACACCACAGCAGCCAGATTGCCGCCGGCGCTGTCGCCAATCAGGGTGATTTGGTCGGGCGTGATGCCCAGTAGGTCGCTGTGGGTAAACAGCTCCCTGGCAGCAAGGTAGCAGTCCTCGGGACCGGCAGGGAAGCGGTGCTCCGGCGCAAGGCGATAGTCCACCGACACCACCGTGTGGCGGGTCAGCCGCGCCATGTCAGTGCAGACCTTGTCATAGGAGTCGATATTGCCGGTGACCCAGCCGCCGCCGTGAAAGAACAGCAGCACCGGAAAAGGTCCCTGGGTGTCGGGCGCAAAGATGCGCACCGGAATCTCGTGGTCGCCTGCGTTGATTTCGTGGTCCCATATTTTGTAGGACGGGCGCAGCACATGCGGGTGTGCTGCGTTGACCACCGTGCGCTGGAGGCGGTAGCCGTTTTTCTTGTCCAGCAGCTCGGGGTAGGAAAGCGCCTTTAATGCGGCGCGCATGAAAGAATTGATAGCCATAAAAAAGATAACATCCTTTGCTTGGTTGACTTGGTGGAGGCTCCTGTCTTTTGACAGAGAGCGTAGGGTTTCTTTTCTATATTATAGCGGATAACAGGCGCAAAACAAAGCATCATTTCCCATCTGTTTTGAAAAATTTAGCCGCACTGCTCTCTTTTCGGGCAAGGGGTGTAAAAATAGTGTAAAAAGGTGTCGGAAGATTTGAAAGATACACGCGGATGCTGTATAATAAAAAAGTATGTATCCTTTTTTAAAAGGAAGGACCGGAAACGAAAGAGAACAAACTGATAGAGGGAAGTGTGCGTTTTTGCCGGACGAAATTTATTATGACAACAGTGCAACGACCAGGACGCGGGAAGAATCCGCAAAACTGGTCTATGAGATGCTGACCGATTGCTACGGAAACCCTTCTTCGCTGCACCGCAGAGGATTTTTGGCGCAGCAGCGGCTGGACAAGGCAAGGGAACAGACAGCGGAAACGCTGGGCTGTCAAAGCGGGGAAATCTATTTTACCAGCGGCGGCACCGAAGCGGACAACATCGCCATCCTGGGAGCGGCAAGAGCGCAGCAGCGGATGGGCAAGAAAATCGTTACCACCGCTATCGAACACGATGCGGTGCTCAATACGGTAAAATTCCTGGAAGGGGAAGGCTGGGAGATCGTTCGCTTAAAGCCGGACCGGGAAGGAAAAATCACGGCGCAGCAGGTGCTGGATGCAGTGGACAATCAGACTGTGCTGGTATCCATGATGGCGGTCAACAATGAGGTGGGCAGCGTTCTGCCGGTGGCGCAGGTCAGCCGACTGCTGCGCAAGGAGTACCCGCGGGTGCTGCTGCACTGTGACGCGGTGCAGGCGTGGTGCAAACAGCCGCTGCGTCTGGGCAAGGC
>FR880248.1 GCA_000435195.1 Clostridium sp. CAG:169 | reverse complement strand
AATGAACAACGAGAACATGTGGTACAACAGCTGCTACACCATGACCTCTTATCTGCAGGGCAACGAAAAAGTTCTTACCAAAAACCCTGAATACTGGGACAAAGACTGCTTCCTGTTCGACACTGTTACCATCAGAATGGTAGAGTCCAACGACGTTGCTTACCAGCTGTATCAGTCCGGTGAAGTGGACTACGTTAAACTCGGCGAATCCATGGTTAAAACCATCAGCGAAAATCCAAACCATGAATTCCATGACTACCTGGTTCCAGACGTTCCGGCTGCTTACTCCAACCAGTTCCATTGGAACTACGACAAACATCTGGAAGATGGTTCCGAGGATGTAAACTGGAACAAAGCAATCGCTAACGAAAACTTCCGTAAAGCAATGTACTACGGTCTGGACCTCACCGACTTCCTCCGTCGTGAAAACACCCTTGATCCACTTTCCTGCCAGAACGATACCTTCACTTGCGATCGTCTGAGCTACACTTCTGACGGCAGAGACTACACCGATTTGGTAAAAGAGAAAATCAACCTGCCGGCAGAACCAAAGGTAGAAGGCAAACCAACCCGTTATGACCCTGAAAAAGGACAGGAATACAAAGCAAAAGCGATGGAAGAGCTGACCGCTCAGGGTGTTACCTTCCCGGTTGAACTGGATTGGTTCGTCAAAGGTGGTAACCAGCAGGCTCTCGACATGGCAAGCGTTCTTCAGACTGTATTCAAAAATTCCCTCGGCGATGACTTCATCACTGTAAAAATCAACCAGTACGTTTCCAGTATCAACCAGGAAGTTCGTACTCCTAAACTCC
>FR880247.1 GCA_000435195.1 Clostridium sp. CAG:169 | reverse complement strand
CATAATCGTCGCCCAAGCTGTCGGAGAATACCTGCTTGAGAACGTTTGCGCTGTCCAGAGCAGTCTGGTTGGAGGCGGAAATGTAGTAGTCAACGCTGATTGGGAAGGTAACGCCCAGTGCGCTCAGCTCCTGCATTGCCTGCTCTTTGTACTGCTGACCTTTTTCCTTGTCCAGTCTTGCCAGTGTTTCGCCATTTTCCTGGATACCCAGCTCCTGTTTAACAAGGTCGGTATAGTCGGTGCCGTCGGAGGTATAAACCAGACCTTTCATGGTGTAGCAGTTATTTTCACAGCTCATCGGGTTGATGGCATTGATTCGAGGATAGTACTGACCCAAATCCAGCCCGTAGTACCAGGACAGACGGAAGGCTTCGTTGGCAACTGCCAGGTTCCAGTTGGTATCCGGTGTGCCGTCCTCTTTGTTCTTTGCAAAGTTAAAGTGCAGCTGCCAGGAGTATTTCGTCGGCAGCTTTTCAACCAGGTAGTCATGGTGTGCGTTGCTGTCGCTGTTGTAGATGGTGGTCAGGTTGCTTTCATTCAAGCCGACATAGTCAAGCTCGCCCGCCTGATACAGCTGGAAAGCGACGTCGTTGGATTCAACCATCTTGATGGTGGCAGTATCGAAAAGACTGCACTCGGTATCCCAATATTTTGGATTCTTGGTCTGAACCTTTTCATTGCCCTGGATGTAGGTGGTCATAAGATATGGACCGTTGTACCACATCGTTTCGTTGTTCATGGCACGCACGCCGTCCGGTCCGCCCAGCTCGTCGACCATTGCCTGAGAGATTGGGAACAGGCAGGCGTAGGTTGCAACCGAGTCAAAGTAAGGTTTCGGGTCGATGCAGTGGTAGATGATGGTGTGGTCGTCCGGGATTTCGATGCCGACCATCTCCAGGAACTTGGAACCTTCGCCGGCAGTCAGCGCATCGGCTTCCTCTTTGCTCAGGGTCTTGGTGT
>FR880246.1:8037-38309 GCA_000435195.1 Clostridium sp. CAG:169 | reverse complement strand
CGGTCAGCTGCTCGTTGCCGTTGCAGCAGCCGGTGTGGGAAGAAAAGACCCGCGCATTTGCCTCGCTGCCGTACAGGATGACCTTCTTGGAAAAATAGGAGATGCCGCAGCAGTTGACCGCGGGCGTCCCTGGAGATAAGTACACCGACAGCTCCACTAGGAAATAAAAGGTCATATCCACCGAGTAAAATCCCTTGTTGAAGGGGACGCTTTCCACATCGACGCAGACGTTGAGCACCTTGACCTTTTTACATTTGATGCTGGCTGCCTTGTCGATGATCGGCTGGGTCTTGTCGCTGAAAAAGACCTGCAAATCTTCCAGACAGTCCTTGTCGCTGCAGGAGTCATAGATTCGTTCCGCATCAATGCAGACGGCTTCCTTGAAGCAGCTGCAGCTGCAATCGCCTGGTCGGACTACCTTTGATTCTGCCATAATATCCCTCCGTTTGATTCTGCGGCAGCTGTGCCGACAGCGGGCCGCCTGATGATATGTCGGCGCAGGCTGTTGTTTCGGCACCTGTGCTGCACTGACATTCAATATCAGTTTATGAAACGGGACGGATTTTGTGAACCAAAAGCACGACATGGGCAAAATTTCCTCTTTTTTATCCCTCTGTCTTTTGACAGCAGACTAAATCTTCGTCAGCTTTGCAAACTTGTACATGATTTTTTTGGTGCCGGCGGTGTCGAACTGCACCTCCAGCAGGCAGTCGCCGCCCATCGGGGTCATCTTAACGATATTTCCCTCCCCGAAGGTCTTGTGGCTGACCCGGTCGCCTGCCTGGAGGGTGCAGCTGGCTCCGGCAGGAGCCACCGAGCTGTAAGAACCGGTCTTTTTTGCCAGCCCGCCCACGCCGATGTGGTTGTCGGCATGGGTCTTTTTGACGGTGGAAGCTCGTTTGAGCTCCGCCTGGCTGGCTTTGCGGATGGTCTTGTCCTCCACCTCGCAGCAGTTTGCAGGAATCTCGGTGACAAAGCGGGACACGCGGTTGCGCACCGTCTGACCAAAGATCATCCTCTGCGCTGCATTGGTGATGTACAGCTGCTTTTTGGCGCGGGTGATGCAGACATAAGCCAGGCGGCGCTCCTCCTCGATCTGCTCCGGGTCATAGATTGCCTGGATGCCCGGGAAGATGCCCTCCTCGGCTCCGCAGAAAAAGACGTTGTTGAATTCCAGACCCTTTGCCGAGTGCATGGTCATCATAATCACCCGGTCTGCTTCCTCGTCGTAGTTGTCCAAATCGGTGTAGAGGGTGACCTCTTCCAAAAATCCTGCCAGCGTCGGCAGAACGATCTGCGGCTGCTCGTCCGGGGAATCCGGGTCGATGGACGGCTGCGGCAGCTTTTCGGTTTCCTCCACATATTTGATGATGTTGGTTTTCAGCTCGTTTACGTTTTCGATGCGGGTGATTCCCTCTTCCCCCATCGTCTGCAAGTACAGCATATACCCGGTCTGCTCCAGCAGCTCGTCGAACAGCTCCTCCAGATTGCCCGACTGCGCCACCTGACCCAGCTGCTCGATCATCTGTGCAAACTCCATCAGCTGACGGCTCTTTTTGGCAAGCGGCTGGTAGTCCTGCGCGTTGGCAAGCACCTCAAACAGCGGCACACCCAGCATATCGGCAATTTCCTGCGCCTTGTCCACCGTCGCATCTCCGATGCCTCTTTTGGGCTCGTTGATGATGCGCTTTAAGCGGATGGCATCGGCGTGGTTGTTGATGACGCTCAGATAGGCGATGATGTCCTTGATCTCCTTGCGGTCGTAAAAGCGCTGACCACCGATGATGCGGTAGGCTACCCCGGAGCGGATGAGCGCATTTTCGATGCTGTTGGACTGTGCGTTCATGCGGTACAGGATGGCATGGTCGGCAAACTTCTGCCCTTTGGCAACATTGTCCAAAATGGTGTCTGCAATAAATCTGGCTTCATCCTGCTCGGACAGAGCGCGGTAGACCTTGACCTGACCTCCCTGCGGATTTTGGGTCCACAGGGTCTTTCCTTTTCGCTGGGTATTGTTTTCAATCACCGCATTTGCCGCATTCAGGATGGTCTGGGTACAGCGGTAGTTCTGCTCCAGCCGGATGACCATGGTATCTCGGTACTGGTTTTCAAAGTTGAGGATGTTTTCGATGGTGGCTCCTCGGAATTTATAGATACTCTGGTCATCATCGCCGACCACACAGATGTTGTGGTGACCGCCTGCCAGCAGGCTGACCAGCAAAAACTGCGAATTGTTGGTGTCCTGGTACTCGTCCACCATGATGTAGCGGAAGCGGTTGCGGTACTTTTCCAGCACATCCGGGAACTGCTGGAAGATGCGCACAGTGAAGATGATGATGTCGTCAAAATCCAGCGCGTTGGCTGCCTTCAGGCGCTTCTGGTAGTAGTCGTACACCTTGGCAACCACCTCCTGACGGTAGTCGCCTCCCGCTTCCCGCAACAGGTCCTGCGGGGTCATCATCTTGTCCTTTGCCGCACTGATGGAGGCAAGGATGCCCTTGGGCGCCATCACCTTTTCCTGGATGCTCAGCTCCTTGAGCGCCTCCTTGATGATGCGGACCGAATCGTCGGTATCATAAACAGTAAAGCTGCTCTCGTAGCCCAAGGCTCCAATCTCCCGACGCAGGATGCGCATACACGCCGAGTGGAAGGTGGATGCCTGGATGTCCAGCGCCTGCTCGCCCAGCATTGCCTCCAGACGCTCCTTTAGTTCTCCTGCCGCCTTGTTGGTAAAGGTGATTGCCAGGATGTTCCACGGCTTGATGGGACGGTCTGCCACGATGCGGTGCAAACGCTCGTTGGTGATGTCGCCGTCATCCAGCTTGCCGTCCAGCCAGTCCTCCAGAAAGCACAGCTCCTCTTCCCCCACCCACGACGGACAGTAGTCGCTGTGGTAGGCATTTCCAAATTCCACCATGTTTGCAATGCGGTTGACCACCACAGTGGTTTTTCCGCTGCCGGCTCCTGCCAGAATCAGCACCGGTCCCTCGGTACGAAAGACTGCTTCCCGCTGCTTTTCGTTCATTTTACAAAAACGCTTTTCCAACACCGCGCGGCGCAGCTCAAAAAAGCGCTGTTCAAAAGTCTGTGACATGATTTTTACCAAGCCTTTCTTCTATCGCAATCAAATATTGACCATCTATCCTGCCTTCCAAAGCAAAGGCATTTTGAAAGGTCATTATAGCATATTTGCCCTCAAAAATCCATTGCCAAACTGCCCAACCGGCAAACGGCACACAACAAAAAACGGACGGGGAACTTCCCATCCGTTTTACTGTTTGTCTTTTGTATCTTTTGCGGTCGATTATGCAGCAAATTTATCCACGATCGAAATTACAATCGTCAGGACAAACAGCACTGCGGTCAGGACTTTTGTTCCCTTGACCAGCATCGCATCTCTGGTTCTGCCGTAGTTGCGTCCAACTGCCTCCGACTGTCCGCCGGTAAGGGCAGACATTCCTCTCTTGCTTTCCTGCATGGAAACCAGAGCGATGACGCCAACCGAAGTCAGAATCAGAACGATTGCGAAGATGATATTCAGTACGCCCATTGTGAACCTCCTAAAAATTAGCAGATAAAAGCGGGCATCTATCTCCCGCATCATAACCTAACTTGATTATCATAGCATAGTTGTCCCTTTTTTTCAAGGGCAGTCCCAACAAAGAGGGCAATTTTTTTATTTCTTTTTCCCTCTTGTGTATAATCCGGCGAATCTTACAGATACTATGATTGTTTCACCCCGCGTTTGCAGAATTTGGGGTCAAACAAAAAATCCGGCTTGCCTGTCTCTGCCTGTTTGCAAAAGAAACGGAAGGTCGGTAAAAAAGACTCCGACCTTCCGTTTGTTACAGGGCAGAAGGAAACCGGCACACCGGCTTCAGAAAACTGCTTTGACCTCTGGGAAGAACGGGGTCTTTTTTGTGCGGAAAAACAAAAGACAGACAGCCTTTCGTGCTAGAAAAAAGAATCTAAACACAAATTGTGTTTAGATTCAGTCTGAAGGGAAGGTTGGTCCGTTTCGATTGGCTAAAACGCGAGCCGCTTATTTCGATAAAAAAAGAGCCTGGAACGCGAATTGCGTCCAGACTCAGTCTGGTGGTGCCGCTGACCGGACTTGAACCGGTACGGATTTTACTCCGAGGGATTTTAAGTCCCTTGTGTCTGCCGATTCCACCACAGCGGCAGGTGGATGGATTTACCTAGGTATGATACAATATTTTCCCAAATAAGTCAAGCCCTCTGCGGGCAAAAGGGCAAAAAGAAAAGTCCTCCGTTTTTTAAAAGAAAAACAGAGGACTTTTTTACTGGAATGATCAGGCAAATAAGCCGGGTTCTGTTGTGATGACAATCTATCTAGACCGGCGATTGCTCGACGGTTCAAGCCACATAGACCGCTGGCAAAACTGCCGTAAACGGGGACGGCGGGCAACCGTCCAACCCTTTGCAGTCACGGTGTTGCTTCGGATAGGGTTTACATGGCAGTGCAGTCTCCTGCACCCCGGTGAGCTCTTACCTCGCCTTTCCACCCTTACCGGAAAAATTCCGGCGGTATCTCTCTGTTGCACTGTCCCTAAAGTCGCCTTCGGCTGCCGTTAGCAGCTATCCTGCCCTGTGAAGCCCGGACTTTCCTCATGCGAAGGTCCCCCCTCGCCCGCTGTCATCCTGCCTGGTCACCCAAAGATTATACTCTATTTTTGTTTGTGCGTCAATCCGTCTGCCCGCTTTTTTCCTCTTCTTCGATGACCGTAAAAACCTCCTCGATGCTCACCCCGAACACCGCGGCGATTTTCCATGCCAGCACCAGCGACGGATTGTACCTGCCTTTTTCCAGGTTGCCAATGGTTTCCCTGCGCACCCCGACCCGCCTTGCCAGCTCCTCCTGCTTCATCTGATGTCGGGCACGAAGCTCCCGAATCCTGTTTTTAATCATCCCCCAGCCCTCTGCTTTCCCGAAATCCGTAATAAGCGGAGGATAATTCATAGACCATCACCGCTATGCCAAAGCCCAGCACACAACCCTTTGCCAAAGTAGCCTCCACCGGCAGTCCGGCTGCCATTCCCAGCAGCACCGCAGCTGCCATCGACAGAACGCCAAACAGAAATCCCCTTGCTGCACAACGCGCCATCGACTCCTCCAGCATCTCATCCGACGGAAGAAAGAAATACTGAAAATCCACCGCAAAAGCAAAAAAGAGAAGGAAAACGCGCTCCTGTGTAAAGACACCAATCCATCCCAACAGCGACAAAAATCCCAGCAACCCATACCAATTCTGTTTTTTCATCCGATACTCCTCCTTTTATTGTGGTGTATTTCACTCTTTATGATATAAATATACCACTTTGTTTTCAGCTTGTCAATCCACCTGCCGCACCTTCGAGCATTGAAATTCCTGTCGTTTCGGTTTATAATAATGCTTGTACTTTGGATGGAAACATCTGTAAAGCGCCATTCTATCGGAGATTCTTTTCAGTCTTTTTTTAAGAAAGGAAGCCACAATATGAAGATTACCAATCCATATCTGCAAAAGGTTTACCAGCAGGTTTGTCAGCGCGATGCCAACGAACCTGAATTTTTAAATGCCGTCACCGAGGTGCTGGGCACTTTGGAGCCGGTCATCCTGCGCCACCCGGAATATGAAGCTGCCGGTCTGCTGGAGCGGATGGTCGAGCCGGAGCGCGCCATCCAGTTCCGGGTTGCCTGGCAGGACGACCAGGGCAAAACCCAGGTCAACCGCGCCTGGAGAGTGCAGTTTAACTCTGCCATCGGTCCTTACAAGGGCGGTCTGCGGCTGCATCCCAGCGTCAACCTGTCGATTATCAAGTTCCTCGCATTTGAGCAGACCTTCAAAAACAGCCTGACCGGTCTGCCGATGGGCGGCGGCAAGGGCGGATGTGACTTTGACCCCAAGGGACGTTCGGACGCCGAGATCATGCGCTTCTGCCAGAGCCTGATGACCGAGCTTGCCCGATACATCGGTCCAGACACCGACATCCCTGCCGGTGACATCGGCGTCGGCGCACGGGAGATTGGCTATCTGTTCGGTCAGTACAAGCGGATGCGGAATCAGTTCACCGGTGTGCTCACCGGAAAAGGACTCAGCTACGGCGGCTCGCTGGTCCGCACCCAGGCGACCGGCTACGGTCTGCTGTACTTTGTTCGCGAGATGCTCTCCCAGTTGGCAGGTGACAGTCTGATTGGCAAAACGGTGGTCATCTCCGGCTCCGGCAACGTTGCCATCTATGCTGCCGAAAAAGCACAGGAGCTGGGCGCAAAGGTCATCGCCATGTCCGATTCCAATGGGTATCTGCACGACCCGAACGGCATCCGACTGGAGGTAATCAAACAGATTAAAGAGGTCCGGCGCGGACGCATCAGCGAGTATGCCGACCAGGTTGCCGGCAGCGAATACCACCCGGCAAACGAAGAGGAAGGCAGCCGTGGCATCTGGAGCATCCCCTGCCAAATCGCCCTGCCTTGTGCGACCCAGAACGAGCTGCTGTTGGAGGATGCACAGAAGCTGATTGTCAACGGCGTGCAGCTGGTAGCAGAGGGAGCCAATATGCCCTGTTCGCTGGATGCGGTGTCGGCATTCCAACAGGCTGGCGTCCTGTACGCGCCCGGAAAGGCATCCAACGCAGGCGGCGTAGCGACCAGCGGACTGGAGATGTGCCAGAACGCCATGAAATACTCCTGGAGCACACAGGAGGTGGACGAAAAGCTGCATGACATCATGGTTAACATCTTTAACGACTGCTGCCGTGCCGCCAAAGAATACGGCATGGAAGGCAATCTGCTCGCCGGCGCAAACATCGCAGGCTTTTTAAAGGTTGCCGATGCGATGATGGCACAGGGTGTGCTGTAATTTTCTCCACAAAAAAACAGGACCGACCCTTTTATAAAAGGGTCGGTCCTGTTTTTTGTAATGGATGAAAAGCGATTACAAACCAATCTATCCCGGAAGGTTATCTTTAAGGAATTCTCCGCGGGATGGCAGAGCCTTTGCCAGATAGCGGTGCTCTCCCTCCAGAGTGTCCGGCTGATAAATCTCGGCTGCACTGACGACCGAACCTTTGGTCAGCTTCATCACCTGAAGTCCCTGCTGGTCCTTGGTCGCTTTGGCAGGCAGCAGGGCGGTCGGCAGCAGCAACAGACGTCCGTTGGAGGCAGTCAGCAAAATCTGTCCATCCTCATGCAGACACAGCGCTGCGGTCAGTTTTTCCCTTGTGCTGTATGCCTTGAGCAGCTTCTTTCGGTTGGTCTTGGTTTCATAAGCGTTCAGGTTGACCTTTGCCACCTTGCCGTTTTCAAAGCAGAAGAGCATATATCCCTGATAATCGGCGGTCACTGCCATTGCGATGGCACTTTCGCCCTCGTCCATGCCCAGCTTTGCCGGAACGAAATCGCCCAGCACGCTCGCCTTGGTGTCCTCAAAGTCGCAGGCTTTTGCCTTATATACCTGACCACAGTCGGTGAAGAAGAGCAGATTGTCGGCATTGCCGCCCTCAACATGCTGCACCACCTGGTCGCCTTCCTTGAGATACTGCTCGCTGGACATTCGGTAGGACTGCGGCGTAATCTTTTTAAAGTACCCCTCGCGTGTAAAAAAGAGGTTGACCGGATAGTTTTCCACCGTTTCCTCTTCGGTGAAGGTTTTGATCTCCTCGTGCATCAGCAGCAAACTGCGGCGCGGCTGTGCATAGTTTTTGATGACATTTTTCAGTTCGCTGATGATGATGCGGTCGATGCGCTTTGAATCGTCCAGCACCTTCTGCATTTCGGCAATCTCCTGCGCCAGCTGGTCGACCTCCTCGGTGCGCTTGAGGATGTACTCCTTGTTGATGTGGCGCAGCTTGATCTCCGCCACATACTCCGCCTGCACCTGGTCGATACCAAATGCAATCATCAGGTTGGGGACAACGTCCTCCTCCGATTCGGTCTGCCGGATGATTTCGATTGCTTTGTCGATGTCCAGCAGAATCTTCTGCAAGCCCTCCAGCAGATGCTGTTTTTCCTGCTTTTTAGTCAGGTCGAAGTAGACTCTGCGCTTGATACACAGCTGACGGAAGGCAATCCATTCCTGTAGCAACGCACGGATGCCCAGCACGCGCGGTGTGCCGCCAATCAGGACGTTAAAATTGCAGGAAAAGCTGTCCTCGAGCGGTGTGAAGCGGTAGAGCTTCTGCATCAGCAGATCCGGGTCGACACCGCGCTTTAGGTCGATTGCCAGCTTTAAGCCCGACAGGTCGGTTTCATCCCGCATATCCGAAATTTCCCGCAGCTTGTTGGATTTGATCAAATCCACCACCTTGTCGATGATGGCTTCGGTGGTAGTAGTTGGCGGAATCTGTGTAATCTCGATGCAGTTGCAGCTCTTATCATAATTCCAGCGGGCTCGAACCTTGAAGGAGCCGCGACCGGTGCGGTAAATTTTATCCATCTCCGCCGGATTATAGATAATCTGTCCGCCGCCCGGGAAGTCCGGTGCCGTCAGTGTCAGCGAAAGGTCGTGGTTGGGGTTTTTAATCAGCTCGATGGTGGTATTGCACACCTCCTCGAGGTTGAACGGGCAGATAGAGCTTGCCATTCCCACCGCGATGCCGGTGTTGGCATTGACCAGAATAGTCGGGAAGGTCACCGGCAGCAGGGTCGGTTCCTTGAGCTTGTTATCGTAGTTGTCCACAAAATCGACGGTGTCCTTGTCGATGTCCCGAAACAGCTCCTGACAGATAGGGTCAAGCTTGACCTCGGTGTAACGGGAGGCAGCAAACGCCATATCGCGGGAGTATGCTTTACCGAAGTTTCCCTTGGAATCGACATACGGGTGCAGCAGCGCTTCGTTTCCGCGCGCCAGTCGCACCATCGTTTCATAGATTGCCATATCACCATGTGGATTCAGCTTCATGGTGGAGCCGACCACGTTGGCAGATTTGGTCCGTGCGCCGGTCAGCAGTCCCATCTTATACATGGTGTACAGCAGCTTGCGATGGGAGGGCTTGAAGCCGTCTATTTCGGGGATCGCCCTGGATACGATGACACTCATCGCGTAGGGCATATAGTTTTTTTCCAGCGTATCGGTGATCTTCTGATCGACCACCTCGCCCGCGTGCTCGATGTACGCCTTTGGGTCGTTTTTATGCACCGAGGACGCTGTGTTCTTCTTTCTTGCCATGATTATATCCTTTGCGGACGAAGTCCGCCCTTTGTGTGATTCGGTTTGTGCAAATCTTTTCCCGGGAAATTATTTCCATCCAGGAACACCCGCTCTATTTCCCAGGAAATTTTTCTAAAATCATTTCCCTGTTTTGCAGGAAGTATTTCCTCAGAAAATATTTTTCCCAGGAAATATTGTATAGCAGCAAGCGGGGAATTTCATGCGATTTCCCGGGAAATATCAGGAAACATCCAGGTCATCCAGATAACGGTGACCGTTTTCGGCAATATAGCTCTTTCTTCCGTCCAGATTGTCGCCCAGCAGCAGTGCAAACATCTGCTCGGTGGCAGCGGCATCCTCCGGGGAAACCTTGATCAGCCGTCGTGTCTTTGGATTCATGGTGGTCAGCCACATCATGTCCGGCTCGTTTTCACCCAATCCTTTGGAGCGCTGGACGTCGACCTTTTTATTGCCCAGCTTCTGCAAAATTTCCACTTTTTCCGCATCCGAATAGGCAAAGTAGGTTTCATCCTTGCAGCGAATCTCAAACAGAGGGGATTCTGCAATGTAAACATAGCCTTTTTCAATCAAGGTCGGTGTCAGGCGGTAGAGCATGGTCAAAATCAGGGTGCGAATCTGGAAGCCGTCAACATCGGCATCGGTGCAGATGACCACCTTGTTCCAGCGCAAGCCGTCCAGGTGGAAGGTGGAAAGCTCCTTGTTCGCTTTGGAATCGACCTCCACGCCGCAGCCAAGCACCTTGATGATGTCGGTGATGATGTCGTTTTTAAAGATTTTATCAAAATCCGCCTTCAGGCAGTTTAGAATTTTTCCGCGCACCGGGATGATGGCTTGAAACTGAGCGTCACGTCCCAGTTTGCAGGCGCCCAACGCCGAGTCACCCTCCACGATGTAGATTTCCCGCTCGTTTACATCCTTCGAGCGGCAGTCTACAAATTTTTCCACCCGATTGGCAAGGTCGATGGAGCCTGCCAGCTTCTTTTTCAGATTCAGTCGGGTCTTTTCTGCATTCTCGCGGCTGCGCTTGTTGATTAGCACCTGTTCGGCAATCTTGATTGCCTCGTCGGGATTTTCGATGAAGTAGACCTCCATCTGCCGTTTGAGGAAATCATTCATCGCCTCATAGATAAATTTATTGGTGATTGCTTTTTTTGTCTGGTTTTCATAGGAAGTCTGGGTGGAGAAGGAAGAAGAAACCAGCACCAGACAGTCCTCCACATCCTGAAAGGTAATCTTGCTTTCATTCTTGAGGTACTTGCCGTTTTGCTTGAGATAGCCGTCTATCTTTGAAACAAACGCCTGTTTGACCGCCTTCTCTGGCGAACCGCCGTACTCCAGATGGGAGGAGTTGTGGTAGTATTCCAGGAACTTGACCCGATTGGAGAAGCAGAACGCCACCGACAGCTTGACCTTATACTCATCCTTGTCCGCACGGTCGCGTCCGCGCTGCTCGGTTTCCCAATACTGGATGTTGGTCAAGGAGGCATCTCCGACGATTTCTCCTACATAGTCGGTCAAACCGTTTTCATAGCAGAAAGTTTCCTCTGCAAAGCTGCCGTCCTCCTGTTCCATCCGCAGCAGGAAGGTCAACCCTTGATTGACCACCGCCTGTTTTTTGAGTACATCCCGAAAATAATCGGCTGGGATGTCGATGTCGGTAAAGACCTCCAGGTCCGGCTTCCAACGCTGGCGGCTTCCGGTCTGTTTTTTGTTGGTCGGCTGCTTTTTCAGCCCACCGATGTTCTCTCCCTTTTCAAAATGGAGATTGTAGCAATATCCGTCCCGATAAATTTCCGCATCAAAATACTCAGAGGAATACTGTGTCGCACAGGAACCCAGTCCGTTGAGTCCCAGTGAAAACTCATAGCTTTCCCCGTTGTTGGTGTTGTACTTTCCGCCTGCGTACAATTCGCAGAAAACCAATTCCCAGTTGTACCGCTCTTCCTTTGGGTTGTAGTCAACCGGAATTCCTCGTCCAAAATCCTGCACCTCGACCGAGTGGTCCCGATAACAGGTCAGGATAATTTTGTTTCCAAACCCTTCTCTGGCTTCATCGATTGAGTTGGAAAGGATTTCAAAAACAGAATGTTCGCATCCCTCCAGCCCATCCGAGCCAAAGATGACGCCCGGGCGCTTTCTGACACGGTCTGCGCCTTTGAGAGCGGAGATACTCTCGTTGCCATATCCCTGATTCTTCTTTGCTGCCATAGTAGCCTCCCCGTATTGATTCTGACTGGTGAAGCTGTGCGAAAAACGCACCAGCCACATTCTTATCTATCATAACATATTTTACATCCGTTTGACAAGTTGACTGCTCCCTTGTGCTCCATCCGCAAAAAAAGAGAAGGGAAACCTTGCCCCCTTCCCTTGTGTGCTATCCTATTGTAAAGCGGAAATCCAAGCAAGCGCGCCAGCGTTATACCACCCAGATATTTTCACTTTCGTTGCGTTTCGGGCGTCCCATCAGGTCACGCATCGCCTGGTCTGCCGGCTTGTTGCAGTAAAGCACCTGATAGGTCTGCTCGGTAATTGGCATATCTACCCCCAGCTGGTGCGCAAGCTCTCGGGCGACCGCTGTACAGGAATAGCCCTCGACCACCATACCAACCTCCTCGAGCGCCTGCTGCGCCGGCACACCCTGCCCAATCTTGATACCGAAGCGACGGTTGCGCGAGTGCATACTGGTACAGGTAACAATCAGGTCCCCAATGCCCGACAAGCCTGCGAAGGTTTCCTGATGTCCGCCCATTGCAACACCCAAGCGGGCAATCTCGGTGATGCCGCGGGTCATCAGCGCAGCCTTTGCATTATCGCCCAGACCCAGACCGTCGGCGATACCGGCTGCAACGGCGATGATATTTTTGAGCGCTCCCCCCAGCTCCACGCCGATCAGGTCATCGTTGACATACACGCGGAAGGATGGGTTCATCAGCCAATCCTGCACCTTGCGCGCTGCCTCCTTGTCTTTGGAGGAAGCTACCACCGTGGTCGCCTCTTCGCGGCTGACCTCCTCGGCATGGGACGGTCCCGACAAAACCACATTGGCGCACTGTGGGATTTCCTGCGAGAGCACTGTCGAAAAATCGTGGAAGCTTTCCTGCTCCAAACCTTTTGCCACACACACCACAATCTGATTTGATTGCAGGAGCGGACAAAGCTGGCGGGCGGTCTGGCGCACTGCAAAGGACGGCACTGCCAGAATCAACAGGTCCTGTTGACCCGCCTGTTGCAAGGATGCAGTGAAGGCAATCTGCTGCGGCAGCTTGACACCGGGCAGCAGCTTTTTCTGCTCCCGCTCCTCCCGCAGCCGGTTTGCTTCCTCCTCACGGTGGGACCAGACGGTCACCTCATGCCCGCAGCGATGGCACAGCAGCGCCAGCGCCGTTCCAAAGCTTCCTGCACCCAAAACCATCACCTTTGCCATTTTGCCAACTCCTTCCTGTTTGATAGCAATTTTCTGTGCAAAACCCTCTTTTACTTACGCGGATCCGAAGGCTCCTGCGACGGCTTCTTGTCACCGATTCTGCGCTCGGTGCCGTTGAGCAGCCGCTTGATGTTCTCCCTGTGTTTATAAATAACAATCACCGAAAACAACGCTGCAAACAAAAAATCGAACAGCACCGGACGTCGCAGACACAAATCCACAATCAAGGTGATAAACGGGTAGAGCATCGCACCGGTGATTGACACCAACGAAACGATTCGGGTGATGAACAGCACCGGCAAAAAGATAATCAGTAAAATCAGCAGCACCAGCGGGTTGACCACCAGGATGATTCCCAGCGAGGTCAGCACCCCTTTGCCGCCCTTGAATCCGAAAAAGACAGGGTACAGATGACCCAGCAGGGCAAAAAATCCGGCAAGGTAGCCCGCATCAAAAGCAGTAACGCCCATCAGCGAAAAAATCCATCTGCCGACCAGCACCGCCAAAACGCCCTTAAAAAAATCACCCAGCAGGGTAAAGAATGCCGGCAGCTTGCCATAGGTCCGCAGGATATTGGTCATCCCTGCATTTTTGCTTCCGTATTTTCGAACATCATCATGTGCATAGATTCTGGAAACGATGACGGCAAAGCTGATGCTTCCCAACAGATAAGCCACCAAGCCTGCCAGCACGCACGCTGCAAGATTGAGCATGATTTGAGATTCCATTCTTCTCATCCTCCTCCAGTACATTGTATCAACTGTTTCACTATATTGCAAGCCCTTTTCCCTTTGTTTTGAGACTTTCCGATTCATCAGAGAAAAAAAAGAGCCCCAAATGAGGCTCTTTATGGGGAAAAAGAATCCATTTTGTCGAAAAATCTTTTTCCTTATTTGTGTGCTTTGTCACCTTTTTCGCGGACCAGCATCCGAATCGGGGTCCCTTCAAAGCCGAAGTTTTCTCGAATCTGATTTTCCAAATAGCGCTGATAGGAAAAATGGAACAGCTCTGCGCGGTTGACAAAGCAGGCAAAGGTCGGTGGTCGAGTGGTCACCTGGGTCATGTAGTAAATCTTCAGGCGCTTGCCCTTGTCAGACGGCGGCTGCACGCGGGCGGTCGCGTAGTTGAGCATATCGTTGAGCATACCGGTGGAGATGCGGCGTGCATTCTGCTCGTCCACCTTTTTAATCAGCTCGTACAAGTTGTTGACCCGCTGACCGGTCTTGGCAGAGATGAACAGCATCGGCGCATACGGCATAAAGCTGAAGTCGATGTCCAGCTGCTTTTTCATCTCCTGCATGGTCTTATCGGTCTTTTCCTCCAGCGCATCCCACTTGTTGATGGCGATGATGCACGCCTTGCCCTGCTCATGGGCATAGCCTGCAATCTTGGAATCCTGCTCGCTGAAGCCCTTGGTCGCGTCGATGACGATGACACAGACGTTCGAGCGGTCGACCGCCATATAGGCACGCAGAACACTGTACTTTTCAATCGACTCCTCCACCTTGCTCTTGCGGCGGATACCGGCGGTGTCGATGAACACAAAGCGTCCATGCTCATTTTCTACCACAGTATCGGTCGCATCACGGGTGGTGCCTGCGATGTCCGAAACAATAACCGCTTCTCTGCCTGCAATGCGGTTGACCAGCGAGGATTTGCCCGCATTCGGTCTGCCGACGATGGCAACGGTGATGCTGTTTTCGTCATATTCTTCCTCGGCGCTAAAGTCCAGATGCTCATAGACCGCATCCAGCAGGTCGCCGGTTCCATGTCCGTGCAGGGAGGACACCGCAATCGGCTCTCCCAGACCGAGGTTGTAAAATTCGTAAAATTCAGATGGTGGTTCGCCCACTCCGTCGCATTTGTTGACGCACAGTACAATCGGCTTGCCGCTCTTTTGCAGCATTGCAGCGACCTCCTGATCGGTGGCGGTGATGCCGGATTTCATATCCACCACCAGAATAATGACCTCTGCACTTTCAATCGCCATCTGTGCCTGACGGCGCATCTGCGAAATGATAATATCATCCGAATAAGGCTCGATACCGCCGGTATCGACCAGCATAATCTCATGGTTGCGCCATTCGCAGGCTGAATAGATTCGGTCGCGGGTCACTCCCGGGGTATCCTCCACGATGGAGAGCCGCTGCCCGATCAGTTTATTGAACAGGGTGGATTTTCCCACATTCGGGCGACCCACCACTGCAACGATTGGTCTGACTGCCATATCCTGACCTCACTTTCTAGTAGAATCGTTCTTTTTTCGTTCTCTTTTTTACCGGCTGCCCAGCATCCTTGCCAGCAGCTCAAAAGCATCGTTTTCCACCGGAAGCACCGGCACGCCCAAAGTCTCCTGCACCTGTTCGAGGGTCAGGTCATCCAGGAAGCGGTCCTGCTCATGCCGCAGCATATTGGCAGGGATCAGCAGCTCGCTGCCCAAATCCAGCCCTTCCAGCTGCGCCAGCAGGTCCTGACCGGTGATCAGCCCTGCCACTGTGATGGTGGGTCCCCAAAAATCGTTGCGGATTTTTTTGACCTGCACCTGCACCTGTGGAAATGCCTGCTGCACCCGCTCAGCAAAGTCCTGCATCATCGGGTAAGCCAGCTGACCGGTGGCAATGGTGCAGCGGTGCGCGGCAGGGGATTGCTCGAGCTGCGCCTCCTTGAGCGCCTGGGCAAAATCGTGCTGCATCAGTGTCATCATGCCCACACCGTTTTCCAACTGGGCAAAGTCCTCATAAAATTCATACGGCGGAAAATCCTTTCCGGCAAGGATGTAAAACTCATCCGAGGCGTAAGCGGTGCGGGTGCCATACTCCTTGCAGAAATATTCTCCCCAGCGCTCCATCGTTTTAACAACCTCCACCGCCTCCTGTGGAAAAAAGCCACGCAGCGGCGTCAGCTTTTCCCGATAGCGGGTCAAGCCGACCGGAACCACCGCGATACTCTGCACGTTCGGTCCCAGTTTTGCCAGCTCGGAAAGGCTGTATTCCAGCTGCTCCCCATCGTTATAGCCGGGACACAGCACGATCTGGGTGTTGATTTTGATTCCGCCCTCGGTGAGCATCCGCACAAATTTGAGCGATTCCCCTGCAAACGGATTCTTCATCATCTGCACCCGCAGCGCAGGGTTCATCGTCTGGATGGAGATATTGATGGGACTGATATGCATTTTGATAATCCGCTGGATGTCACCCTCCTTGAGGTTGGTGAGGGTGGTGTAATTGCCAAACAGAAAGGACATTCGGGTATCGTCATCCTTAAAGTAAAGGCTCTTGCGCATCCCCGGCGGTGTCTGGTCGACAAAGCAGAAGATGCAGGCGTTTTTGCAGCCCATCTGACGGTCCATCAGATAGGTTTCAAACTCCAGTCCCAAATCGTCGTACTCGTCTTTTTCCACCACGACTGTGCGCAGCTTCTTTTCCTGATCACACAGCAGGATTTCCAGATGCTCGTCGGTCATATAAAACCGGTAATCGAGCACATCGGTGATTGCGTTTCCGTTGATGCTGATCAAGGTATCTCCCTTGTGTATCCTTGCCCGTCTTGCCGGACTGCCCGGTTCAACGCTGGTGATTCTGACTGCCATCCGCACCGCCTCCTGTCCGCTTGGTTTGCAGCATAAAAAAGAGGGCAGGAAGGGAAAGACCTTCCCCTCTGCCCTTCATGTTCAAAAACATCCAGTCCAAAAAAGACGCAATTAGTCTTTTTTGATGATCTCTCTGCCTTTGTAGTAGCCGCAGTTGCCGCATACTCTGTGTGGAGTCTTCAGCTCGCCGCACTGTGGGCAGACGGAAAATGCTGGTGTGTCGAGTTTCCAAACATTGGAACGTCTTTTATCTCTGCGTGCTCTGGATACTTTTCTCTTCGGTACTGCCATTTTTGCGCATCTCCTTAAAACATTATCATAAAATTATAAAACAAAAGCTTTTGGGACCCTGCCGGCGAAAACTTACTCCTCGTCGGACCACTTCAGGTCAGCAAACGGTCTGACCGTTCTGCCCTGTGGCTCCCATTCCGGCTGCTGACAACCGCACTGTTCGCGGTTCAGGTTGCAGCCACATACCGGACACAGACCCTTGCAGTCCTCCGAACACAACATCCTGATTGGTAGCTCAAGAAGTATGTCGTCCTGTGCAATCAAGTCTAGGTCCAAAATGCCGTCCTCGCAGACGATGTAATCATCGTCCTCCTGCTGGTTGAGCTTTCTGACCACAGTGTGGTCAAAGTCCTGACGGACCCTGCGCTCTACCGGGTCCAGGCAGCGGGCACAAGCTGTGGAAAGAAGGTAGCTGGCTGTGTAGTGTACCGTAACGATTCCCGCACGGTTCTGCACATAACCCTCAAGCTGTACCGGCTCCGCAAACGGACGGTCACCCCATTGCTCTATCTGGCTTAAGTCCATCTGATGCACAAACGGCACCCTCTGGTCGTCGCCTTCGAACACTCTTCTCAGGTCAAGCAGCATAGTAACTTCCTTTCCGGTATACATGGTATACTCTGCGGCAGCATCGCTTCGGGCCTGCCGCAGCACCGATTGACCCCGTCCGCTCCGCCAGAAGCAGACCTTTCCGGGACAGACTTATCCCTCCGAATCAATCCGTAACAGAAAATATTATAGTATCTTGTGCCTTTTTTGTCAACACTCAAAAGGCGTTTTTTCCCCTGATGACGGCACTTTTTTATACTTTCCCGCCTTTCCCACAACTTTGCTCTCTTCTGCCGGCGGGCAATTAGGGATTTTGTCGAAAGCTCTATGTCGCTTCATTTCCCAGCAGCAGCGGATACCACAGGACGGTGGTGGCAAACAGCACCAGCACCACTGCAAAAAAGTTGAAGCTGGTTCTGAAAACATACGGATGACGGATTGGGTTTTTCTGCTGGACCACCATCTTCTGAATGGTTTCTTTACCGTTTGGAGAAAGAGCCAGCGCTGCCCAGCAGCCGACCAGCGCCGCTGCCAGCAGCAGGAGCATCACACCCGCAGAAAGCACCTGCTGCGGATTGGGTCCGTGCAACAGCAGCGTCTGTGCCACCAGAAATCCCATGTGAAAGACACTGGTCATCACAAGACAGCCGGTCACCTGGTAGACAGCTGCGGCACACAAGCCCAGCAGCAGAGCACCCGGCCACTGCGGCAGCGGGGTCAACAGCATGGTGATAAGTCCGCTGCCGATGATTGCCGGCAAAATTCCATAGCGGCTCCACTCAAAAAAGAGGCAGCGGCGGAAGGCAAGCTCCATCACAAAGGCGGTCACCACCGCTACCAGCAGGTCCTGCCACAGGGTGTGTCCGGCACCCATCACAAAAAGGGTCCCCGGCAGCCGCTGTTCAAGCACCACCACCAGTCCCTGAGTTGCCGACAGAGCAAAGGCGCCCAGCGCTGCACCGGAAAGCAGCAGCAAGGCAAGCTGCCCGAGTTTTTTGCCGTTTATTTTGGTGGAAAAACCCTCCCCCATCATCGGCAGTTCATATTGTTTGACCCAAAAGATTCCCACGATTGCCGTCAGCGGAAGGGTCAGGATGTCCAGGATGGTCAGCACACACAGCACCGACATCAGATAATCGACCCGGTCCGCCTGCGCTGTTGTGGAAGGTCGTTTTTGATTTGGCAAGAAAATCTCCCTTTCTTTTTAACCTTTTGCAAAGACCTCCCTGCCGGTGCGGCAGAGAGGTCCTATGCTGAATATCACAATTCTCTTTTAGTCTCTGAAGTAGCTGACTGCTCCGGCAAACATCTTCTGGTCCTTGTCGCCGTCCACATTCAGGTACAGTCCGTTGGTGTAACGCTCGGAATGACCCATCTTACCAAAGATTCTGCCGTCCGGGGAGGTGATACCCTCGATGGCGTCGATCGAGCCGTTTGGATTGAAGCGGTAGTCTTCGGTCGGGTTGCCTTCCAGATCGACATACTGGGTCGCAATCTGTCCGTTTTCTGCCAGCTGTTTGACCAGCTGCTCGCTGGCAACAAAGCGACCTTCGCCGTGGGAGATAGCGATGGTGTGGATGTCGCCCACGTTGGTGTGCATCAGCCATGGGGATTTGTTGGATGCAATTCTGGTGCGCACCAGACCCGACTGATGGCGGTCGATGACGTTGTAGGTCAGGGTCGGGCAGCTTGCATCGGTGGAGATGATCTCACCGTATGGCACCAGACCCAGTTTGACCAGCGCCTGGAAGCCGTTGCAGATACCGCACATCAGACCGTCGCGGTTCTTCAGCAGCTCCATCACCGCCTCGGTGATCTGTGGGTTGCGGAAGAAGGAAGCGATGAATTTTGCCGAGCCTTCCGGTTCGTCGCCGCCGGAGAAGCCGCCCGGGATGGCGATGATCTGGGAGTTTGCAATCTTTTCTCTAATCAGCTCTACCGATTCTTTGATCTGCTCGGAAGTTTTATTGCGGATAACAACGATGTCCGCCTTAGCTCCTGCACGTTCAAACGCACGAGCGGTGTCATATTCGCAGTTGGTGCCCGGGAATACCGGAATCAGAACGCGCGGCTGTGCCAGCTTGATCGAGGAGGTCTTGCGCTCTACGCACTGATAGTTGTAGGTCGGAACGGTTTCCTGCGGAGCCTTGGTGATGCGCGGATAAACCGGCTCCAGGGTTGCTTCCCACTTCTGCTGGATTTCCTGCAGGTCCACTGTTTCTCCGTTGATCTGGAGAGTATATTCCTCGGTGGTGCAGCCAATCAGTTTGGCAAAGGTGTCCAGTTCCTCGGATGCCTCAAATACAAATGCGCCGTAAACCGGTTTGAAGAGGTGATGCAGGTTTTCCTGTGCCGCAAAGCCGATGCGGTTGCCGAACGACATCTTGCACAGCGCTTCGCCCAGACCCTTCATGCCCAGTGTGTAGACTGCCTTGACCTTGCCGGAGGCAATCAGGCTTTCCATGTGGTCAAATACCTTGCGGATATTTTCGTAAATCGGCATTCCGTTTTCATCGTACTCAGGAGCCAGCAGGTATACCTTGTCGCCGGCAGCCTTAAACTCGTCGGTGACTACATTGTTCACCTTGGCAGTGGAAACCGCAAAGGAGATCAGTGTCGGTGGAACGTGGATGTCCTCGAAGGAGCCGGACATCGAGTCCTTACCGCCGATGGCAGCGCAGCCCAGTTCAAGCTGTGCCTTCAGACCGCCCAGCAGCGACTGGAATGGTTTACCCCATTTTTCCGGGTCGGTGCCAATCTTCTCAAAGTATTCCTGGAAGCTCAGCCAGCATCTGCTTCTGGAGCCGCCCGAAGCGATGATCTTGGCAATCGACTCGACAACTGCCAGCTGTGCGCCCTTGAACTGATCCTGGTCGGAGATGTATGGGTTAAAGCCCCAGGACATGATCGAGCAGGTGTTGGTCTCGCCGTGCAGCATCGGAATCTTTGCTACCATTGCCTGAGAAGGAGTCAGCTGGGTCTTGCCGCCGTATGGCATCACAACGGTGTTCGCACCGATGGTCGAGTCAAAACGGTCGGACAGACCACGCTGCGAGCAGACATTGAGGTCTGCCATGATGGTTTCAAATTTTTCTTTGACGCTCAGGTCCTTGTTTTTGCAGCAGTGTGCTTTCTGAGCAGGAGCCTTTGCGATGACCTTTGTATATTTTGCAGCGCCGTTGGAGCCGAGGAACTCGCGGGAGAGATCCACGATGCGTTTGCCTCTCCAGAACATCACCAGTCTTGGTTGCTCGGTCACCTTAGCCACAACGGTAGCCATCAGGTTTTCACGGTCGGCAGCATCCAGGAACTTCTGGGCATCTTCTTTTGCAACAACCACTGCCATTCTCTCCTGAGACTCACTGATGGCAAGTTCGGTGCCGTCCAGACCGTCGTACTTTTTCGGTACCAGGTCCAAATCAATTTCCAGTCCGTCTGCCAGCTCGCCGATGGCAACCGAAACGCCGCCTGCACCAAAGTCGTTGCAGCGTTTGATCATGCGGGTAACGTCGCCGTTGCGGAACAGGCGCTGAATCTTTCTTTCTTCCGGTGGGTTGCCCTTCTGCACCTCTGCGCCGCAGCTGGACAGCGACTCTACATTGTGGGACTTGGAGGAACCGGTTGCACCGCCGCAGCCGTCGCGTCCGGTTTTGCCGCCGAGCAGGATGATGACATCGCCTGCGGCAGGCTCTTCACGAACTACGTTGCAGGCAGGTACTGCACCGACGACAGCGCCCACTTCCATCCTCTTTGCAACATAGCCCGGGTGATAAATCTCGTTGACCTGACCGGTCGCCAGACCGATCTGGTTGCCGTAGGAGCTGTATCCGGCTGCTGCGGTGGTCACAATCTTCTTCTGTGGCAGTTTGCCTTTGATGGTCTGCTCAAATGGGGTCAGCGGGTCGCCTGCACCGGTGACGCGCATTGCCTGATAGATGTAGGCTCTGCCGGACAGCGGGTCACGGATTGCACCGCCCAGACAGGTGGCAGCGCCGCCGAATGGCTCGATCTCGGTCGGATGGTTGTGGGTTTCGTTCTTAAACTGAAGCAGCCACTCCTCTTCCTTGCCGTCGATGTCCACCTTGATTTTGACCGAGCAGGCGTTGATCTCTTCCGATTCGTCCAGCGCACTGAGCAGACCCTTCTTTTTGAGTGCCTTTGCGCCGATGGTCGCCAGATCCATCAGGGTCATCGGTTTGTTTTTGCCTGCGTGCAGGGTCTTTCTCAGTTCGAGGTATTCATTGTAAGCGTCCTTGACGTAATCGCTCTCGATGTCCACCTGCTCGATGTTGGTGGAGAAGGTGGTGTGACGGCAATGGTCGGACCAATAGGTGTCGATCATGCGAATCTCGGTGATGGTAGGAGTGCGCTTTTCGGTTTCTTTAAAGTATTTCTGGCAGAAGGTGATGTCGCCCAGGTCCATCGCCAGACCGTACTGGTCGATGAATTCCTGCAAGCCCTGCTGGTCCAGCTCGCAGAAACCTTCCAGGACCGCTACGTCAGCCGGCACGTCAAATGGGGTATGCAAAGTCTTTGTCAGCTCCATGGAAGCCTCCATCGACTCTACCGGGTTGATCAGATGCGCTTTGATGCGGGCAAGTTCCTCATCGGAAACGCCGCTGATTACATAGACCTTTGCAGAAGCAACGGTCGGACGCTCATGCTGGGTTGCCAGCTGGATGCACTGGACTGCGGAGTCTGCGCGCTGGTCGAACTGACCCGGCAAAAACTGGACAGCAAACACCCGGTCCTCTGCCGCAAAGGAAGGAAGCTCATCATAAACATCGTCCACCTGCGGCTCGGAGAAGATGGTTCCCTTAGCAAGCTCAAAATCTTCTTTGGAAATATCTTCCACATCATAACGGTTCAGGATGCGCACACAGGATGCACTGTGGATACCCAGCGAGCTGCGGATATCCGAAAGAACGCCCTGCGCTTCCACAGCGAAGGGAGCCTTCTTTTCGACATATACTCTGTAAACTGACATACTTCACACTCCTAAAAATTGTACTGTACTCTCTTTATTTTATCTTGCATCTTCCTGCATCAGGAAGGGTTTGACTTCATTATACCATAATCCGCAGGCGGTTTGTATATCGACATTGTCCGAAAGAAAGCAAAATTTGACCGCAACTTTCGGCAAAAGCGTGTACCTTTCTCCGCTGCGGGAGAATTTTGGACTTAATAGCGGATCGAAAATTCCCGCTCCTGCGGCACTGTGTCATTATCCGGGTACTGCACCGTCAGGTTCTCCACCTGAATCCACACCGTACCTTCCCGAATCCGCTGCAACAGCAGCTGCACCGCTTCCTCTTCTCCTTGCAGCAGCATCTGGACGGAGCCGTCCTCACAGTTGCGCACCCAGCCGCCGATGCCGTGTTGGGTTGCCTCCCGCAGCACAAAGTAGCGAAAGCCTACTCCCTGCACTCTGCCGGACGCCTGCGCATAGCAGCTAATTCTCATTCTGCCTGCTCCTGCTCGGTCAGCAGCTGACCGATGCAGTAATCATCCTTCGCCCCGGTAATGCGCACCGAATGGATGCTGCCGCACAGCTCGCGGTCGCTTTGTACACAGACCGGTGTATAGTTTTTGGTGTAGCCATGCTGCATCCCATCGAGTTTCTCGGTTTCAAACAGCACGCTCTCCACCATACCCACCTGGCTTTGCAAAAAGCTCTTGCGGCTTTCCTCGGTCACCTGCGCCATCTGATGGCTGCGCTGCTCCTTCTGCTGACGGGTCAGTTGGTCGGGCATTTTGGCAGCGCGGGTGCCCGGTCGGATAGAATAGGCAAAAACGTGCACCTTGGCAAAGCCAATTTCGCGGGCAAAGTCGAGCGACTGCTCAAATTCTTCCTGCGTTTCGCCGGGGAAGCCGACCATCAGGTCGGTGGTGATGGAAGGATTATCGAACCGGCTGCGGATGCGCTGCACCAGATCGCGGTAAAAAGCAGTGTCGTAGTGGCGGTTCATCCGCTTGAGGGTGGCATCGCATCCGCTTTGCAGCGACAGATGGAACTGCGGGCAGAAGTTTGGCAGCCCTGCCAGGATGGAAAGATTTTGATCGGTGAGCATCAGTGGCTCCAGCGAGCCTAAGCGCACCCGCTCGATGCCCTCGGTGGTACACGCCATCGTCACCGCATCCACCAGATGGCAGCCGATGTCCTTGCCGTAGCTGGACAGGTCGATACCGACCAGAACCACCTCTTTGTAGCCTTTTGCGCTCAAATCGTACAGCTCCAGTTTGAGGTCCTCCAAAGATTTGGAGCGATTAAAACCTCTGGCATACGGGATGATGCAGTAGGAGCAGTAATGCTCGCAGCCGTCCTGAATCTTGACAAATGCCCGGGTGCGCTCTAAAAAGCTGTCGGCGTGCATCGCCTCAAATCGCTCCTCCTTTGTGTGCGGGGTGATTTCTACAATGCGCTTGCCTTCCTTTAAGAAGCGGTTGACATATTCCAGCACCCTTTTCTTTTCCCCTGCGCCCACCAGAATGTCCACCTCTTCGAGCTTTGCAGCTTCCTCCGGGAACGCCTGCGGGAAGCAGCCGGTCAGCGCGATGACGGCACCGGGACTGGTGCGCTTCATCCGATGGATGATCTGCCGTGTCTTTTTGTCACCGGATGCTGTGACCGTGCAGGAGTTGATGACATAAACATCCGCTGCATCACTGCTGTCCACAATGTCGTATCCATAAGCAGAAAACTGCTGAATCAGAATCTGTGTTTCATACTGGTTCACCTTGCAGCCCAAGGTGTAAAACGCTGCTCGCATAATACCTCTTTTCTCCGGCGGTGGCTCCGGCGTCTCGACTGAAATCCACCTTTTCTTCTCCCTGTGGGGAATTTATTGTGCAAATCCCGCATTTTTTGCAAAGAATCTTTGCACCGATGGCTATTGAAAATGTTATACAAATAAATTATAATGAATTTAAGCAATAAATACAACCGCCTTTCGACAAATTCTTGCAGCGAAATTCGGTTCCATTCTGAAAATAGAAGGAGCGTTTATATGAAACGGGAAATGATTATGCTCAAAACCATCAATGATGTCAAAGCTTTTGTCAATTCGGTCGTCAAATGCGATTTTGATGTTGACCTCACCTCCGGCAGATATACCGTCGATGCCAAGTCCATCATGGGCATCTTTAGCCTGGACCTTTCCAAGCCTCTTACCATGGAGGTTCATTCGGACGATTGCGCAGACTTTTTGAACGAAATCAAACCTTTTCTTCAGCGCTAAAGGCAGCGCAGTGTCAATGTGAGGGAGGATACGGATGGCTGAATATTGGGATATTTTTGATATGGACCGCCGCAGCACAGGCAGACAGCATCTGCGCGGCACACCGATGGCGGATGGTGACTACCACCTGGTGGTCAACATCTGGGTCGTCAACAGCGCCGGACAGGTCCTGCTGACCCAGCGCCATCCCGACATTCCCTTTGGGCTGAAATGGGCTTGCACCGGCGGGTCGGCAATCACCGGTGAAGATACCCTGACTGCTGCCCTGCGGGAGACCCGGGAAGAAATCGGTCTGGAAGTTTTGCCGCAGCAGATGGTTCTGGTGGCACAGGAGCGCCGTCTGCACAGCTTTCTGGACACCTTTGTGGTGTGCATGGATGTCAAGGACAGCCAGATTGTGATGCAGCCGGAGGAGGTCGTCGATTTTTGCTGGGTGGATGAAGCGCAGTACCGCAAAATGGAGCAGGATGGACTGCTGCACCCTGCTCTCAAAAACTTTTTTACCACCTATCGTGACAAGCTCCCGCGCATCTCTCTTAAAAAGTAAGGTTTATGTCAAAAACGACCGGATTTCCAAAAAGAAATCCGGTCGTTTTTATCTTCGGTTTCTGCAAAAGCATTATACCAGACGTTTGATTTTTTCTTCCAGGGTACCCGGCAGCAGGTCCATCATCGGCAGCTGCGGCAGCACATAGCAGCCCGGTGCCTGTACAACACTTGCTCTTGCACAGGCAACCATCACCTGAGAGGTCAGGGCAGGGTTGTTGATTTTCATATTGAATTCAAACAACTGATTGTGGGTCGTACCCGAAACACCCTTGCGCACCAGATTGACTCCGTGACCTTTATCCATCAGCGCATCTACCGACGGAACCGCAAAGATATGGGTTTCATCGTGTTTAAAATAGTCATCCTCCAGAATCGAAGCCTTCACCTGCTCAAAGTCGTATCCATTCTCCAGCTCGATGTAGACATTTCTTCTGTGGATACCGGTTCCCAGCGGAATGGTCATCGACAGGGCGTTCTTGACACCCGGTTTTCCCTTTGCCGCTACCGAATGACCCATGCTCATGCCGGGTCCAAAGTTGGTATCGGTGATGCCCTTTGGCGCACAAGCTTCCAGCAAAGCACGAACCACCGAGTCAGAGCCCGGGTCCCAGCCGGCAGAAATAACCGAAACGGCACCGGAAATCTTGGCTGCTTTGTCCAATTCGCAGTGCAGCTGCCAAATCTGTGTGTGGATGTCAAAGCTGTCCACGGTATTGATGCCCTTTGCCAGATATTCCTTGGCATTTTCTTCTACTGAACGGGTCGGCAGACACAGCAGAGCAACCTGTGGCTTTGCCGGAAGTTTTTCCACAGAATCCACTACACAGATTCCTTCCAATTCCTTTGGTTGCTGTGCCTGTGCGCTGTGACGAATCACACCGACCAGCTCCATATCCTCCGCAGCTTGAACAGCCTGAAGGGCATACTGTCCGATGTTACCATATCCAACAATCGCTACCTTGATTTTTTCCATATAAGACCATCCCTCCTGTTTTTTATTACACAAGGTCAAAACGACCGATTTCATTTTAACCTTTTACCATACTATCATGCACCTTTGTGTGCGTCAAGAGTAATTTGCAGGATTTATTCGCTAAAGCTGCAAATTTTTGCAAAACAAAACCGCCCAAACCATTCGTTTGTTCGGGCGGTTGTTTTTTGCATCAAGCAATTATTTTACAATGTACTCGTTTACAGATACCGGCAGGTCAGAAGCATCGCAGGAAACGGTGAAGACAATCTGCGCCTCGGTGTTCAATTTTGCCAGGCACTGTACCATGTAAGCAAAGCCTTCATAGTCTTTTTCTACATCGCCAATCTTGCCGATTTTGAAGGTGCCGTCGATGAACAGGTGGGTGATGTCATAGTTGCCTGCCAGGAAGCCTGCCAGGAAACCGTACAGACAAGCAAAGCCCTGAATGTCGTACTCTTCGCTGTTGACCAGGCGAACGGTGTTTGGCAGTTCGCGAACCAGCTTTTCGCCTTTTTCTACACAGACTACATTGCCCTTGGATTCTTCAGCAGCTTTTTTTGCCATCTCGATGAGGGTCTTGGTTTTGCCGGTGCCTTTGGTGCCTACGATCAGTTTAATCATTTGAAATTCCTCCCTGGTTCTTTTGATTGGAATATTGCTATTCTTATTTTAACTGCGCTTCCAGCGCCTGTTTTTGGTCCTCATACCCCGGTTTGCCCAGCAAAGCAAACATATTTTTCTTGTAGCTTTCTACACCGGGCTGATTGAACGGGTTGACGGCCAGCAGATAACCGGAAAGTGCGCAAGCTTTTTCAAAGAAGTAGATTAAGTATCCCAGCTCTTCCTCGTTGATGCAAGGAAGCTGCAATACCATGTTCGGTACTCCGCCCTGGGTATGTGCAAGGATGGTTCCCTGCATTGCCTTGCGGTTTACCACCGACATATTCTGCTCGGACAGGAAGTTGAGTCCGTCAAAGTTTGCCGGATCTGCCTCGATATAAAGGTCTTTCTGCGGCTGACCGATATCCACAACGGTTTCAAACAGGATTCTCGAACCCTCCTGGATGAACTGTCCCATCGAATGGAGGTCGGTAGAGAACACTGCCGACGAAGGATAGATTCCCTTGTTGTCCTTTCCTTCGCTCTCACCAAAGAGCTGTTTGTACCATTCGGACATCATCGTGAACGCCGGTTCGTAAGAAACCAGAATTTCGATTGCCTTGCCCTTGCGGTACAAAATGTTTCGCAATGCGGCATAACGATAGCAATCGTTCTTTTCTAAATCACAGACGCTCAGCGCCTCGCGGGCATGTGCTGCTCCCTGCATCAGCTTTTCGATGTCCGAGCCGGATACTGCAATCGGCAGCAGTCCCACCGCTGTCAGCACCGAATATCTTCCGCCGACATCGTCAGGAATCACAAAGGTTTCATAGCCTTCCTGGTCTGCCAGCTGCTTGAGGGTTCCTTTTGCCTTGTCGGTCGTACAGAAGATTCTGTCCTTTGCGCCCTCTCTGCCATATTTTTCGATGGCAAGGGAACGGAAGATGCGGAACGCCAGCGCCGGTTCGGTGGTGGTACCGGATTTGGAAATAACGTTGATGGAAAAATCTTTATCCTCACACAGCTTTAAAATCTGGTTGAGGTAGGAAGGACTGATGCTGTTTCCCACAAAGTAAATCTTCGGTGCATCCTGTACCAAATCGTTATACAGCTGAGAGTGCAACAGCTCGATTGCGGCTCTTGCTCCCAAATAGCTGCCGCCGATACCGATGACAATCAGGATTTGGGAATGGCTGCGTATCTTTTGCGCTGCCTTTTGAATCCTTGCAAACTCCTCCCTGTCATAATCGACCGGCAAGTCCAGCCAGCCAAGAAAATCATTTCCAGGACCCGAGCGCTCATGAATGGTGTGATGAGCCGCCTGCACCTGTGGAAAAATTGCTTCCAGCTCGCCTTGTTTGACAAATGGTTCCAGGTATTTTGCGTTGAGTGTTACAGCCATAGCTGATCCTTCCTTTCAGTTTTCCAACTGCCTTCTATTCTCTGGTGATATAGTTATTTTACATTATTTCTCTGCATTTTGCAAGGCTGTTTTTGTAAAAACCTACCTTTTTTCTCTCAACAAATGCTTTTCGCATGAAATTTGCAAAAAGGGTTTCCATCAATCGCTCCTTTTTTACTCCACCTGCTCCTGTACAGACTGACCGTTCATCCCGATGAGTCCTTTTGCCAACAGCCGCAGGCTTTTTGCATAGGTCAGCTGCTGCACCTCCTGCCCGGCGGTCACCGGCTGTTGGGCGATGATGCTGCCGTTCTGCACAAGCTGAATCCAGCCGATTGCCTGCCCTTTTGCCACCGGTGCCTGCAACTGCTCGCTAAGCTCCAGCTTTATTTCGATGCCGTCCACCTCGTTTTTTCTGACCACCGCCTGTGGCAGCGCCTCGACCTGCGGCTCCACCTGTGTCTGCATCCCCTGCTTGACCGCTACCGGATCATCCCCTGCTGGACCGCTCCCGGATGCAGCCGGTCCTGCGGCAGCTGCGGCTGGTATAGGGTAAAGCCCGCAAAGCCGTAGTCCAGCAGCTGCCTGGATTCCTCAAAACGCGCATCGCTGCTTTTGCATCCCATGATGACCGAAATAAGCGACAGGCCATCTCGGGTGGCAGTCGCGCATAAGCAATGACCGGCAGCATCGGTCGTGCCGGTCTTTAAGCCGGTGGCTCCATCGTAAAAGCGAATCAGGCGGTTGGTGTTGACCAGCTGGGTCTCTCCGCCGCGCAAGCTGTCCATCCAGATGGTTGAAAAACGGGTGAGCTGCTCGCCGTATCCGGTCATCAGCTCCCTTGCCAGCACGGCAACATCCTGCGCACAGGTGTAGTGACCTTCCTCATCAAAGCCGGTGCAGTTGACAAAGTGGGTGTTTTGCAGACCCAGCTGCTGCGCCTTCTCGTTCATCAGCCGGACAAACTCCTCCTCGCTTGCGGCAATGGCTTCGGCAAACACCACCGCCGCATCGTTGGCGCTTGCCACCACCAGCGCCTTTAATAGCTCCTCCACCGTCATCCGTTCGCCCTCTTTGAGCCAAATCTCCGACCCGCCCATCGTCTTGGCGTATGCCGAGCAGGTCAGCTCCTGCTCCATAGTCAGCTTGCCCGATTGCAGCTGCTGGAAAATCAGCAGAAGGTCCATCAGCTTGGTCAGCGACGCCGGTGCCACCCGCTGTGTTTCGTTCTGGGAAAACAGCACCTTACCGGTCCGCTGCTCCATCAAAAGTGCCGAACGCGCCGTAAAGCTCATTGCCACCTGCTTTTTTTCCTCCTGCGCAGCCGCACCCAACGCACCGGCTGCTGCCATCCAAACTGCCAGCAGCACAGCCAGCAGCTGCCGCATCCCCGAGCCCTTTTTCATGTCGTTTCCCTCCTGCAAGCGTTTTAGCTCATTATACGCACCGTTTTACCAAATTATGTTTCTGCTCCTTGCCGCTTCCCCGGCTTTCGCAGATAAAAAAGGACCGCTCTACGAGATAGAGCGGTCCTTTTGGGGGTAACTTATTTTTTTGTATATTTTCCGAGCTTTTCAAAGACGGTCTTATCCTCGGTGGAAACTTTAAATTCACTCTTAGCGGCAAATTCCTGCTCGGCTTTGGCACCTTTTGGAATATTGGTCAAAGTACCTGCACCGCCGACGCAGCCGCCCGGACAAGCCATACCCTCCAGCAGGTAACCGTCGCGTTTACCCAGCTTTGCAAGGGTCAGCATCTTTTTACACTCCACCAGACCTTCCGCGTGGTCGGTCTTGATTTCACCCAGCTCAGGCGCCATCTCTCGGATACAGTCGGTAACAGCCTTTGCTACGCCGCCTGCCACACCGTAGCCTCTGCCCGAAGCGGTCGCACCGTGGTTGAAGCCGGTGTCGTCCTGCAAATCGGAAAATTCGATGTTGTTCGCCTGGAAGATACCCATCAGTTCTTCAAAGGTGATGACGAAATCGACATCGCTGCGGATGTCCTCGCGCATTGCCTCCAGCTTTTTGGAAGCGCATGGACCGATAAAGACCACGCGGGCGTTCGGGTGCTTTTCCTTGATGATACGCGCAGTGGCTACCATCGGGGTCATCGAGTCGGAAATACAGTGGGCAATCTGCGGGAACTGCTGCTTTGCCATCATAATCCAGGACGGGCAGCAGGAGGTTGCCAAAAACGGCAGCTTGCCGGTCGGCACATTCTTGATGTATTCCTCGGCTTCCTCCACCGCGCCGATGTCCGCACCGCGGGCGACCTCATAGATGTGGTCAAAACCAATTTTGCGCAGAGCAGCGCGCACCTTTTCCGGCGACGCCAACGGACCAAACTGACCGACGAACGCCGGAGCCACCTCGGCAATGACCTGGTCGCCGCGCTTGATTGCCTGAATCAGCTGGAAAATCTGGGACTTGTCCGCAATCGCACTGAACGGGCAGCTGACCAGACACTGTCCGCAGGAAACGC
>FR880246.1:0-7984 GCA_000435195.1 Clostridium sp. CAG:169 | reverse complement strand
GTATTCATCACTTTCGATGGCGTCCACTCCGCAAGCCGCTGCGCAGGGACGTTCACTCTTGACAATGGCGGAATATGGGCAAGCCTGTGCGCATCGTCCGCACTTGACGCATTTGCTCTTGTCGATGTAGGATCTGCCGTTCACGATAGAAACTGCCTTGACCGGACAAACGGCTGTACATGGATGTGCGATACAGCTTCTGCATAGGTCGGTGACGGTGTAGCTGGTTTCCTCGCAGGCGTTGCAGGCAAAGGAGATCACGTTGATCAGCGGCGGTTCATAGAACATATCCGCAATGGCGCTGTCGTTGATTCCCTGTGATACCGGTGCGTGCTGGTCCACTGGACGCAGTGGAAGACCGACTGCAAGGCGAAGCCGCTCGCCTACAATCGCTCTTTCTTTGAAGACACTGTCACGATAATTCGCTTTTTCGCCCGGGATGATGGTGTAGGGCAGCTCCTCGATGCGGGAGTAGTCCCCATCCTCATAAGCAAGACGGGCAATCTCGGTAAAGACCTGCCTCCTGATCTTGGTTACCGGCGTAGTAATCCCTCTCATTGTTATTACCCCCTGTTGTTCATTAAAACCTGTGTGCAGACAGGCGGGTCATTTTTACTGTTCCCCGTTCTGCACACGCTCGACGATATAGGCCATGACCGATTCTGCATCCGCTTTTCTGAACACCTTGTCATCGACCGCAATCACCGGAGCATCCTCCTGATGCGGCAGTCCGCCGAGGCATTTATCGGTTGCAATTTCCAACACTTCATGTTCTTCTGCTGTGTATCCTTCCTCCATCTGCTCGCGCAGGTCGCGCAGACTTTCCACCGACTCCATGATTTCCACCGAGCCGTTCATCACACACGCTGTACAAACACAAACTTTTACCTGGATTTTTTTCATAGCCTCATCTCCTGTTTTACATTGTTACTCGATTAACAATATTTCCTAGTATAGCCGCACCCTTGCGCCGTGTCAAGTCGCCCGAGAGCGCTACCGTGCCTTTTATTATACCATAGGCGCAAAATGAAAATCAAATTCAATCCTGCCCAAAAATTTTTTCATTTGTTTTATCTCCGGTCACAAGAAGATTTTTGTCGTAAATGGTAAAATCCTCGATGAAAGCTGTTCAAAATTGCCGAAAGTCGCCCGATTTTGCAGAAAATAAAATTTGCACTTGCGGCTAAAATGAATTGACAGAAGGTTTTTCGTACTATATAATGGGGTAGTGGCATTTTTACAGCAACGGAGAAAGATTATGTCCAAACAATCCTGCAAACCTTCTGACGAACAACTGGTTTTGTCTGCCCGAAGCGGTGACACCGATTCACTGGCACAGCTGATCGTTCGTTTTTTGCCGGACATCCAAGCAAAAGCCGGCTGCTACAAACTGGCAGGTTTGGAACCGGAGGACCTGGTACAGGAAGGCTTGATTGGACTGCTGCGAGCCGTCAAAAGCTATGACAGCACCCGCAAAGCTTCCTTTGCAACCTTTGCTTCCCGCTGTATCCTGTTTCGGATGCTGGGAACCATCCGTCTTTTTCTGGAGCAAAAACATCTGCCGCTGAATAATTATCTGCCGCTCGATTCCGCACAGGCACTTGCCGAGCTGTCCGACCGCAACGGCGACCCACTGGAAGCCTACCTCAAGCAGGAGGAGGAACAGCTGCGCCGGCAGAAAATCAAGACCCTTTTGTCTGGATTAGAACAGGAAACCTTAACATTGTACCTCAACGGTCTTTCTTATGAAGAGATGGCACAGCAGCTGGGCTGTTCCACAAAGGCTGTCGACAATGCCCTGCAACGAGTTAGACGAAAGCTTCGGGGCAGCACCCGATAATCAAGTTGGTAGTCGCAGAAACGCTGCGATTATAAATATGCCCTTGACTCACAGCAGAGCGATACGACTTCATTGCGAATCATCTCCAGTGTTCCGGTCCATGGGCGAATATATAAAGCGAGGTAAAAAAGCTATGTACGAAGACAAAACATTAGTATGCAAAGAATGTGGAGCTGAATTCGTTTTCACTGCTGGTGAGCAGGAATTCTACGCTGAAAAAGGTTTCCAGAACGAGCCTCAGAGATGCAAAAACTGCAGAGACGCTCGCAAAGCTGGCAAAAAAGCTGAGAGAGAAATGTTCACTGCTGTTTGCGCAGGCTGCGGCAAAGAAGCTAAAGTTCCTTTCAGACCAAGAGAAGACCGCCCAGTATACTGCAGCGAGTGCTTTGCTAAAATGAAAGAAGAAAGATAAGTTTCTTTTCTCAAAAGAAACTGAAAGAGCGGATGCGTTTGCATCCGCTCTTTTTTTATCCTACCCTTTTACTTACATCCGAGCTGTTCACCCAGCTCCTCCTCCAACTGTGCCTTGAGTCCCTGCACCAGGCGCAGCTCCTCCTGCATCTCCTGCAAACGGCAGGCGCACTGACGCTCGGTGGAATCCAGCCGCGCCTGATACTGCCTTCTGCTGTCGTTTTCCGGCTGTGTGGTCAGCATCTGCTGCTCCAGCTTTGCCTTTTCATACATCTTTTCTACGGCATGAATCTGCACCAGCAGGCTGGGAATCTTTTTAAGGTATTCATTATAGATTTCGATTTTACACCATTTTTCTGCCTTGTTCTGCTCCATCTGACAAATCCTCCTTTTTTCATCCTGCTGTGTTTTCAACAGGGCGCTGTCGATTTGGTTTAAAGCTATTTTAGCAAACCGCTTCAGCGGTTCGCTCTCCCAAATAAATTCCTCTGCGCTTTGGTAGCAAAGCTGCGCCTGCTTGAGCATCGGGAGAAACTCTGCCAGCGAGTCTTCCTGCATTGCCCAGCACACACCCTCACACTTGGAAAGCACCAATCCCTGCCGGCAGGCTGCCAGCACCCTGCATAGGTTCAAAGTCAGGTAGAGCGGCTGGTCCAGTATCTGCATGGGCGCATCCTGCACGTCCCGACAGATGCTGCCCAGATAGTTTTCCCGCGGCACCTGCCCAAACACCGCTGCAATCGGTTTTCCGCACAGGCAGATGCCCGCCTGACGGATGACAGTGAAGTGTGCTGCCAGGTCATAGTCCACCCCGTTCATGCGGCGGCACCATCCGTCCAAATCTTCGGTAAACTGCTTTTGATAGCTCTGCGAGTAATGCAGCAGGTAGGGTGTGGGGTAACAAAATGGTCTGCAAACTGTTTGCTCCACCACGCTCATCTCAAATCCCTTGCCGGGTGCATCCGGCTCTCGGCTCAGACACAGCAGCAGGGCAATCATCTCCCTCTTTTGCTGCTGTGAAGGCGCACCTGACACGACCACGATAAAATCCAGATCGCTTGCATCGGACGCACAGCCAAAGGCAGCCGAGCCGTGCAGATAAATTCCTGTCAGCTGTTCGCCCAAAATCTCGCTGTAGCGTCGGCAGATTCTTTCCATCCACTTTTTCCCCTGCATCGGATGTCCTCCCATATTGCAAAAAAGGAGAAGCCGGTATCCCCGCTTCTCCTTTTGATCTTCTGTTTGGTTTTGCCGATCAATCCTGACGGGAACGGCGGTTTGCCGAGCCACGTTTGACCTCTCCGCGGTACTTTTTCAAATCAGACATCTTGTCATCGCTGGTCTGTTTAAATTTGTTGAGCATATCCTCAAAAGATGCGCTCTCATTTTTGCGCGGATTCCACTCATAGCTGCTGACCTGCTGTGGATTGAAGGGACGTTTGCTGCTGTTGTCATAACGTCTGTTTCCAAAGTTTTTGGAACCACCCTTGCCTCCCGCATTGTGCTGCTCGGGGCGCGGTTCTCTTGGCATCGCCTTTTTGATGGAGAGACTGATCTTTCCTTCTTCTGTGATATTGATAACTTTGACCTTGACCGTCTGGTCCTTCTTTAAATACTGGGAAATGTCCTCCACATAATCGGTAGACACCTCAGAAATGTGGACCATGCCGGTCTTGCCCGGTTCAAGTTCTACAAAGGCGCCAAATTTGGTGATGCCGGTAACTTTTCCTTCCAGTACGTCTCCAATCGCTAACTGCATAATTTCTACAACGTCCTCCTAAATCTTATAAAATGTAAGCTCAGCTGGCCTGGCTGTCAATATAAATATGTTCGTCCGGGTAACCATACCCGTACTGTTCAAACGCGATTCTACCGATGACCTCGCCCTGATCGTTCTTTCCCTGCTCCAACTGATTTTCCAGTTCCTCGTTGATCTTCTGCTGCTGTTCGATACTTTTTTCCAGCTGCTCGAGCTCGTACTGCTTGGCAGAAACTTCCATCTGGGTGCTCACAATCTTAAAAGAGCAGACCGCTATAAACACAGCCATCGACGCGACCAGCAGACGGTTTTTACTCAGCGGTTTCTTTTTCGATGCCATCGCAATCTCCTCTTTTCTGATTTACTCTTTTGAATCGACCAATTAAATTATACAACATCAGCCGCTTGCGTTTCAAGGTATATTTCCCCTTTTGTATAACTTTTTTTAAAATTTTTTCCAGCACCTTCGACAAAGCTGCCGAAATCCTTCTCATCAGACGATACAAACAGTACAGCGGAAAGAGCAGCACCCGCAGAATCCCTGCCACAACCCTTTGCACAATGCCCAACAAACGGCTGCCTGCCTCCACCAGCACCGCACCTGCGCTCAGGTGCCAGCAGACCCAGCCCAGCAGCTCACCCACCAGGATATACCCACGCAGTTGTCCGCGGTTATCCTTTAAAACAAAGGCAAAGTGCAGCAAAGCACACAGCAGGAAATACAGAATGTCCTCCAGCGAAACAGCAGCTGCGCGGTGCGCGGTCCTGCGGCGCAGCACCCGCAGCAGGTCGTACAGAAAAGACATCCCTGCTCCCACCGCCAACGAAAGCAGAAACAGCCGGGTTTCCTTTGCGATGGTGATACCGGTCATCATCTATCGGAAGATCCTCGCAAAAAATCCACCTCTCACCGCAGGCTGGTCGGCGTAGGTCAGCGCATCGACCTGTCCCTGCAGCTCCAGCTCTCCTGCCTGCAGGTCGATGCGCTCGATGTGCAGCTGATTTCCACGGACGGTCAGCTCGCCGAGACCGGTGTAGATTACCACCGTCTGATCATCAAAGCTGTCGATGTCCTCCACACCGGTCACCGTCAGTGAGCCGCGCTCCTCCAAAATCAGATTGTGTGCGCCCATGCTCTTTTTTTCCTCGTTATTCATAAAACCCGCCCTTCCTGTTATTTTGGTTCACCCTATCTGTATGAAGGGTCGTCCCATGTTAGAACAGAAAAGACGGGTTCCTTTTAATATCCCAGCAACAGGTACAGCATCAGTCCTGCCGCGCCTGCGCCGCTCATGACCCAGATGGGATTGAGCTTCCATTTGCGCAGAACAAACAGAGCTGCCAGAAACAGCACCGCTGCAATCCAGTCCAAGTCAGCCGGGTTCAGCGAAACCGGTCCGGCATTCCACAGGGCAGTGAACAAAATGGAGATACCTGCCGAGGCAATCATTGCCACCACCGCCGGACGCAGTCCGCCCAGCACGCCCTGTACCACCGACAGGTTGCGATAGCGAAAATAAACCCACGCCAGCGTCAGGACGATGACACAGGAAGGGAAGACACAGCCGAGGGTCGCAATGATAGCGCCGGGCAGTCCTGCAATCTGGATGCCGACAAAGGTTGCCGAATTGATGGCAATCGGTCCCGGCGTCATCTGCGAGATGGTGATGATGTCGATAAACTCCTGCATGGTCATCCATCCGTGCAGATCGACCACCTGATGCTGAATCAGCGGCATGGCAGCATATCCGCCGCCGACACTGAACAGTCCAATCTGGAAAAAGCTCCAGAACAGTTCCAAAAGTACGGTCATGCTTATGCACCCGCCTTTCCGTTGCGCTCGTCGTGCAGGGTGGCAAACAAACCAATCAGCGCACAGACAATGATGATGAGCATGACATTGACATGAAAGAAGCAGGCAGCCGCAAAAGAACCGAGCATAATCAAAATCGGCAGCCACCGTTTTTGCTTTAGAACATCTCCGCCCATGCTGATGACCACGTCTGCAATGACTGCCGCTACACCTGCCTGCATCCCGCGCAGCACCAGCTTGACAATCAGACTGCTTTGAAAAACGGTGTAGGCAAGGGAAATCAGCGATAGGATGATCAGCGGCGGCAGCACCGTGCCCAGCGTGCTGACCATCGCACCGGCAAATCCTGCCAGACGATAACCAATCAGGATGGAGGCGTTGACTGCAATCGGTCCCGGAGCTGACTGCGCAATCGCGGTCAGGTCGAGCATCTCGGTTTCCTCAATCCAATGGAATTGCTCTACAAATTTTTTGCGCATCAGCGGAATGATGACATATCCTCCGCCAAAGGTAAACGCACTCAGATAAAAGGTGGAAGTAAACAGCTTCCGATAAAAGGCAAAATCCTTTTTCATATCAAATCCCTCCGTCTTTTCTGACCCAATCACACAATCACCGCTGTTTCCAGCTCGGTCGCTCCACAGTAGGTTTGCAGTGCCTCACACATCTGCCCGAGCATCGGTTGCAGCGATTGCGCGCCGCCAAACCCAAAGACGCACATCAGCAGCCGCGTGGTCTGTGGGGTAATCATCGCACGGGTGCTGTCGCTGTTTGGATTTCCAAAAAATCCCTGCCGGTCGCTGAGCACCGGCAAAAACTCGATGTTGACCGCCTCCTTGCCGATGCCGTGGTAATGCACCCCTTCCCCTGCCGGCTTCCAGACGATGTCGCCCTCCAGCTTTTCCAAATCATAGCTGCCCAAAGAATAGCCGGTATCCAGTGAAATCAGATTGTTGACCTCGACGACATTGTTAATCTGATACAAGCCCTTTCCCTGAAGCACCCTGCGGTTGAGCGCCTCAGCAGAATTGCGGTAGCGCTTGACATCCTTGCCCAGTGCCGTACAGCAGGCACGTGTCTGTGCAATATGCTCCCTTGTTTTAATCTGTTCGATGCTCATGCTGTCCATCAGGCGTCGGCAGACGACGTCGATGGCTTCGAGCAGCTGCCGGGAGCTGGGCTGCACAACCACCCTGCACTGAACACATCCTAAAGCTGCCTGCTGCCAAACCTCCTTGAACTGTGGGTCGATGGTAATATTGACCAAAATTCATTCCTCCTCTATTCTCCAACACCATTTTCTGTTTCAGTTATACCCCTTTTCCCCGTACAAAGTCAAGTGCCGAATTCGTTTGGTTTCGAGCATTTTTTTCGCGCAGCGGTTGAGGAAGCGGAAAAGCTGTGGTAAACTGTAAAGTAAGGGTACTTTTGTTCCCACTGACCTTTTAACAAAATTGGAAAGGATGTTGCACCATGATTTCCCCTGCAAAAAAAGAATTTATCGAATTTATGATGAGCGCGGACGTTCTGCGTTTTGGCGAATTTAAAACCAAGAGCGGACGTCTTTCCCCATATTTTGTCAACACCGGCAACTATAAGACCGGTGCACAGATTTCCACCCTGGGCAAATTCTACGCTCAGTGCATCATGGAAAACTGCAAGGATAACTTTGACGCCATGTTCGGTCCTGCCTACAAGGGCATTCCGCTGGCTACCTCGGCAGCCGGTGCGCTGGCACGCGACTACGGCGTAGATAAGCCATACTTCTTCAACCGCAAAGAGGTCAAGGACCACGGCGAAGGCGGCAGCCTGGTCGGCTACCAGCCAAAGGACGGTGACCGCATCATCATCATCGAGGATGTTATCACCGCCGGCACCGCTGTCCGCGAAACTGTTCCGATCCTGCAAAGCGCAGCTAAAGTGACCATCCCGGATATGTTCATCTCGGTCAACCGCTGCGAGGTCGGACAGAACGCAGGCAAGACCGCTGTCATGGAAGTCAAGGAGGAGTTTGGCATCAACGTTCATGCCATCATCACCGTTGCCGACATCTATGAGTACCTCAAAGAAAAGCCGGAGTACGCCTCCGTGCTGGTCAACATGGAAAAATATATGGAGCAGTACTGCATCCTGTAAATCCTTTGTACACCACAAAAGCAGC
>FR880245.1:21277-25412 GCA_000435195.1 Clostridium sp. CAG:169 | reverse complement strand
AGGGTGTTCCGCACAGGGCAACCACCCGACGGTCGACCACCTGCACACTGACAGGCTTAATATTGATGAGTCCCAGCAGCTTTAAATCCATCCGAAAGGTGTTCCCGGTGGACGAATAGACCGAAAGCGGGTAGCCGTCGTTGCTGCTGGTTTGAATCAGGGAAGAATCCCCCAGGGAAAAGCGGCTGCCCTTTGCCAGATAGTATCGGTCGGGCAGGGTAGCGGACAGACACAGCGCCCAACACAGTGCTGCCAGGGTGACCACGCTCAAGCCGCCGGTCATCAGCTGCCAGGTGCGGCGCAGCGAAAGATGAAAAGTTTTTTTCTGTTTCAAATTGCGATCCCTCACAGTTTTTTTATTTTGATGAAAATGAAAAGCCAAAAGCTCCTTTTTACTATTTGCAACGGGCAACAAAATATCGCAGGAAATTGTGTACGGCAAAAATTTTGACCGCGGCTGCGCCGGAAGGAATTTACATTTTAAACAAATCTTTAATTCTTTTTCGGATTGGTCGATTTTCTTGTGCTTTTGACAAAAATGTTCTATAATATGAATAATCATATGGATGGATTGGAGGTGGCGTGCGGTGCCGGAAGATTTTGAGCGCCGGGTGCGTCAGAAAATTGAGGAGATTTCACGCTCGCAGGAAATCAAAAACATCAAACGGGATTTTGGCAACATCGCGCGGGACGTTAAAAAAGAATTTTCTTCTTATCAAGGAAATCATACAGGGCAACAGCAGCAGCGGCAACAGCAGGAAAGCCAGCAGCGTTACCACGTCGGTCCTAATCAGTATGGGTCATCGCAGAAAAATCATGCACCCAATCCACCGGCAGTCAGTCGATACAAGACAGTCAGTGTCTCCGGCATCCTGTTCACCGTCTTTGGCAGCGTGGGATTAGGAATCTTCACCCTGCTTTTGTTAGTCAGCAGCTGGTTTGCTGTGGTGACCGACCTGCTGGGCGCGCCCTTTGCAGTGATAGCAGCCGTTTTTGTACTGCTGCTGGGCGTATCGGGCGGTATGCTGGGGAAGGGGATCTCTCTGCTCAAACGCACCAATCGCTTAAAACGCTACCTCAAAACGGTCGGCTCCAGCCAGTTTTGCCCGATTGATATGCTGGTAAGGGACAGCGGCAGGGACAAAAATTTCGTACTGCGCGATTTGCAGAAGATGATTCGCAAAAAGGTGCTGCCGGGCGCGCACATCGACGACCAGAAGACCTGCCTGATGCTCACCGATGAGGTGTACAATCAGTATCTGTATGTGCAGCAGCAGGCGCAACAGCGTGAAAAAGAAAAGCAGAAGCGCCAGGAGGAACTGAAAAAACAGCAGCAAGAACAGGCAAAACAGGATGAACAGCTGTTTGCCGAAAATCCCGAACTGGCTGCCACCATCCGGCAGGGACGGGAGATGATTGAGCAGATTCGCCGCTCCAACGATAAAATCGAGGGGGAGGAAATCTCTGCAAAGATGGATCAGATGGAAATCATCGCAAAGAAAATCTTTGAACAGGTACAGGAGCACCCCGAAAAGCTGCCGGACATCCGCAGGCTGATGAACTACTACCTGCCGACCACCCTCAAGCTGCTGAATGTCTATGAGGAATTTGACAGCCAGCCGGTGCAGGGGGAAAACATCCGCAGTGCAAAACAGCAGATTGAAGCTACGCTGGACACCATCAACGTTGCCTTTGAAAACCTGCTGGATAAGCTGTTTACTGACGAGGTGCTGGATGTCAGCTCGGACATCACCGTTTTGGAAACGATGCTCAAGCAGGAAGGGCTGACCGGCTCGGAATTTGAGCCGAAGCAGTAGCCGCTAAGCAGAGGAGGAGATAGAAATGACTGAATCAAATGAAAAGATGCTCCAGCCGGAGCTGACCTTGACACTCGACCCATTCAGTGAGCCGGCGCCGCAGATGCAGACCGCCCAGCCCGAGCCGCCGATGGCACAGGAGCAGCCCAAATCGGCGTTCGACGAAAGCATGCTCACCGAGCAGGAGCGGCAGATGGTGAACAACTTTGCCGCTCAGATTGATTTAAGCAACTCCAGTGTTATCCTGCAATACGGTGCAGGCGCACAGAAGAAGATGGCGGACTTTTCCGAAAGTGCGCTGGAAAATGTGCGCACCAAGGATTTGGGCGAAATCGGCGAGATGCTGACCGGCGTCGTCACCGAGCTGAAAAACTTTGAAGAGGAAGAGGACAAGGGCTTCTTTGGCTTCTTTAAGAAAAACACCAACAAGCTCAACACCATGAAGGCAAAGTATGCCAAGGCAGAAACCAACATCAACCAGATTGTACAGGGTCTGGAAAACCAGATGGTCGTCCTGCTCAAGGATGTGGCAATGTTGGATAAAATGTATGAAATCAACAAGACCTATTTTAAAGAGCTGTCGATGTACATATTGGCAGGGCAGAAAAAGCTGGCAGAGGTCCGCTCCACCCAGCTGGCAGAGCTGGTGGAACGTGCAAGACGAACCAACCTGCCGGAGGATGCACAGGCGGCAAACGATTTGGCAGCGCTGTGCGATCGCTTTGAAAAGAAACTGCACGATTTGGAATTGACCCGCATGATTTCCATTCAGATGGCTCCGCAGCTGCGCCTGGTGCAGAACAACGACACGCTGATGACCGAAAAGATTCAGTCCACCATTGTCAACACCATCCCGCTGTGGAAAAGCCAGATGGTTTTGGCGCTGGGTGTCACCCATTCCCAGCAGGCAGCGCAGGCACAGCGGCAGGTCACCGATATGACCAACGAGCTGCTGCGCAAAAATGCACAGACCTTAAAGATGGCAACCATCGAAACCGCTAAGGAATCGGAGCGCGGCGTGGTGGACATCGAAACCCTCAAGGCAACCAACGAGTCGCTCATCTCCACCCTGGACGAGGTGATGAAGATTCAGCAGGAGGGCAGACAAAAGCGCAGAGATGCAGAAGCCGAGCTGGGACGCATCGAAGAACAGCTCAAGCAAAAGCTGCTGGAAATCAGAGGCTAACTTATTCGCATGATATAACAGCATAAAAAGACCGACCTGTTTTACAGGTCGGTCTTTTTTGCTTTGTATTGGCAGAATATGCAGAAGCTATCGTTTGTCCATCTCTTCCTGCTCATCCTTTAGATACTCATAAGCGGATTTGATTTGCTGCACATCCTGTTCCTGCACAGGGTCGTCGCTGTAACGGGCTTTGATATACACCCGGCGCACTTGACGCAGCTGACCCAGGCTCTCCGGTCGAAAGAACTTCTGTGACTGTTGTTCGATAGTTTGGCTGTCAGCAGAAGAGGGGAAGAAAACACCCATCTTCTGGCAGGTGCGCAAAAAGCAGCGGTAGTAGTAGCGGACCGCCTTTCTGGGCTCGGACGGAGGAAAGAGGTCTGCCGGTGCAGCTGCCTCAAAGTAACGGCTGCCCGAAACGGTGGTGCGGGTCTCCTTGGCATTGGAGGGCTGGAAGCGGTGACGGTTGCGTTTGATCAGCCGTACCAGCAGGATCAAACCCGCGATAGAGATGGCAAGGGTAAACAGCGGACTCAGATAGTCCAGCAGCTGAAAGGGAGCTTCCGCCTCCATATTCTCAGGCAGCTCTTGCAGCGGCGCGTTAAGGCGACCGACAAACTGGTCGTAAATTTGCGAGAGGAAGCTCCTGATTTTATCCTGCAAGGGACTGAAGAGAAGCATCAAAGCCCCGCCGACCACCAGGGCAACCAGCATGATGATCGGAGCGATGACCCAGCGGTAGAACAGATACGGCAGCTGGAGCAGCAGATTGATAAACCACGAGGAGGAGAAGAGAACGACCAGCAGTGCCAGCAGAGCCGAACACAGCAGGACGGCGGTGCGGTATCTGCGCTGCAAATAGACGCTGGGATCGTGGCGCAGCGCCTGCGTCAGGATGAGGGTGCAGATAAACAGCAGGATGACAAACGGGATAAAGCGCGGCAGCTCTCCCCAGGCAAAGGTGAGGATGGGGATGAGGCAGGCAACCAGCACCTTGATGGACAGGGACAAAAAGCCCAGCCGGTCGTCGTAGGTCAGAGCAAAGTTCTGCCGGTGGACAATGACTGCCAGATACCCCACCGAAATCAGAATAATCACACCAGTGAAGGTGGAGTTGACCCCAAAAAAGGCA
>FR880245.1:15523-21239 GCA_000435195.1 Clostridium sp. CAG:169 | reverse complement strand
GAGCAGGCAGCAGCGCCAGATAGCGCAGGATGGGCTTTTTGCTGTTCAAAAACAGACCCAGCCCGCCGCAGCAGGACAGCACCAGCAGCGGAAGAAAGGAAACGTCGCAGCTGGTCATGCAGAAAAAGGCGTTGGCAGCGGCATACAAAAGTGACAGGTCGCCTGCCATCTTTAAGATAAAGTATAAACTCATGCGCTTTTTCCCTCCTTGTCGGTCTGCTCGTCGTCCGACTGATGCAGCAACTCGGGCGTCATCACCAGAACCTTGTCGGAGGTCAGCTCCTGCAGCTGGTGCAGCTGCTCCTTCCAGCTGTCCGAAAGGGTCGGGGTGACCAGGATGTGGTACCGTCCCTGTTCACTGGACAGGCAGGCGCGGCGCAGGGTGAAGGAAAAGCTCTCGCAGGCACCCTGCGAAACCCTGCCCAGCAGTTCCATGATGCGGTAAAAATGCTTGCTGCCCAGTCCCTGCTCGGTGTCGGCAGACAGGGTGGACAATCCCGCAGGGATGGCGTTGGACATCAGGCGGTACTTGATGTGGTTTTGCTCGAGCTGTTCGCAGACCGAGCGGATGAGCGAGCAGCACTCGTCTATTTTTTCTTCGTCCTCAAAGACGTTGAGCACCGACTGGACGTTGAGCAGGATGGTGACCGACAGGTCGACGGTGTGGTCGTAGTTTTTGACCATCATCCTGCCCAGACGCGCGCTTTGGGTCCAGCTGATGTCGCGCATCGGCTCGCGTCCGGTGTACTCGGAAAAGCCGACGGTCAGCATCGGGTCCTCAAAGATGAAGCGGTTGACCGAAATGTCCCCGATGACGCTGCCGAGCATCCGCTCCAGCTGCGGCGCCTGCACTTGACGGGGCATGACCACGACCTCTTTAAACAGCGGGAATTTCTGGTAGGCGTCCTTGATGCCCAGAAAGTCGCCGCCGTGCATATTGCATCCTAAAAACAGGTAGCGTCCGCGCTTGGGAAAGCAGGCGGTGACGCTGCGCATCAGCTTCTGCTTGGGCATCAGATAAAAGCTGGAAGAAAGGGTGGTGCTGGTCAGCTGCTGAGAGGGTGTGGCAGCCGAATGGGCATACACCTGTAGACTGATGACCTCTTGGGACATATTTTTTTCCTCTCCCGGGACATGGATGCCCAGCGGAAAGTTTTCGGACATACTGACATAAGGGACAAACCAGAATTTGTGGTTTTCTATCGTCGAATGGATGGTAAACTCTTCGTCCGGCTCCAGCAGGCTGCGGCTGGTCTGAACATCATAAAAGATACGTTCCAGCCCATGCCGGCGGGAATAATACTCCACTGCCGCCAAAACCAGGAGAAAGACGATCAGCAGTATGATCAAGCGATCAGCTCCTTTATTTGCGGATGGTTTCCAGCGGAACAGGGATTTCCGAAAGCAGCTTGGCGATGTATTCTTCCACATCTCCGGCGCGGGTCGGACCACCGCTGGCGATGCGGTGTCCCAGCACATACGGTGTGACATAGCGCACGTCCTCGGGCAGCACATAGTCACGACCGGACAGCGCAGCGGTCACCTGGGAAGCCTTGTACAGGGCAATCGCGCCGCGGGTGGACACGCCCAGTGTAAAGCGGCTGTCGGTGCGGGTACGGGTGACAATCTCCATCAGGTAATCGGCTACCTCGTCGGACATCTGAATCTGCGGAATCATCTGCTTGAGCTGTTCAATTTCCTCCAGGGAAACCACACACTCAAGGGTTTCTACAATCTGGGAGCTGGAAGGACGGCGGATGACCGAAAGCTCCTCCTCGCGGTTCATGTAGCCGAGCTTGAGTTTCATAAAGAAGCGGTCGATCTGCGCTTCCGGCAGCGGGAAGGTGCCGTAGTTTTCCAGCGGGTTCTGGGTTGCCATGACCATGAACGGTTCCTCTAATTGGGTGGTGGTGCCGTCCACCGAAATCTGACGTTCTTCCATTGCTTCCAGCAGGCTCGACTGGGTGCGCGGGGTGGCTCGGTTGATTTCGTCGGCGAGGATGATATTGGAGAACAGGGGACCTTCACGGAACTGGAAGTCGCCTGTTTTTTGATTGTAAAAGTTGATGCCGGTCAGGTCGGACGGCAGCAGGTCCGGGGTGAACTGGATGCGTTTGAATTTTCCGCCGATGGTTTTGGAAAAGGCGCGCAGCAGCATCGTTTTGCCGGTGCCGGGTACATCCTCCAGCAGCACATGACCGGAGCACAAAAAGCAGGTGAATACCAGCTGAATCGCATCCTCCTTGCCTACAATGACCTTCGAGCAGTTGTCCACCACTCTTTGTCTACAACTGGTGAAAAGAGAAACGTCCAAAAAAATGACCACCTTTCGAATGATAAATTTCCTCTGTATTATATCACTTTTAACCATTTTTTTCAATAGAATAGCAAAGCGTTATGTTGTAATTGTTAAAACTGGCGAAAGGAAAGAAGGCTTTTTAAGAAGAATCACTGAAAACGATGAGGAAAGCAAAAAGACGCTCCGACCAAAATCGGAAGCGTCCTTTTGTTTGCTTTGATAAAGAAAACTTACTTGCGACGGGCAAGTGCAGTGAGGGAGGAAGGCAGGTGGAACAGCGGCGGCTTTTTGGGTGGCTGTTTTTGATAGATGTTGTAGTAGATGGTCTGGATGTAGTTGGCAAGGGTCTGTGCGCCGGAGTTTTTGACCGACTGGATGACCGAGGTTTTCAGCTTTTGCAGCTCCTCCGGCTCCATATCGCGAATCTGGCGCAGGCGCTGCCCCATCTCGGCAGCGTCGCGGAACATATAGCCGTTGACCCCGTCGGTGACCTGGTCGGCATTCAGCTCGTCGTACAGCTGCAACACCGGTAGACCGCCTGCCATCCCTTCCAGCATCGAGATGGAGTTGGTGTCCGAAAGGGAGGCGGTGACATAGATGTCGCAGGTGTGGACGTACGGAGGCAGGTCGGGATGCAGCACCTTGCCGGTAAAGACGACCGTGTCGGTGATGCCCAGCTGCTGTGCCAGCTGCTCCAGCGGCTCCTTTTCCGGTCCGTCCCCGATGATGAGCAGGCGCATATTGTCCTGCGGTTTCATCTCCTGTGCCCAGAAGCGCAGCAGCACGTCCACACTTTTTTCCCGTCCCAGTCTGCCGACAAAGCAGGCGACAGTGGCATCCTGCGGAATGTGGTACTGTTCACGGATCTGTGCGCGCTGCTGCGGTGTGGAGGTCTGTGGGGCAAAGGCGTCCAGCTCCACCGGATTGGGGATGACCTCCACCTTCTTGTCGCTGCCGATTTCATAGGTATACTCCTGGCATTTTTTGGAAGGTCCGGTCACCACAGCGGCATTCTGCGGGAACATCCGAAAGTAGCGGTGGGACAGCTTTTTGGTCAACGGAATCAGAGGCTTTGGTGCGATGTAGTAGATGTAGTCATCGTACATGGTGTGCAGGGTGTACACCAGCGGCACCTTGAGGATTTTGGCGATTGCCATACCGCTGAGTCCAATGCTGAATTCGTTGTGTACATGGATAATGTCGGGACGAAATTCCCGCAGATACTTTAAGCGTGTGCGGCTGACCGGAGAGGCGAGGTCCAGGTTGTAGATGCGCTTGAGGTTGTGTGCCGGACAGTGCAGCACGTTGTCCTTGAGGTAGTGGGTGTGTGCCTTCGAGTCGGCAGTGACAATCAGCACTGTGTGACCCAGCGCCTCCAGTCCTTCCTTTAAGATTTTGATATGTGTAACAACGCCGTTGATCTGCGGCAGATAGGTTTCGGTAAAAATTGCAATCCGCATATTTTCCTCCAAAATAAAAAAGTCTTTTGATAAAAGTATAGGGCAAATTTCGACAAAAATCAATTCCCAATGATCCGATTTGTGAACTTTTACCGGACAAGGTGAAATGACCTTTTCCATAAAACGAAGGAAACTGCAAAATCTCTTCAGAAAAAGGAAAAATTTGTCGCACAGGCAAAAGCCGTCGGGCAGTTTTTTCTTTTACAGATTCAAAACAGCTGGACAGAAGTCGCTAGAACCGTTATAATAAGAAGACAGTACCACAGGTACCAAGAAATCTTTTGACTGTAAGGAAAGGAACGAAATCCATGATAAAAAGAATGATCTCCCTGATCAGTGCATCGCTGCTGATTGTCAGTCTGCTGGCAGGCTGTGGAAATGAAAAGGAGCCGTCTCAGCCGTCGGCTGAACAGGCACAGCCACAACAGACCGAAGAAGCCCAGCCGTCGACCGAACAGCCGCAGGCACAGGAAGGAATTTTCCAGACGATGCAGATGACCGATTTTGACGGCAACGAGGTGGACAAGAGCCTATTTGAAGGTCACCGCCTGACGATGGTCAACATCTGGGCAACCTTTTGCAATCCATGCCTGAGCGAGATGCCGGAGCTGGGCGAGCTGGCGGCAGAGTATGCAAAGGAAGAGGGCGGTGTGCAGATTATCGGTATCTGCACCGACATCACCGACCTGTCGGGCAATACCACCCAGGAGGCGGTGGACGGTGCAAAGCAGATTGTGGAGATGACCGGCGCTGCTTATCCGCACCTGATTCCGAACGATGAGTTCATGGCGTTTTTGATGCAGGAGGTTCCCGGCGTTCCGACTACCTTCTTTGTGGACGAAAACGGCGAAGTCATTGGTGACGAAGTGGTCGGAGCCAAAAGCAAGGACGCATGGCAGCAGGAAATCGAAAGCCGCCTTGCCATGCTGGAGAGTTAAGCGATGAAGCAAAACAGATGGACAAAGGTTGCTCCCTTTGTGCTGTTGCTGCTGGCAGGCGTGCTGATTGCGGTGGGCGCTCAAAGCGGAGAAATGCAGCTGGTTTTGACCAAAGCGATCAACATCTGCATGGAGTGCATCGGGATTGGCTAAACGAAATGGCGACCATCAGCCCCCTCTCTGCGCAGAGCGGGCTGATTTTTTTAAAGAATTTTGAGCAAAGGGGAACTTCGCTTGGCAAAAAAACAAAAACGAAACGGTCTGACGGCAGAAAGCACCGGCGGACTTTGGCTGCGTGCAGCCTATACCGCATTGACCAACGGCTACCTCAAGGGCTTTGTGGAAGGAAAAATCTATCGCGGCAGCAGCAAGGCGCTGTGTGTGCCGGGACTCAACTGCTACTCCTGTCCGGGTGCGCTGGGAGCCTGTCCCATCGGCTCGCTACAGGCGGTGCTGGACAGCGGGAAATTCCAATTTTCCTGCTATGTCTTTGGTTTTTTGATGCTGTTCGGCACTTTGATGGGCAGGTTTGTCTGCGGATGGCTTTGTCCGTTTGGACTGGTGCAGGACCTGCTGCACAAGATACCGCTCTTTCACAAGAAAAAGAACCTGCCGGGACACCGCTTTTTACGCTACGGAAAATATCTGGTGCTGGCAGTCTTTGTCATCCTGCTGCCGATGACGGTGGTCGGTGTGACCGGAATGGGTGACCCGTGGTTCTGCAAATACATCTGCCCGAGCGGAACGCTGTTCGGTGGACTGCCGCTGCTAGCATCCAATCCGACCCTGCGTGCGGCAGCCGGCTGGCTGTTCAGCTGGAAAACGCTGCTGCTGGTGGCAATCGTGCTGCTGTCTATCCGCTATTACCGTCCGTTCTGCAAATACCTCTGTCCGCTGGGCGCACTGTATGGGCTGTTTAATCCGGTGTCGCTCTATCGGCTGCGGGTGGATCAGTCGGAATGTGTCCACTGTGGAAAATGTCAGCAGGTGTGCGGAATGGATATTCCTGTCTGGGAAAA
>FR880245.1:0-15470 GCA_000435195.1 Clostridium sp. CAG:169 | reverse complement strand
ATCCGATGCGGCTCCTGCAAAGCCAGCTGTCCGACGGGAGCAATCCACAGCAGTCTGGAGGGACTTCGGGTGGACCCTTACAAGGGATTGGATTTAAAGGAAAATAAGGAACGTCATATCTGAAAATAAGGAGAAACAGGATTGAAGGGATGGATTTTAGCTCTGCTGCTTTTGTTGACGCTGGGCGGATGTAGTGCTGACGACACTGCGGTCACCACAACCGTACCCGACGCTTTGCCGGTCGAGCAGGAGGCGGTCGAACAGACAAAGCCTGATACCCAAACAAGCCAGCCGGAAAAACCGACCATCGGCAGCAGCACCGACTGCCGTCCAAACGCGGGCGGTCCGGGCAGCGGCGTGGTTGGCTGAGCGCCTATCAAAAACCGCAGTTGAGCGGAAGAATAGGCTGGACAACTCAAGAAAGTTATAGTAGTATAATATGTAATAAAAAGGAAGGCTCTGCATCAGCAGAGGAAGATAAAGGAGGAACAACCTGTATGAAGATCAATCCGGTAAAGGGAACAGCGGATTATCTGCCGTCGCAGGCGCGGGTCCGCGATTATTTGCAGAAGGTCATTCTGGACACCTACCGCGCGGCAGGCTTTGAGAGGATTATGACCCCTGCCATCGAGGATATGGAAAACCTGGAGAAGAGCGAGGGCGGCGACAACCTCAACCTGATGTTTAAAATTTTGAAAAGAGGGGAGAAGCTGGACGTGGCATTGCAGCAGCAGGATTACAAAAATCTGGCGGACTTAGGGCTGCGCTACGACCTGACACTGCCGCTCAGCCGCTTTTATGCGGGCAACCGTTCCAAGCTGTCTAACCCATTTAAATGTATCCAGATTGACAAATCCTACCGCGCCGAGCGTCCGCAGAAGGGCAGAATGCGCGAATTTATCCAGTGTGACATCGACATCCTCGGTAGCGATTCTCCGCTGTGCGAGCTGGAGCTGATTCACACCACCGCAGCGGCCTTGCTGAAGATTGACATCGGCTCCTTCACCATCAAGGTCAACGACCGTCGGGTGCTTAAGGGTGTGCTGCACACCATCGGCGTGCCGGATGAGCAGATGGACAGCGTCTGCATCACACTGGACAAGTGGGACAAGATTGGGACCGAAGGGGTCCTTGCCGAGCTTGCAGAAAAACAGCTGGCACAGGCATCCTGCGACAAGCTGGGTGAGCTGCTCGACAGCGGTTGCACCATCGATGCTGCCGAACAGCTGTGCGGTCAGCCGGAATACATTGCCCAACTGAAAAAACTGATTGCCGATGCTAACCAGCTGGCGCAGGGAAGATACGACGTGGTGTTCGACCTGCTGCTGATCCGCGGACAGGGCTACTACACCGGCACTGTCTTTGAAATCCAGTCGAACAAGTACCGCGGCGCGGTCGGCGGCGGAGGACGCTACGACGGTCTGGTGGGCAAATTTACCGGTGAGGCAGTTCCGGCGGTCGGTTTCTCCATCGGCTTTGAGCGCATCTTCCAGATTTTGGACGAACAGGGCTTTACCATCCCCGGTCAGGCAAAGCGTGCAGCGGTGCTGTGCGATGCCGACCAGGGCGCGCAGGGCATCGAGATGACCGACAAGCTGCGTGCGCAGGGCATCGAGGCAGGGGTCTTCCCGCGTCCAAAGAAGATGGGCAAATTCCTCAACCGTTTGCAGGAGCAGGGCTACGACGGATTTGTAGTCGTAGGCGAAAGCGAAGAGGTCAAGTGGTTTGAATAAAACCCGACAGGGTAAAAAAACTCCGAAGGAAACATTTTCCTTCGGAGTTTTTTGTCGTTTATTTTACAAGACGTTCGAGCGCAGCGGGCAGTTCGGCAAAGCAGTTGATGCAAGGAACCGGTTGCTCGACCGTTCCCATACCGTAAGAGGCGTGGATAAAGGGAACCTGCGCCTTTTGGCAGGCGTTGTAATCCCCCTGGGTGTCGCCGACATAGACCGCCCGGGTGATTTGGTGCTTTTCCATCAGCAGGCGGATGTTGCTGCCCTTGCCAAGACCGGTCATGCCCGAACAGGTGAAGTCGACAAAGCAGTCGCCCAGACCGGAAACCTGCAAAAAGGTCTGGATGTATCCGTCCTGGCAGTTGCTGACAATATATAAAGGATGGTTTTGTGCCAGATAGCGCAGCACCTGCGGTACCTGCGGGTAGATGTTGCCGGGATGCTCGGTAAGCCAGGGCAGCTCCTCGATGCAGCACTGGTTAAAGATGGCGACTCGCTGCTCCTCGGGAACGGTCGGCAGGGCAGCAGCGGCAATTTCTTCTACTGTTTTGCCCATATAGCTGCGCACCTCCTCCAGGGTCATCGGCTGACGTGAGGTATAACGCTTTAAAACGCGGTTCCAGGCGGGAAGCATCTGCTCGGTGGCATCCCACAAGGTGCCGTCCAAATCAAAAATAATCGCGGTTTGCATGACAAAAACCTTCTCTCTTCCTTATTTCTTTTTGCATAAAAATTCCCTGTTAAGCATACCATAATCAGACTCAAAAATCTATGGAAAATTTTGAAAAAACACTTGACATACAGCACCTGTTCCTGTATAATATCTCTTGTTCGGTGACACGGGGGCGTAGCGCAGCTGGGAGCGCGTACGGTTCGCATCCGTAAGGTCGGGAGTTCGATCCTCCTCGTCTCCACCACTTATAAGAGGGCATAGCTCAGTTGGTTAGAGTACTTGCTTGACATGCAAGGGGTCGGTGGTTCAAGTCCACTTGTCCTCACCAAAAAATCGGCAGATGATATTCCAAACGAATACCGTCTGCCGATTTTTTTGTATAAAATAAATTCCTGAGAGCAGTTTTCTTACATCACAAGATGTGTTATAATAAATATGATTATTTTAAACAAATAATGGAGGGATGAGAGCCGAACTTTTGCTCACATCCATAAAAACAGGCGTCGCAGGACGCTCGGATGCAAGGAGGATGACTTATGGCAAAGCTGTATTCAGTCGCACTTTCCAAGCTAATAGAGGACTTGAAACTGGAAACGGTCTATATGCCGCAGGATCCACAGGAAATCATGATTAAAACGGTGGACATCAACCGCCCGGGACTTCAGCTGTGCGGGTTTTATGATTATTTTGACGGCAGCAGGATTCAGCTGTTTGGTTTGGGCGAATTTGCCTATATGGAAAAATATACCCCGCAGGAGCGTCAGGAATTTCTGGATACCTTTTTTTCTAAAAAAATTCCGGCAGTCATCATCACCCGCAATCTGGACATCCCCGAAGAGATGGTAACCGCTGCCAACACCTACGGTGTGCCGCTGCTGCGCACCAGCCAGCCGACCTGCGACTTTATGGCAACGATGATTGCCACCCTCAAGGTGGACCTTGCACCGCGCATCACCCGCCACGGTGTTTTGGTGGAGGTTTACGGCGAAGGCATCCTGCTGCTGGGCGAAAGCGGTGTCGGTAAGAGTGAAACTGCCATTGAGCTGATCAAACGAGGACATCGTCTGGTAGCGGACGATGCGGTGGAAATTCGCCGTGTGTCGGACAAAACACTGGTCGGCTCTTCGCCGGCAAACATCCGCCACTTTATGGAGCTGCGCGGCGTGGGCATCATCAACGCCCGCCGCATCTTCGGTATGGGCTCGGTCAAGATGACGGAAAAGGTAGATATGGTCATCTCCCTGGAACCCTGGGAAAAGACAAAGGTCTATGACCGCATGGGCATGACCGACGAATACATGGAAATTTTAGGCAACAAGGTCCCTTCGCTGACCATTCCGGTCAAGACCGGACGAAACCTTGCTGTCATCATCGAAGTCGCAGCGATGAACAACCGTCAGAAGAAGATGGGCTACAACGCTGCACAGGAGCTGCTGCGTCAGCTGGGCATGGTGGACGACCTTCCGCCGGAAACAATTAAAAAGGATACCTCGGACGAATATTGATCTGCGGCAGATGAATAGAAAAAAGTGAGGGGAACTCATCCATGAAATTGATAGCAGATACACACACCCACACGATTGCAAGCAATCACGCTTACAGCACCGTTCTGGAAAACATCGAGGCGGCAAAGGAGCGCGGACTGCTCTATCTTGCGATGACCGAACATGGACCGAATATGCCGGATGCACCGCACATCTGGCATTGTCTGAACCAATGGGAGGTTCCTTCGGTCTACCGCGGTGTCCACATTCTGCATGGAGTCGAGGCAAATATTCTGGATGCCGACGGTTCGCTGGACATCGACAGCAGAATCTTGCGCTCGTTGGAGTGGGTCATCGCTTCGATGCACGGTCCCTGCTTTGCACCGCAGAGCCGGGAGCAGCACACCAAAGCGTGGCTGAAAATTGCACAAAACCCGGACGTCGATGTCATCGGTCACTGTGGCAGAGGCAATTATGAATTTGACTGCCTGCCGGTTTTAAAGGCGTTTAAGGAGTATGGCAAGATTGTGGAGGTCAACAATGCGACCTTGTGCGGACCCGAAAGTGCCCGCAGCCGCTGTGCGCAGATTCTCAAGCTGTGTAAGCAGCTGGAAATTCCGGTGGTGGTCAACAGCGACGCGCACTTTGCCGGAAATGTCGGCGGCTTTGCGCAGGCAATTCAGCTGCTTGAGGAGCTGGAATTTCCGCAGCAGCAGATTATCAATGCGGATGCCGAACGCTTTGAGCAGGTCGTTGCCCAAAAACGGGCAGGGGTGGAGCGTTAACCAAAAATGGAAGGGGATTTGCCAATGGCTTGTTTCAATCAAAAAGTCGGTGAGCAACTGGAACGGTTGTGTGCCCAACATCAAATAAAGCTTTTGTGGAAGGAGCCGATGAGCGCACACACCAGCTTTCGGATTGGCGGACCTGCCGCAGCGATGGCAGTTCCTGCCGACCGCAGCCAACTGGCTGCGCTGCTGCAATTTTCACAGGAGTGTGCTGTTCCGTACTGGATTATCGGCAACGGCTCGAATATGCTGGTCAGCGACCAGGGGCTTGACGGGATTGCCATTTTACTGGACAGCTCGTTTGAAGGAGAAATCGTGCAGGAGGGCAACCTCCTGATTGCTCCTGCCGGAAAGCATCTTTCAGCGGTCTGTGCCGCAGCTTGTCAGGCGGGCTTGACCGGGCTGGAATTTGCCTGGGGAATCCCCGGCAGCATCGGCGGAGCGGTATATATGAATGCAGGCGCATACGGCGGCGAGCTGAAGGACCGACTGGTGTGGGTGGAATATCTAAACGAGGACGGGCAGGTGCAGCGGCTGTTTACCGAGCAGTTGGGATTGTCCTACCGACACAGCTGTTTTATGGAACAGCCGTTTTTGCATGGGTGCATCCTGCGCGCAGCATTTGCTTTGGAGCAGGGCGACCGCACTGCCATCGAACAGGAGATGGAGCGCATCATCACCCAGCGCAGGGAAAAGCAGCCGCTGGAATACCCCAGCGCCGGCAGCACCTTCAAGCGTCCGCAGGGAGCCTATGCTTCCCAGCTGATTGACCGGTGCGGCCTGCGCGGGCTGACGGTGGGCGGCGCTCAGGTCAGCAAAAAGCACGCGGGCTTTGTGGTCAACATCGGCGGCGCCACCTGTGCCGATGTGCTCGGGCAGGTGGAACAGGTGAAGGATTGTGTAAAGGAAAAGACCGGCTTTGTGCTGGAAATGGAGGTCAGACAGCTGCCGTAAGCCGGGTGGCTGCTTTGACTGGATAGAGGAAGAAGGGGAAAGGTTATGCGATTTATCATTGTGACGGGAATGTCCGGTGCGGGAAAATCCGCAGTGGTGGAGGCGTTGGAGGATGTCGGGTTGTATTGCGTGGACAATATCCCGCCTTCGCTGATCCCCAAATTTGCCCATCTGGGACTCAATGGGCAGGACCCGTCGGACAACGACCGGGTCGCACTGGTGGTGGATGCCAGAGGGCTGCGCCGCGGAATCGGCGGCGAGGCGTTTATCCAGCAGCTGACCGGTGCGCTGGCAGAGCTGGACCGGGAAAAGGTCAGCTATCAGATTTTGTTTTTGGATGCGGCGACCGATGAGTTGATCAACCGATATAAAATCACCAGACGACCGCACCCACTGATGGGCAAAAGCGATTCACTGTCGCGGGCAATCAATCAGGAGCGGGAGCTGCTGCGCCAGATCAAAGAGCGGGCGGACATGGTCATCGACACCACCCTGCTGTCGGCTGCCCAGCTGCGCAGCAATATCCACGACCTGTTCCGCAGTAACGACCCGGACAAGGACGATTTTGTGGTCAACTGCATCTCCTTCGGATTTAAGTTCGGCGTGCCGGTGGATGCGGATTTGATGTTCGATGTCCGCTGTCTGCCCAACCCGTTTTATGACCCAAACCTGCGCCCGATGACCGGTCTGGATGAGCCGGTGCAGCAGTTTGTGCTGGACTCCCAGAAAACGCAGGGCTTTTTGACACGACTGTATGATTTTATTGATTATATGATTCCGCTGTACCGCCACGACGAAAAGAAAAGCCAGCTGGTGATTGCCGTCGGCTGCACTGGCGGAAAGCACCGTTCGGTCACCATCGCACGGGAGCTTTCCCAGCACCTGCACCAGCAGGGATTGCGGGTTATCACCAGCCACAGGGATATTGAGAAAAAGAAGCTGTAAAACAGGATTTTAAGGAGGTCACCTGGGTGACATTCGCAACCAAGGTCAAAAGTGAGATCAGCCACAACAAAGGATTGATTGGACGAAACAAAAAGGCGTTCAGCTATGGAATGATGCTGTGCGGAAAAAGCTTTTCCCAGCAGAGCATTTCGATGACGACCGAGAACAAATATATCGCAAAGCTGTATGCAAAGCTGATCTTTCAGCAGATTCCGATGCAGACCAGCGTGACGACCAGAGAATACAACGGAAATTTTCAGCAGCCGACCTATGCGGTTAGCGTGGATGACGAGGAGGACCGCAAGACCCTCCTCGCCTTCTTTCAAGGGCAGGAGGGCGGTTTCGACTTTGCGCTGCTGGAGGACGTTGAGCATCGCCATGCCTTTTTGGCAGGCGCGCTGCTGAGCTGCTCGAATATCAGCGACCCGCAGAAGGACTACCATCTGGAATTTGTGCTGACCGATGAGCAGACCGCCCTGTTTTTGATGGGTGTGCTGGACAGCTTGCAGCTGAATTTTAAACGCACCACCCGTCGGGGACAGCAGATTGTCTACTGCAAGGACAGCGCTTCCATCGAGGAGATTTTGACGATGGTGGGCGCTACCGGCTCGATGATGGATGTGGTCAATGTCAAAATCTATAAGGATATGCGCAACAAGGTCAATCGCGTCACCAACTGCGAGACCTCCAATATCGAAAAGACGGTGAGCGCAGCGACGGTGCAGGCAGCGGACATCCGCTATTTGCAACAAAGAGGGCTGTTCGATACCATGGAGGTCCCGCTCAAGCAGACAGCACAGGCCAGGCTGGAAAATCCCGATATGTCGCTGCGGGAGCTGGGCGAGCTGCTGGGCGTTTCCCGCTCAGGTATCAACCACCGCCTACAAAAGATCAGCCAGCTGGCAAAGCAGGCGAGGGACGAGGAAATCTGCGGCGGTCCTCAGAAAAAGTAAAGGGAGGGATGCAGGAATGGAAGATCAGTTTGTTCATCTTCATGTCCACAGTGAATACAGCCTGCTCGACGGCGCGTGCAGGATCAAGCAGCTGGTGCAGCGGGCAAAGGAGCTGGGACAGGAGGCGGTAGCCATCACCGACCACGGAGCAATGTACGGAGCCATCGACTTCTACAAAGAGGCAAAAGCCAACGGGATTCGCCCGATCATCGGATGTGAGGTGTATGTTGCGCCGCGCACCCGCTTCGACAAGGTCAGCGGCATCGACAACTCCCCCTGCCACCTTGTGCTTTTGTGCGAAAACCAGACCGGCTACCAGAATCTGATCAAGATGGTGTCCCGCAGCTACACCGAGGGCTTTTACTTTAAGCCGCGCATCGACCACGAGCTGCTGCGCCAGCACTCGGAAGGCATCATCGCCCTGTCAGCTTGTCTGGCAGGCGAGATTCCGCGCGCGCTGACCCGCAACGATTACCGGCAGGCAAAGGAAACCGCGCAGTTTTATCTGGATGTGTTCGGCAAGGACCACTTTTTCATCGAGCTGCAAAACCACGGCATCCAGGAGCAGCAGCACATCCTGCCGGAGCTGGTTCGGCTGGCAAGAGAGCTGGACATCGGACTGGTGGCAACCAACGACTGTCACTACCTGACCAAAGAGGACAGCCTGACCCAGAAAATCCTCATCTGCATCCAGACCAACCACACCCTCTCAGAGGACAACGGAATGGAGTTTGAAACCGAGGAGTTTTATGTCAAGAGCCGACAGCAGATGGAGCAGGCGATGCGCGAGTGTATCTTCGACGAAAAGGTCATCCAGCAGGCGCTGGACAACACCGTCGCCATTGCCCGCCGCTGTCAGGTGGAGTTTACCTTTGGGCACCACATCCTTCCTCGCTTTGAGGTGCCCGACGGAAAGGAAAATGTGGCGTTCTTCCGCGAAAAGTGCTGGGAAGGCTTTGAGCGGCACTATGGAACGGATGCGCCGCAGGAGTATCGGGAGCGGCTGGAGTATGAGCTGTCGGTCATCGAAAAGATGGGATATGTCGATTATTACCTGATTGTCTGGGATTTTATCGACTACGCCAAGCGCCACGGCATCCCGGTCGGACCGGGACGAGGCTCCGGCGCGGGCAGCATCGCTGCCTACTGTATTGGCATCACCGGCATCGACCCGATGAAATACAATCTACTGTTCGAGCGCTTCCTCAACCCGGAAAGGGTCAGTATGCCCGACTTTGACATCGACTTCTGCTATGAACGCAGGGAAGAGGTCATCGACTATGTCATCCAAAAGTACGGCAAGGACAGGGTGGCACAGATCATCACCTTTGGCACGATGGCAGCCCGCGGCGGGATACGCGACGTCGGCAGGGTGATGGGTATGGACTATCAAAAGGTGGACAAGGTAGCAAAAGCCATCCCGATGGAGCTGCATATGACCATCGAAAAAGCGCTGGAACGCTCCCCTGACCTGCGCATCATGTACGAAAGTGACCCGCAGGTCAAAGAGCTGATCGACCACGCCTTAAAAATCGAAGGGATGCCGCGCCACGCCTCCACCCACGCAGCGGGCGTTGTGATTGCGCGAGACTCGGTGGAAAAGTATGTGCCGCTTTCCAAAAATGATGAGGCGATTGTCACCCAGTATACCATGACCACCCTGGAAGAACTGGGACTTTTGAAGATGGACTTTTTGGGACTGCGCAACCTGACGGTCATTGCCGATGCAGAAAAGATGATCCGCCGCCACCATCCTGATTTTTCCATCGAAAAGATCTCCCTGTCCGACCCGCAGACCTTTGAGATGATGTCCAAAGGGCAGGCAAAGGGCGTTTTCCAGTTCGAGTCCTCGGGTATGCGCCAGGTGCTGGTGCAGCTGAAACCGGAATCGGTGGAGGATTTGATTGCGGTCATCTCCCTGTACCGCCCGGGTCCGATGGATTCTATTCCAAAGTACATCCGCAACCGCCACAATCCGCAGGAGATTACCTACAAGACACCGCTGCTAAAAGGTATTCTGGATGTCACCTACGGATGTATCGTCTATCAGGAGCAGGTCATGCAGATCTGCCGCAAGCTGGCTGGCTATTCCTACGGACGGGCGGACCTGGTGCGCCGCGCCATGTCCAAAAAGAAGCACGAGGTCATGGAGCAGGAGCGCAAAAACTTTATCTGGGGAGCCAAAAAGGAGGACGGCTCGGTCGAGTGTGTCGGCTGTGTTGCCAACGGCATCAGTGAGCAGGTAGCAAACGAGCTGTTTGACGAGATGAGCTCCTTTGCCTCCTACGCCTTCAATAAATCCCATGCGGCAGCCTACGCCATCGTTGCCTACCGCACTGCCTACCTCAAGGCACACTACCCGATGGAGTATATGGCTGCTTTGCTGACCAGCATTTTAGACAACACCGACAAGATGCTCAGCTACCTCAAGGAGTGTGAACAGCTGAAAATCAAGATTCTGCCGCCGGACATCAACCACAGCCGTACCGGTTTCACCGTTGAGGACGGCTGCATCCGCTTCGGCTTTTTGGGCGTTAAAAATCTGGGCAAGGGCGTGATGGAGCAGCTGGTTCGGGAGCGGGACCAGAACGGACCGTTTCATGATTTGGATGACCTGTGTGAACGGATGTACGGCTGTGACCTCAATCGCCGTGCCATCGAAAGTTTAATCAAATGCGGTTCGCTGGACAGCTTTGGACATAACCGCCGCGAGTTGTTGGAGGGCTATTCTGCTCTGGTCAGCGATATTGACGACCGGTATAAAAACAATCTGGAAGGGCAGCTCAACTTGTTCGATACCCCGGAGCTGACCGATGCCAAACACAGCTTTACTCTGCCACACCGGGAGGAGTTTCCGCCGGAGCAGAAGCTGGCGATGGAAAAGGAGGTCACCGGGCTGTATGTGTCGGGACATCCGCTGGCACAATACCGGCAGGTTGCCCAGCAACTGCACACGGTGGAGCTGGAGGAGCTTCAAAGCGACAGCGATGAGCCGATTCACATGAGCGCGGGAAAATATCAGGACGGAGACATCGTCAAGGTGCTGTGCATCGTTACCAAGAAAAAGACCCGCTTGCTCAAACAGCGTGGCTATATGGCGTTTGTGACACTGGAGGACACCAGCGGCTCGATGGAGATGATGGTTTTTCCGCAGACCTATGAGCAGTATCGCTATCTGTTGGAGGAAAATCAGGTGTTGTACGTTGAGGCAAGGCTCAGCATCCGCGAGGATGAGGAAACCAAACTGGTCTGCCGGATGGCAGCGCCTCCGCAGCAGGTGCTTGAGCCTAAAACCAAAGAAGGCTCTCAACAGCCAACCGAACAGCTGCCGCAGGAAAGAAAACCGACGCCGTCAGCGGCAAAGCAGGAGGTCGTGCGCCGCAAGAAGGGCAGACGCCCGGGACTGTACCTTCGTGTGCCCTCCCAGCAGAGCCGGGAATTTACAAAGTCACAGCAGTATCTGGAGATTTTTGAAGGGGAGCTGCCGGTCTACTTCTTCTTTTTGGATACACAGAAGCTGGTCTGCGCACCGCAGCGGCTGTGGATTACCTTCAATAAACCGCTTTACTGTCAGCTGGAGCGAATCCTCGGGACCGAGAATGTGGTCCTGGTGGAGCCGGAACGGTAGCGGGTGCGCATTTTTATGGATGATACAAAAATCTGTCATTTTTGTGAAGGGTTTTAGTTATTTTTTTGTCAAGCATCCCCTTGCCTGCACAGAAGAAATGTTCTATAATTAAAATTGGTGAGAAAAAGGGAAAACGCAGGCAAACGGTCTGTGTACAAAACAATTCTGTGTAGGTAAACCCGCATGGAAATGGAGGATTTTTATGAATGAAAAAAAACAGAAGGTCATCGGCGTTTTAACCAGCGGCGGTGACGCTCCAGGAATGAATGCGGCTGTTCGTGCAGTTGTCAGAACAGCAATCAAAAAAAATATGCAGGTCATGGGAATCCGCAGAGGATACAACGGATTGATCAACGGCGATATGTTCGAAATGAACATTCGCTCGGTTTCAAATGTGCTGCATCGCGGCGGCACCATGCTGCTGACTGCCCGCTGCAACGAGTTTAAAACCGAAGAAGGACAGATGCAGGCAGTAGGTGTCTGTAAGGAGCTGGGAATCGACGGTCTGGTCATCATCGGCGGCGACGGTTCTTTCATGGGTGCGCGCGCTCTTTCCTTAAAAGGCATCCCTTGTATCGGTATCCCGGGCACCATCGACAACGACATTGCCTGCACCGACTATACGATTGGCTTTGATACCGCGCTGAACACAGCGGTGGAAGCCATCGACCGTCTGCGCGATACCTCCGAGTCCCACGACCGCTGCTCGGTGGTCGAGGTCATGGGTCATGGTGCAGGACATCTGGCGCTGTACGCAAGCGTAGCCTGCGGCGGCACCGCCTGCTGGGTCAACGAGATTGGGTTCGATGTAGACCGCGACATCATCGAAAAGATGAACACCACCCTGCGCACCGGCAAGCACAACTTTATCATCATCGTGTCGGAGGGCATCACCGACGTACATCGTCTGGCAAGGTACATCGAAGAGAAAACCGGCGTGGAATCCCGCGCCACCGTTCTGGGACACATCCAGCGCGGAGGCACACCGACTGCAACCGACCGAATCGTTGCCAGCCGGATGGGCTGCTATGCAGTCGACCTGCTCGAGCAGGGCATCGGCAACCGCGTGGTGATTCAGAAGGATTCTCAGATCACCGATTATGACATACTCGAGGCGCTGACCATGCACAAGGATCTGGACCCGAAGCTGCTGGAGGTCAACGATACCATCAACATCTAAAAACAGGAAACTGTGGGAGGAAGTTCTTATGGAGATCGAACGCAAATTTTTGATTGATTGGAAGGAAATCGATGCGCTGGGACTGCCGCTGGTCAAACAGGCACAAAGCTGGCAGGGTTACCTGAGTGCGGCAACACCGGTGGTGCGCATCCGCAAGCGGGATTTTTCCGACGGACACACCGACTATATCCTGTGCATCAAAGGCAAGGGAAAGCTGGCACGGGAGGAAATCGAAAAGGAGCTGACTCCACAGGAATTTTCTGCGCTGGAGGCAATGCTGCCTATCCCGATGATCCATAAGGACTATCGGGTCTACCGCCTGCCGGATGGACATCTGCTGGAGTGCAGTATGGTGGACGGCAAGTTTGCTTATGCCGAGGTGGAGTTTGCCAGCGTGGAGGAGGCAAAGGCGTTTGAGATGCCTGCCTTCCTGCACAAGGACGTCACCGAGGACCCGTACTACTCGATGTCCGGCTACTGGAAGCGCCAGCAGATCACCGTTTCGTTTGAACTGTAAAAAGAAAGCCGTTCTGTCGCAGAATTTTTCTGTGACAGGGCGGTTTTTTGATTTGTCACAAAAGCGAAAAGCAGATGAAAATACAGCATCTCTCTTGCGAAATACAGGCGAGTTTGCTATGATAGGATTTAGACAGCTGCAAGGTGCAGCCGCATTTTGACTGAAAGAGGGTAGTTGAAATTGGGAGCAAAAGAAACATGGCTTCGTTCTGTGATGGCAGGAATCTGTATTGCCGTTGGCGGCGCTGTCAACCTCAGCGTGGACAACAAGGTGGTGGGTGCGGCCCTGTTTTCGGCAGGCTTGTTTACCATCTGCACACTGGGATATTACCTCTATACCGGCAAGGTCTGCTACCTGCTGGACAGCAATCAAAAGGGAAAATACCTGCTGTGGTTGGGTCAGATTTGGGCAGGCAACCTCATCGGTACTGCACTGGTCGGCTATGGACTGCGCCTGACCCGCGCAGGAGCAGCGTTGGCAGAAAAGGCACAGGGTTTGTGCCAGGCAAAGCTGAACGATTCGCTGTTGAGCATCTTCATCCTTTCGGTGCTGTGTAACCTGATGATTTATATTGCGGTGGAAAATTACAAGAACAACCCGCATCCGCTGGGAAAATATCTTGCCATCTTTTTGGGTGTGATGGTGTTCATTCTGGCAGGCTTTGAGCATTGTGTTGCCAATATGTTCTACTTCAGCGTGGCAAACGTCTGGAGTCTGCACACCCTGTTGTACCTGCTGGTGATGAGCCTTGGTAATTTTGCCGGAGGTTTGCTGCCGGAAGTGGTCAAAAAGCTCTGTTCAGTACAAAAAGGGTAGGTCAACGGACGAATTCGCAATCGACAACTTGTACTTCTGTGCAGGTTGTCTGAATGTGGTCTGCACAATTCTCCATATGAACAGCCCGCAGATGCTTGTCATCGGAAGAAAAATTTGGTATCCTTTATATGTACACTCGAACAGAAGGAAGGGACCGGAGATGAGAAAAGACCAGACCGACATGATTTGGAATATGACGGTGTTGTTGCTGGGCGCTCTGGTGCTGCTCGCAGGAGGAAGGCTGCTCTTTTTTGCCTTTGGCTTTCAAAGCGACCGTCCATGGCAGTTTGTCCTTTTCCTGTTGATTTTTCTGGTGCTCGAGGAGCTGTTCAGTCTCTTTAAAAGCAGACTCTTCCCCTTGTTACTGCGACTGTTTCGACCGGAGGGCTTTTTGCAGCTCATCCTGTGCCGCAGCATGGCAGAAACGTTGATGGTTTTGGGCATTCTGCTTCTGTTGCGCCATCTGCCCGGTATCCACATCGGTTCTTTGGCAGCCTACACCTTTGCTCTATTCTGGGGAGGCACCGGTTTGACCATGCGTCTGTGGGGAGAATGGAAGCGACAAAACCGCGAATAGGAAATCCCAATCAAATATAATGGAAAGGAGTTGGCAAGCCAGCTCCTTCTTTTTGTGCATAAAAAATCCGGTTGTGCAGAGTGCTGATTCGCAGTGGGTTGCACTGTGCAAATTTTCTGGATTTTTCTTAGGGGGAAAGATTGTGGAGTGGCAGAAGTTGTGTTATAATAAAGCGGTATGAATTGAAATAGGACAGGAGGCAGCAGATTGACGATATTGGGCATCGACCCCGGCTACGCGATTGTAGGATGGGGTGTGCTGGAATACAGCGGCAGCCGCTTTTGTGTCAAGGGCTACGGAGCTATCACTACGCCGGCAGGGATGGATTTCCCCAAGCGGCTGGAGATGATTTATCAGGATATGCAGACCGTTTTACAGCGGTACCACCCCGATGTGCTGTCGATTGAAAAGCTGTACTTTACCAACAACAAGACGACCGGCATCGACGTCGCCCAGGCGCGCGGGGTCATCCTGCTGTCGGCGACCCAGACTAATATGCAGGTCTATGAATACACACCGATGCAGGTCAAGCAGTCGGTGGTCGGATATGGTAAGGCGGAAAAAAAGCAGGTGATGGAGATGACCCGCATCCTGCTGCGTCTGCCATCGGTGCCAAAACCGGATGATACGGCGGATGCACTGGCACTGGCAATCTGCCATGCCCATTGTGCGGGCAGCGGATTGGATTATCAGACAAGGTATCAACAGCAACTGAGGAGGACCATCCATGATTTACAGCCTTAGAGGAAAGCTGATCGAAACAGCAGAAAACACAGTGGTCGTCGAGTGCGCCGGTGTGGGGTATCTGTGCAGCACCACCAGGACCACCCTCAATTCCCTGCCGCAAAAGGGAACCGAGGTCATGCTGTATACATACATGAATGTGCGCGAAGGCGCTGTGGATTTGTTTGGCTTTTCCACCCTGTCCGAGAAAAAATGCTTTTGTCGTCTGACCTCGGTCAGCGGCGTGGGACCCAAGGTGGCGCTGGCAATCCTTTCGGAACTAAAGCCCGACCAGCTGATGCTGGCACTGGTTTCGCAGGATGTCAAAAGCCTGACCCGCGCAGCAGGCGTCGGCAAAAAGCTGGCGGAGCGCATCCTGCTGGAGCTGCGCGACAAGGTAAAGAACGAGGAATTAAGCGAGCAGCTCCAACAGGTCAGCCAGGTGGCAGACCAGCTCTCCGATGGCAGCGGCAATGTGGCAGAAGCGGTTTCGGCGCTG
>FR880244.1 GCA_000435195.1 Clostridium sp. CAG:169 | reverse complement strand
AGTCGGCTGTAAGATTCGCTATGTGTCGGTAGGAGCTGAGCGCGAGCAGTATATTGAACTGTAACGGATGGTTTCCGCATAAGAAAACCCCGAGAAGGAAATTTTTCCTTCTCGGGGTTTTGTGCTGATGAAATTGGCTTTAGCCGATAAACTGAATCTGTGCGCCATCTTCGTCAATTTGTGTTACCGTCATGTGGGTCATGCTGTGTGATTCAATGCGGGACAGAACATAGTCGGTATGCTCTGCCGGAATAAAACCAAACGGTTGTTCCTGTTCGTCGGTGACAGCGATTTGCTCCTGTTGTTCTCCCATGTAGGGACGCAGGTAGAGCTGCTGACCAACCTTCAGCCCTGTGGCAGGCAAGGTAAAGGTCATTGTGTGTACACCCTGCGGGATTTTTTCAGCTGTTTCCTTCTTGTGAAGGAGTGCTGTCAGCTGATTCCAAAGCAGCAGCACAGCGGCAAGCAGCAGGCATACTACGAGAGCAATCCACTCCGCTTGGCTGATGGAGGACAGGTCGGTGCGATTGTTCCACAAAACCGAGCCGGCGCCGAACACCAGCAGCAGGATGCCGATGAGAGTTCGTACCATCTTTTGATTCCTCCCGTCTGTCAGGATGCTGCCTTCTGCGTGAAGAGCAGGTTGTCAAAGGAAGTAACCTCGGCAGTTCCGTCGCTGGACAGCGAATATTCCACCTGAATCTTATCGTTTGGCTGGGTGAGTGCAAGCTCTGCACCGGCGGTGGATTCTGCAATAAACAGGATGTTCGGTTTTTCCGAAAGCAGGAACTTGTAAACGGTGTTGCCGCCGCTGTACTCGCCCGAGATGCGCAGGATGGTGCCCTCAAGCTGTTCGACCACGCCGCCCAGCTTGCCAATGGTGGTCACACCGTCGCTGCGCAGCTTGTTCTCATAGTCGCGCATGGCTGCACTGACCGATTCGCCGGTGCCGACGGTCGAGTAGTTGGTGACCGAAACAAAGGCATACTGCTTGATGAGTCCGATGTTGTCCTTGAGGGTCATAAAGTAGGTCGGCTGTGAGTCGATATTCAGGATGATTGGGAAGGTCGCGCGGTACTTCAAATCCTGTACCCGTCCTTCTGCCGAGCGCTGTGCAGCCTCTTCGGTCGCGCCGCTCATCTCGTACATGATAGGCTCTTTGGTCACCATGTCCACCATGATGAAGCCGATGGCACTGTCGTCCGAACCAACGCTGGTCAGACCGGTGAAGAGGTAGCATCTGCCGTTGTTGTAGACGATGTTGTGACCCTCGCTGGGGCGATATTTGTCCTTGTTTGCGAAGTTGAAGATGCCGTGGACATAGTTGCCTCGGTTGGCAATCTGTGTCAGCACAAAGTCCTCCGGCTGCACGCGGTCCACCCACTCGGGGACCTCATCCATGCCATAACGGTCCATCTGACCGGTGGTGGCGTTGAGCAGGATGATGCCGTCTGCCTCCGGCAAAGAGAATCCACGGCTGTTTTTGTAGGTGGAGATTGCCCAGTACGGCTGACCCTCGTCGTCCAGCTCGAAGGAGTAGTCGGTGATACCGGTCATCAGACCCGGACCGAAGCGGACCTTGCGGGTGATGTCAAACAGCAGGTAGCTGCCCGGGTGATACTTGATTTTGTAGCCTTCGACATAGCGCACGTCGTTGGTATTGGTTGCGGAAACCACGATGTAGCCGGGCGTGCCCGACAGGTTGGTCAGCCATTTGAAGAAGCCCGAGTGGTACAGCGGCACCACCCAAACCAGCTCGCCGTCCACCATCTGGATGGTAGCAGAGTACAATGCGACCTGGGAGCCTAAAGCGGGACGTTCGCCCAGCTTTTTCTGTGCCAGCTGGAGGGCAAGGTTTTCATCGACGATGGGGATTTGTGCCACGTCGATGGCTTGAACCTCGTTGTCAAACTTTTTGATTTCCGGTTCACCCAGCTGGTCGCGGTAGGCTTTCCACTGGAAAAAGACCGAGCAGAGAATCATCACCACGACAATCAGAATCCACGGCACGGCAATGATGACAGCGGAGAGCTTGGGAAATTTTTGTCTGGCGGAAAAGGAGAAGGGCACCTGCCCGGGTTGTGTTTTTTCTGCGTCGAAGGAAAATTCCCCGATCTTCATCAGGGCATTCAGCCCGACGTAGATGGTAATCAGCATTGCCCAGAAGATGGCGCCGTCCAGGTAAAGCGGACTTAAAGTCGGCGCTTCCACAAAGACGTACAGCAGCACAAGCAGTGTGATGACCAAGAAGATCCATGCTTTTTTCTTTTTCATGTTCTCACCCTTTTACAGTATTGGTCATACAAAACGGCAGCATCCAACAGGGTAAAAAAAGGATCTGCCGTTGTATTGTAGAATAGTATAACATAAAAGAGAAAAAAGACAAACCATGATTTGTAAATTTAAAAGGCATCCTCCCAATCGCGCACACTTCCGTCTGCAAGCAGGCGGATAGGATAAGGAGAACAGCAACTGTTGGGAAGATATTCCTCAAACCACTCGTAGGAAAGCTCAGACAACCTTCCCAGGTCTTCCAGCGGCATCAGAAAATAGACCCCATAGTCTTCTACGGAAAACAGCAGTTTCGAATCCTGTTGGTTTAAGATAGAAATACGCTTCATAAAGTTTCATCCTCCTTTGTTTTTCGACCCGACCGAATCGGTGGGTCGTCATTTGACTGGATACACCTACAATATACCAGAAGATTTGCAAAAAAAATGTAGAAATCTGCTGGAAAATCCTGTCATATTCTGCCCGATAAGGGAGAAAGGGGAGGCAATTTTGTCGAAAGGAGCGTGCTTTTGGAAAATCTTTCACAGAAAATGACTTTGCAAATTTTGCACAGACGGAAAAAAAGAGCAGATTGGCTGGGAAAAGGACTGATACGCTTTAAAGTGATAAAATATTTTGCGAAAAACCCTTGACAAGATACCCCGGGATAGGCTATGATAGTAGCAAACCATCACAGGGAGGAAACCGCTCATGCATCATCCACAGATGACAGCACGATATTATAAGAGCTACCGGGGCATTTTGAGCGCCGGTCATTTGTGCTGTTTTTCTTGGGGACAATGAGCCGCTCCGTTTGGTGGCGAAGGCTTTGCCAAACAGGGGCAAAAGCTTTTCTAAAAGGAAAACAACCATGACTGCCGGTGCTTTTGGAAACAGGAGCCACCGGCTTTTTTACTGTAAAAAAAGAAAAGAGGAAAACAACATGATCGTAATTGTAAAATCGACCGCACGACCACAGGAGGTCGAACAGCTGAAAAAAGAATTTGAAGCAATGGGATTGCAGATTCATCTTTCGCAGGGCGCCAACACCACCCTGATAGGATTGGTAGGGGACACCACCTGCGTAGACATCGGCAAGGTGGCTTCGATGGATATTGTCGAAAGGGTTCAGCGAATCCAGGAGCCATACAAAAAGGCAAACCGCAAATTCCATCCGCAGGATACCGTGGTGGATGTGGCAGGTGTGCGCATCGGTGCAGGTGATTTTACTGTTATCGCAGGTCCCTGCTCGGTCGAAACACCCGAGCAGATCACCGCGGTTGCCCGTGCGGTCCAGCAGTCGGGAGCAGTTATGCTGCGCGGCGGCGCGTTTAAACCGCGAACCTCTCCTTACGCTTTCCAGGGACTGCACGACGAGGGCATCCGCCTGCTGCTCCAGGCAAAGCAGGAGACCGGTCTGCCGATTGTCACCGAGATCATGAGCTACGAGGACATCGACCTGTTCGAGCAGGTGGATTTGATTCAGGTGGGCGCGCGCAATATGCAAAACTTTGAGCTGCTCAAGCGGCTGGGCAAACAGGACAAGCCGATTCTGCTCAAGCGGGGATTGGCAAACACCATCGAGGAATTTTTGATGAGTGCAGAATACATCATGGCACAGGGCAACGAGCAGGTCATCCTGTGCGAGAGGGGCATCCGTACCTTTGAAAATGCCACCCGCAACACCCTGGACCTGTCGGCAGTGCCGCTGCTGAAAAAATGCAGCCCCCTGCCGGTGGTGGTGGACCCAAGCCACGCAACCGGTATTCCGTGGATGGTGGAGCCGATGACGCTGGCAGCCATTGCCGCAGGAGC
>FR880243.1:20554-24472 GCA_000435195.1 Clostridium sp. CAG:169 | reverse complement strand
ATGGTTCAGCGGCAGGTTCCACACCGGGAAGGTTTCAAATTTTGCATAGCCTGCGCGGATGCCACGCTTGTGTTCGTGATACAGCTGGGAGAGGCAGGTTGCCATTTTGCCGCTGCCGGGACCGGGAGCGGTGACCACCACCAAGCCGCGGGTGGTTTCAATATATTCGTTCTTTCCATATCCCTCGTCGCTGACGATGTGGGAGATATTGGACGGGTAGCCCTCGATGGGGTAATGGCGGTAGACCTTGACGCCCAGCGCTTCCAGCCGCTCCTGAAAGGCAACAGCGACCGCCTGACCCTGGAAGCGGGTCATCACAACGCTGCTGACATACAGCCCAAAGCTGCGGAAGATGTCGATCAGGCGCAAAACGTCGACATCATAGGTGATGCCCAGGTCGCCGCGGATTTTATTTTTTTCAATATCGGCAGCGTTGATGACCACCACCACCTCCACCTGTTCTTTGAGCTGGAGGAGCATCCGCAGCTTGCTGTCCGGCTGAAAACCCGGAAGAACACGGGAGGCGTGGTAATCATCGTACAGCTTCCCGCCAAACTCCAGATACAGCTTGCCGCCAAACTCAGAGATGCGCTGGCGGATGTGTTCCGATTGTGTGTGAAGATATTTTTCGTTGTCAAATCCAATTTTTTGCATAACTTCCACGCCTCGCTTTCAAAAATTTATGTTTACATGAAAAATCAATCCAGCTATTTATTATACAGCATTCTATGATGCTTTTCAAGGAAACCCGTTTGCTTCAGATGCCAAAAATCAGACCGCTTTTGGGAAGGAAACCGTAACATTTGCAAAAGGGAAGGTGTATGAAAAAGGATAGAAAAAAAGGTCCCCGAGAAAGGGACCTTTTGGCGCTGTTGTTAAAACTCACGCGGTCTGGATTTTGCAAGACCGATGGCGCTCATCACGATGGCAGCAGTTCCTGCTGCGGTTGCAATGATGCCGAGGATCAGTCCGGTGATCGAAAAGCCTTTCATCAAAAAATCTCCTCCCGTCGCTTGATTAAAATGGTCTTTTTCTTATTATAAAAAGAAAAGGGATAAAATACAAGAGAGAATTTATCTTTTTTACTTCTTCTGACCCAACAGCTCTGCCAGCTGTTCGGGCGTTTTCGGAAAACAATCGGAGGAAAGCAGACCCTGATTCGCCAGCACATCGCGCACCCGCAGCATCTGCGGTGCTTCCAGATTGGCTTGGGAGAGAAGGTCATGGTCGGAGAAAATCTGCTCGGGAGAGCCTTGTGCAAGAATATGCGCATTGTTGAGCAGGACAACGCGGTCCGCCCAGCGGTAGGCGTGGTCGGTGTTGTGGGTGGCAATGACGACGGTGATGCCCTCCTGTGCCAGCTGCTCCAGAATATCGTCGATCATCCGTGCGTGCTTTGGATCCAGTGCGCTGAACGGTTCGTCCAAGATGAGCAGCTGCGGTCCCATCACCAGAATGTCTGCGATGGATACCCGCTTTTTTTGCCCACCGCTTAAAAAGTGGGTCGGTTTTGTGCGAAAAGGAGTGATGGAAAGGCGGTCGCACACCTGGTTTACCCGTGTGCGGATTTCTTCCTCCTCCAGACCGAGGTTGTACAGACCAAAGGAAATTTCTCCGGCAACGCTGGCGCAAAACAGCTGATTGTCCGGGTCCTGAAAGACGATGCCGACGTTGCGGCGCAGCTGCAATAGACCCTTGCGGGAATAGTCGAGAGGCTTGCCTTCGTACAGGATTTGCCCGGAGGTGGGTTTGTAAACGCCGTTGAGGTTGAGAAAGAGAGTGGATTTACCCGAGCCGTTGCTGCCCATGATGGCAAGACGCTCATGGCGCCGAATATCCAGATTGACCTTGTCGAGGGCAAGAGTCTGGTCTTCATAGCGGTAGGACAGGTCGCGCACCTGCATGAGAATATCGTTCATCAAACAGTCCTCCTTCGGATTTATGGCAACAGAATACACAGAACGGTGCAAAGGATAAGCCAGCCGCAGCAGGCAGCCCAAGCCAGAGGTCGGGCTGGTTGAGTTTCTTCCAGCACCTGGATTTTGCCGTCGTACAGCCGGCTTTCCATCGCATCATACAATAGCGAGGACTTTTTGAGCGAGCGTACCAACAGGACCGAGAGCATCTGTCCCATACAGCTGAGCTTGGAGCGGAAGGTGCGATTGCCCAGTCGGCAATTTTGCGCAGTCTGGATGGCGCTTGCAATGTCCAGCAGCACAAAGATGGCGCGGTAGATCAAAAGCATCAGCTCCAGCAGCAGCCACGGGCAGTGCAGCCGCCGCAGCACAGCCAGCAGGTCGGTGACCGGCGTGGTCAGGATGAGAAAATACAGGCAGGAGACACCGGAAAATGCCACCGCCATCAGCGAGTACCAGTTGGAAAAGGAAAGGCGGCTGATACCAATATAACGGGAAAACAGCCGGAAGGAAAACAGCTCCTGTGGAGAGGAGGATACAAAAAAGAGGACAGCGACCGAGCTGAGGGCAAGAAACACCAGCGGTCCCAGCAAAAAGCGCAGGTAGCGGCGGGGTGTGACATTGGCAAATTGTAAGGTACAGGCTGCCATGCAGCACAGGACCAACACACAGACGCTGACCTGACGGAAGCTGACACAGATGACCAAAGAGCCGACTGCGAACAGAGATTTGAGAGCAGGGCTGGTTTGCCGCACCGGTGAAGAGTAGGAGAGCTTGTCAAACAGGATCATAGAGGTGATTTCCTTTCTGAAAGGGGGAGCAGGGCGCTCAAAACAAACGGAAAAGGGGCGAAAGAGGACCTGCCTTTTTTAAAGGTGAGGTCTCCCTTCGCCCGAATGAAGCGGAACTAATCCTTTTTATATTTCTTTCTGGCAACCAGATAACCAAAGCCGAAGAACAGAACACCGGAGCCGAGCGCTGCCTGCAAGCAGAACAGCAGGCTTTCGGTTTCGCCGCCGGGTGGTTCGAGGATGCTTTCTGCCCATGGCTCATAGCCGGGGTCGATTTCGCTGATGGCTTCTTCCGCAGCGCCGTCCGCGCCGCCAAACTCGGAATCTTTAATACTCATCAGCGGGAATACCGCAATGATGACACATAAAAGCAGCAGAACTGCAATGGTGATTTTAACAGATTTTGTCATGGAATCTTCCTCCCTTATATTATGTGGTTGCTTAATACTGGGAATAGGCAAGTTCGCCCAGCTCACTGGAAGCATAGGACTCCAGCGCAAGGATAACAACGACCGACAGCAGACCTTCGACGATAGCCAGTGGGATTTGGGTAACAGCAAAGATGCCCATGAAGGTGGTGATGGAAGCCATTACGCCGCCTTCGGCAGCCGGATGTGCAAAACCAAGCTGCACGCTGGTGACACAGTAGGTGAACAGGTCGCCCAGACAGGTTGCAAGGAAGACACAGACCGATTTATTGATTTTCAGCTTTCTGCCAAGGCGGTAGATGCCATAGCTGAGGAAAGGACCGGCAATCGCCATCGAGAAGGTGTTGGCGCCCAAAGTGGTCAGACCGCCGTGTGCCAGCAGCAGCGCCTGGAAGAGCAGAACAATGATGCCGATGACGCTCATGGCAGAAGGTCCAAACAGGATAGCGCCCAGACCGGTGCCGGTAGGATGGGAGCTGGAGCCGGTGACACTGGGAATCTTTAAAGCAGACAGTACAAAGGCATAAGCGCCTGCCATCGCCAAAATCAGCAGTGCTTTGCGGTGCTGGGAGATGGTCTTTTTGATGGAGATAAAGCCTGCGACCAAAAATGGCAGACACAACGCACCCCAGGCAATGGCGTGACCCATGGGCAGGTAGCCTTCCATGATGTGCATAGCGCTGGCGCTGCTGGGCATGACAAACAGCATGGCAGCGGCGATGCTAAAGGCAAACAGTCTTTTTTCGGTTTTCTTCATAGCGGATAACCGTCCTTTCCGCCCTT
>FR880243.1:16905-20518 GCA_000435195.1 Clostridium sp. CAG:169 | reverse complement strand
GGGCAGAACCGCGGCAGGGGGAGCCGCAGTTCACAAATTTAATCTGCCGGCAGTTTTCCTGTTTCAAAAAAGAAAACCTTTCGGAACAGAAATTTCCGAAAGGCACAATAAAACAGGGAAACCCACCGGATTCCCAATTTTTGCGCCAACCATCATCCATAGCAGGAGCAACTACTTTGCGGGGCAGGTCTTCTGGCTTCGGCTTTAAGCAAACAGGATTCCTTCCCGCCCTTGGGGAGGCAGTGGAAAAATTTCCTGTTCTGTTCCGGTACAGCAGTGGTGACTGCGCGGGCATCTCCCGACTTCCCTATTCTCAGAAAAAGAAGTTATCATAAGCTTCTTTTCCCGCACCCGACAAAGTTAAACTGTGAATTACCTTTAGGGTAGCATAGAGACGAATTGTTGTCAAGCCTTTGTAAATAAAATATGAATTAGTATGGGCAGAGTCACTAAAAAAGCAAAAGGATACTTGCTCCTGCTTGGTAAAGGCGGTATACTAACATTAAGAAGAGATGGGGGAGGGGATGCCGATGCGATTGTTTGTTGCTCTTCAGTTGGAAGACCGAATGAAGGATGCACTGATTCAGTTCATCGACTCAGTTCGACCGCATACACAGGAAGGTCGCTTCAGCCACCGGGAAAACCTTCATTTGACTTTAAGTTTTATTGGAGAAACCGGTAAAGCGGCGCAGGCAAAACGTGCGCTGCACCAGGTGCAGGCAGAACCGTTTGTTATCTCTACCGCAGGAGTCGGCAGATTTCGCCGCAGCACAGGGGACATCCTGTGGGCGGGAATTGCTAAAAATGCACAGCTGGAGGCTCTGGCGCAGCAGGTTCGGCAAACGTTGGAGCAGGAGGGCTTTAAACTGGAGGACCGTCCCTTTGCTGCGCACCTGACCTTGGGTAGGGAAGTGCTGCTGGAAGAGGGATTTGAGCTAAAAACTTTCTCGAAAAACCTGCCGTCGGTGCAGATGCCGGTGGAACGGGTGAGTCTGATGAAATCGGAGCGGGTAAACGGCAGGCTGGTCTACACCGAGGTGGATTTTGTAGTATTGAATAAGAATAAACCATAAAAATGGTGAGGATTTTACAAAAACGAGTCAAATCAAAAAACCTTCATCAAAATCGCTTGAAAAGCATTTTGAATAATGCTATTATGTATCTGAAACAAGCACACAACAATAAGAGTGTGCGTTAGAGAAAGACATATATCCTTTTTCCGCAGTACAAAAAAGTGGAAGAAGGAATCAAGAAAACAAGAAGAGAAATATAGAAAGGGAGATTACAATGAACGACAACAAAATGTGGGCTCTTGTAAAAGAAAAAGCGGCTCCTGGACTTGCCCTCAAACGGGTCGAAATTCCAGAGGTTGGCACCAATGACGTCAAGATCAAAATCCATAAAACCGCAATCTGCGGTACCGACGTTCACATCTACCAGTGGAACGAGTGGGCACAGCACACTATCGCTGTTGGTCAGACCGCTGGTCACGAATATGTCGGTGAAATCGTAGAGGTTGGTTCCGGCGTTCAGGGCTTCAAGGTTGGCGACATCGTATCCGGTGAGGGTCACATCACCTGCGGTACCTGCCGTAACTGCCTGGAAGGTCACAAGGAAAACTGCCAGAACGCAAAGGGCGTTGGTGTAAACCGTGACGGCTGCTTTGCAGAGTACCTGGTTATCCCTGCTTCCAACGTATGGCCAACCAACCCGAACATCCCAGAAGAGATGTATGCAATTTTCGATCCATTCGGCAATGCTACCCACACCGCCCTGTCCTACGATATGCTCGGTGAGGATGTTCTGATTACCGGTGCAGGTCCAATCGGTATCATGGCAGCTGCTATCGCAAAATTCTCCGGCGCAAGACACGTTGTTATCACCGACCTGAACGAATACCGTCTGGAGCTGGCAAAGAAGCTCGGTGCAACCAGAACCGTCAACCTGACCAAAGAAAAACTGCCTGACGTTATGGCAGAACTTGGTATGAAGGAAGGCTTCGACGTTGGTCTGGAGATGTCCGGTGCAGCTCCTGCTCTTAACGACATGATTGCCAACATGAAACACGGCGGTAACATCGCTCTGCTGGGTATCCAGAAACCGGGCGTTGGCGTCAACTGGGAGACCATCATCTGGAACGGTCTGAACATCCGCGGTATCTACGGACGTAAGGTTTGGGATACCTGGTACAAGATGACCACCATGCTGGAGGCTGGTCTGGATATTTCCGGCATCATCACCCACAGAATGAACATCAAAGACTATAAGAAGGGCTTTGACGCTATGATTTCCGGTCAGTCCGGTAAAGTTATCCTCAACTGGGAGGACATCGATAAGCTCGAAGCACAGTCTCAGGATTGCTAATTCGATACACCAATATAAACAGAAAGGGTTGATTCAGAAATGGCACGTAAAAACGACATTTTGAGCATCTACACCAAAGAAGTCGAAGACATCAAAGCAGCAGGCCTTTTCAAAGGTGAGGTTCCAATCGTTTCTCCACAGAGCGCAAAGGTTCAGCTGGAGGACGGCAGAACCGTTATCAATATGTGTGCAAACAACTACCTGGGTCTGGGCGACAACCAGAGACTGATTGACGCTGCAAAGAGAACCTATGATGAAAGAGGTTACGGCGTTGCTTCCGTTCGTTTCATCTGCGGCACCCAGGATATTCACAAACAGCTCGAGAAGAAGATTTCCGGCTTCCTGGGCACCGATGATACCATCCTGTACTCCTCCTGCTTCGATGCAAACGGCGGTCTGTTCGAGACCATCCTGACTGCTGACGATGCAGTTATCAGCGATGAGCTCAACCACGCTTCCATCATTGACGGTGTTCGTCTGTGCAAAGCAAAGAGATTCCGTTACAAAAACAACGACATGGCAGACCTCGAGGCAAAACTCAAAGAGGCTGACGAAGCTGGCGCAAGAATCAAACTGATTGCTACCGACGGCGTATTCTCCATGGACGGTATCATCTGCAACCTGAAGGGCGTTTGCGACCTGGCAGACAAATACAATGCTCTGGTTATGGTCGACGACAGCCATGCAGTTGGTTTCGTAGGTAAACATGGTCGTGGTACTGCAGAGCACTGTGGTGTAGAGGGTCGTGTTGACATCATCACTGGCACCCTGGGCAAAGCACTCGGCGGCGCATCCGGCGGCTACACCTCCGGTCGTAAAGAAATCATCGACCTGCTCAGACAGAGAAGCCGTCCATACCTCTTCTCCAACTCCTTGGCTCCAGCCATCGTAGGCGCAAGCATCGAGATGTTCAATATGCTCGAGGAAAGCACCGAGCTGCGTGACCATCTGGAAGAAACCACCGCTTACTACCGCGATCTGCTGGTAAAAGAAGGCTTCGACATCATCCCTGGCACCCACCCATGCGTACCTGTTATGATGTATGACGAGGTAAAAGCTGCTCAGTTTGCAGAGCGCATGAGAGCAAAAGGCGTTTACGTCGTAGCATTCTCCTACCCGGTTGTTCCAAAGGGCAAAGCAAGAATCCGTACTCAGGTTTGCGCAAGCCATACCAAAGAGGACATCGACTTCATCGTAAAATGCTTCAAAGAAGTAAGAGAGGAAATGGGCTGCTAGTTTCCCGCCTCTG
>FR880243.1:0-16836 GCA_000435195.1 Clostridium sp. CAG:169 | reverse complement strand
TTTTCGGTTTATAAAAGAAGTCTTGAGGGAATATCGTTATGAAGCGGCGGGTCGGACGGAATCAGCCGAAGGTCTGGAGGCGGGCATATCCCGACGACGCAGCAGCTTGGCGATGGCACTGACTGCCAACAGCAGCACCAAAGCTCCAATCAGCAGCACGGCAGCCCGTACCGAGAAGGTATCGTCTGTTATCGTCCGCATGGAAGCAATCCCGACAATCAGCAGATAAAATCCGGTAGGAAGATAGCACAAAGGGGAATCGGAGTGTCTGGCAAGATACCATTGACCGACACAGAGAAGGGAAAACAATGCGAGTAATAACAGATTGGACATACTGATACCTCTTTTCCTGATATGATGAGAGTTTACATACAAAGCCTTATGATGATAGAACGAAAGAAGGGGAAAGAAAACTTCAGCAATCAGAAATTTATCCGATACTTTCTGCCATCTTTACAATCTCCTTTTTGTTGACAGGACCGGAAATCAGATAGATGTACCTGCCGTCGTGCCAAATCAGGGAGCAGTGCCCTTCCATGGGACCGCGGAATTTGGTGTAAAGATACGCTTTGTTGCCGTTGACCGAAAGCTGCTCAGAAATGCAGTCCTCGGTATCCAGCGATAAAAAGGTGTTGAGGGTCATGCAGGAGTAGTTGAGCAGATACTCACAGCCGGGACGTTCATAGACGATGTAGCCGTGACCGGTCATAAAGTAGGCAGAGTTTTGGGAAAAGCCGGAAGGGATGTAGGTCGGCTCCATAAAGTCCGATTCATTCAGCTCAGGAATCTGTTCAGGCACATTTCCCAGCATATCCTCGATGTGAAATTCGGTGGCAACCTCGTGGGAACGGACGATGAAGTCGATGACATTGAGCTTGACAGCGTCCACCGAAAAGAAGAGAACGGAAAAGCCTGCCAGAGCAACCACCAGAAAGCTGGCAGCGACACGAACTGTTTTTTGGGTGTATCGAAAAAATCGGGAACGGTTGCGCTTCTTTTGGGTTTGGTCGAGCTGTTGAAAGATTGCCTCATCCAGAGCGGAAAAGTCGGGAGAAGGGAAGGAGCTTTCCTCGTCTTCTCCTTCTGTGTCACCGGAAAGAGGGTCCTCGCAGCCGGTCAGACGGGAAAGGGCATCTGCCTGCCTGCGGACGTGCTCGACAGCGTGCTGCCGGAGAAGAAGCTGTTCAAACTGCTGGTCGATCAAATGAAGGTCGTCATTCAGAGAGTTTTGTAGCGGCTCCGGTTGATGTTCTGATGATTTCATTTGATTTCTCCCTCCTCTCTCAGATGGTAGTTCTTTTTCAGTGACTTGAGCGCCCGATGCACCACCACACGCACGCTGGCGGGCTTGATATTTAGAACCGATGCAATCTCCTCGTCCGACATACTGTACAGATATTTCATCGACAGCACATCGCGGTAGGATTCATGCAGCTGTTCGAGCGCCTGATGGACCTGCTCCTGCTCACAGCGGCGGATGAGCGTCTGCTCCGGGTCGTCGTCGGTGTCGGCAAACAGCTCTTCCAGCCCTTCAAAGGGAATCGCCGGATGGCGTTTCTGCTGCCGGTAGAGGGTATAGGAGAGGTTCCTTACCATAATGACGAAATATGCTTTGGCTTTGTTACAGTCTAAGGAGGAAATCAGCTGACTTTTTTCAATGGCTTTTATAAAAACGCTCTGCACCACGTCCTGTGCAAGATGTTCGTCGTGCAGCAGTTTGTAGGCATACCGCCACAAAGGCTCGCGATATTGGCGGTACAGCTGTTCAATTTGTTGCAGGTCACGGTCCTTTTGAAACGGATTCCAAATCGACATCCCTTCATCAGTCCTTTCGGCGATAAAATTCTAAGAACTTAATTACTATTGTAAAGGATACTCTTACGAATTACAATAGTCGTTTTGTAAAAGAATTTGCTCACTTTTTCTACATTTTGTCAAGAATTTGTTCCAAAATAGCAATATGTAAAAATTGAAAGCAGTTACAGGATGTGATATAATAAAACCACCTGTAAACAGGTGTACATGGGTGCTTGAACAGCAGAACAACAATGAAGAGCCGTTGCAATACAGCGGCAGGGAAAGGTGGAACAGTATGGGAATCATCAAAGCAGCAATCAGCTCGATTGGCTCCGGTTTTGCCGATCAGTGGCTGGAATATATTCGAGCAGGAAAAATGGATGATCGAACGGTGATGTCGGCAGGCGTTGCAGTGCGCGGAAGGGACCGCAGGAACGCCAACACCAAGGGCAGCGCAGACTACATCAGTGACGGTTCCCTCATCGAGGTGGGTGTCAACCAGTGTATGCTGCTGGTGGACGGCGGCAGGATTGTCGATTTTACCACCGAGCCGGGCTACTACAAGGTGGACAATCAGGCGACTCCTTCGGCTTTTTCCGGCAGTTTTTCCCAGGCGTTGGAGGAAAGTTTTGATCGCCTGCGCTTTGGCGGTGTGCCGTCCCGCTCGCAAAAGGCATATTTCATCAATCTTCAGGAGATCAAGGGAATTGCTTTTGGTACACCGACACCCATCAACTATTTTGACAGCTTTTACAATGCGGAGCTTTACCTGCGCACCAATGGCTATTTCTCTATCCGTATCACCGACCCGATTCGCTTTTATGCTGAGGCGATCCCGCACGACCGAGATATGGTCACCATCGAGGACATCCAGAAGCTGTATGTAGCGGAATTTCTGACCGCCTTCCAGACCGCAGTCAATCGGATGTCGGTGGATGGCATCCGCATCTCCCATGTCACCTCCAAAGCGATGGAACTGGCAAAATATATGGGCGAGGTGCTGGACGAAAGCTGGAAGGAAAAGCGGGGGATGTCCATCGAGTCGGTGGGCATCAATTCTATCTCCTACGATGAACAGTCCAAAAAGCTGATTGATATGCGCAATCAGGGTGCGATGCTCTCCGACCCGACCATCCGCGAAGGCTATGTGCAGGGTGCAGTAGCGCGCGGTATGGAAGCAGCCGGGTCCAATCGGGGGTATGGAAGCAGCCGGTTCCAATCGGGCGGGCGCCTCGGTCGGTTTTATGAATATGAATATGGGTATGCAGCAGGGCGGAGGCTTTGTGGCAGCAGCCAGCCGTGCAAACCAGGTGCAGCAGAATCTGGAGGCGCAGTCCCGAACGGCAGACCGCCAGACGGATGGCTGGGTGTGCAGCTGCGGAGCGCACAACACCGGTAAATTCTGCACCGAGTGTGGAAAGCCCAAGGCGGACCCATCCTCGTGGGTGTGCAGCTGCGGGACCCGCAACACCGGAAAATTCTGCATGGAATGTGGAAAACCTAAGCCATCCGGCTCGGTTTGTCCGCAGTGCGGATGGTCGGGCAGCACAGTGCGGTTTTGTCCCGAGTGCGGAGCAAAATTGAGCTAGGCGCAGGATAGAAAAGGAGGACAAGGTATGGAGGCTGTGGTCTATCAATGTCCCAACTGCGGCGCACCGCTGGAATTTAACAGCGAAACCCAGCGCTGGGACTGCAAATTCTGCTTGAGCTCCTTTGAAAAAGAGCAGCTGGAGCAGATGACCGACGAGCAAAAGAAAAAGGAGGAAGAAGAGCAGCAGGAGCAGCCGGCAGGCGGACAGATGTGCTACCACTGTCCTAACTGCGGCGCGCAGCTGATCACCGACGACAGCACTGTTGCGACCTTCTGCACCTTCTGCGGCAGTCCGACGGTGCTGGCAGGGCGGCTGGAGGACAGCTTTGAGCCAAAGCGTCTGATTCCTTTTAAGCTGGACAAAAAAGCGGCAGAGGAGGCGCTGTTTGCCCTGTGCCGCAAGAAGCCGCTGCTGCCGAAGGATTTTACCAGCAAGGCACACATCAAAAAGGTGACCGGTATCTATGTTCCCTTCTGGCTGCACGATTGCTATGTCAACGCTTCGCTGCACGCACAGGGCAACCGTGTATCGGTCAGGGTGCGCGGCGATACCGAGTACACCCGAACCGATGTCTACGATGTTGTGCGCGAAGGAGCGCTGACCTACCACAATCTGCCGACCGATGCCTCTAAAAAGATGGACGATGCGATGATGGATGCGTTGGAACCGTTTTCCTTTCGGGAGCTGCGCAAATTTGATATGTCCTACCTGTCGGGATATTTCGCGCAGCGGTACGATGCGGACAAATCCGGCTGCTATCAGCGGATGAAGGAGCGCATCGAGGAAAGTGCCGAGCAGCAGCTGCGCAAAAGCTGTACCGGCTATGCGGTGCTGAATGTGCTTTCGCATACGGCAGACATTATCAAATCAACCGACGAATATGTCATGCTGCCGGTATGGCTGCTGTACACCCGCTACCACGGAAAGGACTACCTGTTTGCGATGAACGGACAGACCGGCAAGATGGTGGGCGATCTGCCGTTGAGCTGGCTGCGGGCAGCAGGTTTGACCGCTTTGATCACGGCAGCCATCACCCTGCTGGGTACGATAGGAGGGCTGCTGTTATGCTAAAACGGATACAAGGATGTTGTTTTACTCTGCTTGTACTGCTGCTCTTCTGCTGTCCTCTGGCGGTGTCAGCGGCAGGTACAGTGGAGGCAGCTGCCTGGGCAAAGGTGGAGGACGACGCACAGCTGTTGGACGAGCAGCAGCTTGAGCAGCTTCAGACACAGGCACAGCAGCTGGCAGATCAAACCGGCTTCATCGTCTTTATCAAAACTACCACCTCCACCGGCGGGTTGGAGGTGCGCCGATACCTTGCGGACCAGTATGAGCTGGCAGGCGGAAGCGACAACCAAAAAGCCATCCTGCTGGGTATCGACATGGGCGGCAGAGAGGTCGCAGTGGCAACGCCGCAAGCATCAGAGGATTATTTTCCGGTCAAAAAGACCAATGCGATGGTGGACAGCGTCCTTGACCCTTTGGGGGACGGCAATTACCAGCGGGCGATGGAAATTTTTCTTGCACAGGCAGAAGACACCATCGTCAACTACGGGGTCAAGCCGGTGGGTAAAATCGTGGGTGTTTCGCTGGGTGTGGGTGCAGTGGTCGCCCTGATCAGCGTCGGCACCTTGGTCTGGATGCACCCGCGCATTGAAGGCAGCGCCGTCAGCGCCTCCCGCTATATGGGCAAAAGTCGGATCCAGCTGCACCGCAGGGAGGACCGCTTTGTCCACAGCTTTACCACCAGAAGGACGATTCAAAGGGATAACGGCAGCTCCGGTTCCTCCGGCGGCAGTTTTTCCAGCTCGTCGGGCGGCAGTTACAGCGGCAGCTCCGGGAAATTTTAACAGAAAAAAGAGCCTGATGGAAAATCCATCAGGCTCTTTTGGGTTTTGAGTTTCAATCAGCGTTTTTTCTTTTTGCCGGAGATGACCAGCAGGACAACGATCACGATGGCAGAAACGACCAGCAGACCGATGACCAGCGGGACCATGTTGTTATCGCCGGTGTTCGGGTTGCTTGCTGCAAATGCAACAGGAGTCAGTGCAAAAAAGGAAGCTGCAAAGGCAGAAAGAAACGTCAAAAGACGAGCTGCGATTTTACGCATGGGTAACGCATCCTTTCTCTTTGAATTTTTACAGTACCCTCATTATAGCGCCATATTCTACCAGTGTCAAGACTTTGCGACAGAAAATACAGCGAAAGTACGGCGGCTGTCAAAACAGAGCGGCTGTCAGCGGATACCGTAGACGGTGCAGGCGTTGGCAAAGGTTTGGTCAGCAAGCTGCTGTGGTTCTACGCCCTTGATTTCTGCCAATTTTTGTGCCATCTGAGTCAGCATGGTCGAGTCGCACCGCTTGCCGCGGAACGGCTCAGGAGCCATGTAAGGGCAGTCGGTTTCAATCAGCAGGCGGTCGAGAGGAACCTCTGCGGCAGCTTCTACCGCCCGACGGGCATTTTTGAAGGTGATGACACCGGTGAAGCCGATGTACATCCCCAGCCGCAGCATCTCCTTTGCGACCTCTGCCGAGCCGGAAAAGCAGTGCACGATGCCCTTGGGACGGTATTTGTTGAGCAGCTCCAGTGTGTCCTGGTGAGCATCCCGATTGTGGATGATGACCGGCACGTCCAAATCCTTGGCAAGGGCGAGCTGCTCTTCAAAAATTTTGCGCTGGACATCCCGCGGAGAGGCATCGTCGTAGTAGTAATCCAGTCCGATTTCTCCTAAAGCCATCGCTTTTTCGTAGGAAAGCTGACGGGCAATGACGTCCAGATATTCCCGGGAATTTTGTGCGGCGATTTCCGCTGCCTGGTCCGGGTGGATGCCGATGGAGCAGTAGATAAAGGGGTATTGTTTGGCAAGCTCGATGCCGGCTAGGTTGGCATGGGTGGTGTTGCCGACGTTCATAATAGCGCGCACGCCATGCTCTGCCATCGAGCCCAGCAGCGCATCGCGGTCCTCGTCAAAGCGTGGGTCATCATAGTGTGCGTGGGAATCAAAAATATTTTGCATAAAGGGACCTCCTTGCAAGTGATGGTAAAGGATTAGTTTATGTGGTATAATCAAAGGAAAAAAGAGGAAGAGGGCAAGCTATGAATCAAATATCGTCTACACGTCAACTTCATTATGACCTGCTGCGGATTTTTGCAAGCTTTATGGTGGTCATGCTGCACGTCAGCGCATTTTACTGGGATAAAATACAGCCGCAGACAGAACAATGGATGGCACTGAATCTGTTTGACAGCGCAGTCAGAAGCTGTGTCCCGCTGTTCTTTATGCTCAGCGGTGCATTTCTGCTGGCAAAGGAACTGCCGCTCAACAAGCTGCTGGGGAAAAATGTCCTGCATTTGGCAGTTGTCTGGTTGGTTTGGTCGGTGCTGTATGCAGTAGATGCCATCGGGCTGCCTGCCTTTTTTCACGCGGATGCCGGTCAGATTTTTACAGCGGTGGTCAATGGAAAATATCATCTGTGGTTTTTACCCAAAATGATTGAGGTTTATCTGATGGTTCCACTGTTGTACGCCGGCACAAGGATGAAAGAGGGGAAAGGGCTGTATTATCTTCTGGTGCTGTTTGGTTTGTTTGGGATTCTCAAATCCACTCTTACAGTTTTTGTGTATCCGAATCCTTCGATACAGGTGCTGCTCAAAACCAAACTGCCCAATTTAGCTTTTTATTCAGGGTATTTTCTGCTGGGATATTTTCTGGAGCATCGCTGGAAGAAAAAAATTCCAAGCCGGTGGCTGCTGCTGACACTGCTGGGCAGCATCGCTGTTTTTACCCTGCTCGGACAGATGGATGCCATTCAGAAAGGACAGCCCGCAGGTATTTTTTATGGGTATTTTTGCCTTCCGGTTTGTCTGGAGGCAATATGCCTGTTTTTACTGTTTAAAAATATCGGAGCAGAAAGAGTACAGGGAAGGTGGTCAGGGAGAGTTGCCTTTGTTTCAAAAGCCACCATGGGAATCTACCTGCTTCATCCGTTTGTTTTGGAACGTCTGGATCGTGCCGGAATCAACAGCTTGACTTGGAATACCTGGTGTGCAGTTCCGTTGGTTACCCTTTTGACTTTCTCAGTTTGTCTTGGAATCAGCACAGTTCTTTTGAAGCTTCCACTTGTAAAAAAGATGCTGTGATTAAAAGGTTAAATCAGATCAACCGACGAATTTTCCAGCACGTTGGGAAGAAGCGTGTAGAGGTTGCATCTGCACAGGCGGTCAAAGTGCTGTTTTAGCTGCAAAAAAGCACTCCATTTTTCGAGAGAAAGATCGTTGATCCCGTGGCGCAGCGCCACATCCACCAGCCTTTTTTCCAGGATGCAGGCTCCGCTTGGCAGCGAAAGGGCATCGCACAGCTGAATCAGCCGGTCGTAGTTGTCATACGAGCAGCTGTCCAGAAAGCGCTGCAAAAAGGCAAGCTGCTGCTTTGAACAGTCAAAGCTTCCCTGAAAGGCGCGGATGTTCTTGAGCGGGAAGGAGTGGGTCAGACAGATGCGGGCGATCGTTGGTTGACCCAGTGCAATCATCCGGTCATACCCGTCAAAGATGTGGCGGATTCCACTGACACCGGCAGCTCGTCCGATGTCGTGCAGCAATCCCATCGTGTAGGCGGTGTCCGGGTCGATGCAGTCAGTGTGCTCGGCAATCCGTCGGGCGTTTTCTGCTACCGAACGGCTGTGTTCGACCCATGGACCGGGATTTTTCTGATAAGCGGTCTGTAGTTGTTCGTTTGCCTGTTGGATGGTGAGCATTTGGAGCAACTCCTTTCTTCTAAAAACGGAAAAGGGTCTTTTTAGAACAATCGCGCAAGGGAAAACCCTTGCGCGAAAGGAAGTTATCTTAATTTACAGCCGTTCGGGATAGAGTCGTCTACAAAGATGACACGAACGGTTTTTTCATCGAGGTCGGTTGCCAGAATCATGCCGTAGGATTCCTCGCCGCACAGCTTGGCAGGCTTGAGGTTTGCAACGACAATCACCTTTTTACCGATCAGGTCCTCCGGTTTGTACCAGGGAGCGATGCCGGAAACGACCTGTCTGCCGCCTTCGAATCCGTCGTCCAGCTGGAGCTTGAGCAGCTTCTTTGCACGCTTGATTGGCTCGCAGGATTTGACCTGTGCGACCCGCAGATCAATTTTACCAAACTGCTCAATGTCGGTCAGTTCAGCGACACCTTCATATTTTGGCAGCTGTGGGTGAGCGGCTGCCTGCTGGGCTGCCAGCTCTTCCAGCTCCTTCTGCATATCAATGCGAGGGAAGAGGGTTGCGCCCTTGTGTACGGTCACATCCTTTGGCAGAACGCCGTATCTGCCGGCATTTTCATAGGAAACATCTTCTGCACAAGCGCCGATCTGCTGTGCAATCTTCTCTGCACTTTCCGGCATGAACGGAGTGAGCAGGGCAGCGGATACACGCAGCGATTCCAGCAGATTATACAGTACGCAGGCTAAGCGGGCTTTCTGGCTTTCATCCTTGCCCAGCGCCCACGGAGCGGTTTCGTCGATATATTTGTTGGTGCGGGAGATGACCTTGAACACCTCTGCCAGCGCATTCTGGAAGGCATAGTGCTCCATCTGCTCCTCATACTTTTCACGCAGGGAGGAAATCATGCCGACCAGCTCTTCGTCGATTGGGTCAGCCTGATGCTCGGCAGGAAGGGTGCCGCCGAAGTATTTTTCCACCATCGAAACCGAGCGGGAGAGCAGGTTGCCCAAATCGTTTGCAAGGTCGATGTTGATGCGGCTGATGAGCGCCTCGTTGGAGAAGTTGCCGTCCGAGCCGAATGGGAATTCCCGCAGCAGGAAGTAGCGCAGCGCGTCCACGCCGTAGCGTTCTGCCAGCACATACGGGTCCACCACGTTGCCCTTGGATTTGCTCATCTTGCCGCCGTCCAGCAGCAGCCAGCCGTGACCATAGACGTGTTTTGGCAGCGGCAGGTCGAGCGCCATCAGGATAGCAGGCCAGATGATGGAGTGGAAGCGAACGATCTCCTTGCCGACAAAGTGGACATCTGCCGGCCAGAATTTATCGAAATCGTGGTAGCGGTCGTTCTCATAGCCCAGCGCGTTGATGTAGTTGGAAAGTGCGTCGATCCAAACATATACGACGTGTCCCGGGTCAAAATCGACCGGTACACCCCAACTGAAGGAGGTACGGGAAACGCACAGGTCCTCCAGACCGGGTTTGATGAAGTTATTGATCATCTCGTTGACGCGGCTGCGTGGCTGCAAAAAGTCGGTGTTTTCCAGCAGGTCTTGGATGCGGTCAGCATACTTGGAAAGACGGAAGAAGTAAGCCTCTTCCTCGGCGTCTACGACCGGGCGTCCGCAGTCCGGGCATTTGCCGTCCACCAGCTGGGTCTCGGTCCAGAAGGATTCGCAGGGCTTGCAGTATTTGCCGACATACTTGCCTTTGTAGATGTCTCCTTTTTCGTACAGCTTTTTGAAGATTTTCTGTACCGAAAGTTCGTGGTAGTCATCGGTGGTGCGGATGAAGCGGTCGTTGGAAATGTTCATCAGCTTCCACAAATCCAAAACGCCGCGTGGACCCTCGACGATGTTGTCTACAAACTGTTTAGGGGTGACACCGGCTTCCTTTGCCTTGTCCTCGATTTTCTGACCGTGCTCGTCAGTGCCGGTCAGGAACATAACATCATAGCCCTGCAAGCGTTTGTAGCGAGCCATTGTGTCGGTGGCTACAGTGCAGTAGGTGTGACCGATGTGCAGCTTATCCGATGGATAATAGATCGGCGTGGTGATATAAAATGGTTTTTTCTGATTTTCGTCCATATCGTTTTGTCCTCCTGTCTATCAATACCGCAATGGTAAATCATAAAATAAAGATACACGACAAAATTATAGCATTATTTGTCCTTAAACTCAATGCCCTGTCCCCAATTCCTTGTAAATGAAAAAGGAATTGGGAACAGGGCATTGAGTATTTTCGTTTTGGACTCTCCTGTCAAAGCGGATTGTGGGCGTTTGCCGAACAAAAGGATGCACAGGGATGTCAAGCGGTTTACTTGATATTGGAAAACTCCCGCCTTATTCGATTCTGATCTTCACAGGACCCACGCGCAAGTTTCCGGCACCCTCCACCGTGTACCATCTGCCGGCAGGTAATTGGATGGTTTGGGATACACCATGCGTGATATATCCGATGAGATACTCCTCGCCGGTTTTTGTGTCTGTAAACACGACGTCGGTATCACAATCACCGCTGACCTTTACGGTTTGGAACAAGGGCTGTATCTGCTCGGATTTCATCTCCTCGCTGCCGGAGAGGGTGAAGGTGTGCGCCCTTTGGAAAGCGGTCCAGGAAAGGATGCTGCCAAGCAGAAGGAGAGCAGTCAACAGGAGCCACCATTTCTTTTTCATCAGAACACCTCCATTTTATTGTGCTGCCTTTATTATACAGAATCTTTCTGCGGGGGAAAAGTACGGAGCAAAATTTTTATAAAATCGTTACCAATATTTCATCTCACCAATTTAAAAAGAAAGCATAGGATAGAGGGAAACCGTTTCATACACGTTTAAGAATGGAAAGGAGCCGCTGTTATGAATTTAAAAAACTATCAGATTACCGTAGGAGAGGTGCTGCAAAATCCACAGGCAAAGGCGATGCTGCAAAAGGAGCTGCCTATGGTGATGCGTCACCCGATGCTGCCGATGGCAAATGCCATTCCTTTAAAGGATGTTATCCATTATGCGGGCGGCTATGTGTCCCAAAGAAAGATGCAGAATATCCTCGACCAGCTGTCCAGGTTGTAAGGTTTTCTGTCAGAATTTGCCGATAAAAAAGGAAGGTTCAAGATAACCAAAGAACATTTATCGGCGATTTGTGCAGTAAATGATAAAAAATGATGGAAAATCTGCCGGGATGGGCTTTTAAAATGGTGAAAAATGGTGTAAAATAAAAGGAAGAAATCAGAAAAAACTTTCAACTACTTGGATGAAGGGGTGTGCGGGATGTCCTTCAATGCGTTTGTGGGCGGTGTGCAGCCGGGCGGATTGACCAATGATTTTGAAGTCAAGCTGCTGGTGTGCTATCTGCTGGACAGCCTCAAACAGCCGCTGTTGTTTGAGCAGCTGGGTGAAATCTTTCAGAACACCGGCTTGGTGAATTATTTTGAATTTGTGGAGGCGGTCAGCGAATTGGAGCGCACCGGGCAGCTGACCAGCTCGATACAGGATGGACAGCAGCAGCTTGCTTTGACCGAAAGCGGCACTGTTACCGCACAGACTTTCTATAAGACGATTCCCAAAAGCGCTCGGGAGAAGGCTTTGGAAGAGGCAAAGCGCCTGATGGAAATCCAACGGTGTATGGACAAGGTGGAAATCACCTTTGCTCCGGCAACGGACGGATGGACATTGCGGGTGGTGCTGCGGGACATCGGCTCTGACCTGTTGGATATGAGCGTCTTTCTGCCTACCGAAGGCGAGTGCCTGCGAGTGAAACAGCAGATTGAAAGTGACCCGACTTCCTTTTATTCCCGCGTGCTGGGACTGCTGATGCAGGAATGATGGTTGTAAAAACAAAGCCGACCGCACAGATTGTTGCGGTCGGCTTTGTTTGTTGTTTTACAAAGGATGACAGGGGATTATTCTTCACCTTCGGCAGGCTTGGCAGTTTCATCGGTTTGACCTTCGGCAGATTCAGACGTTTCACTACCTTCGGTAGGTGTGGTTGATTCACCGTCTTTGTTTTCGACAGGTTCGGTGGTTTCAGCATCTTTGCCGGTGGTAGGTTCAGTGGTTTGGGTCTGTGCCGGTGTGGTTTCACTTGGAGCTGCTCCAGCATTAACAACTTCCAATGCTTTTTTCAGCTGTGGGTCGGTATTTTCATCAAGGGTATCAAAAATGGCCTGCTGTTCTTCAGTCAGTGCGACCTCGTAATCCGGTTTGATTCCCACGCCATCGTAGTTTGCACTCTTAGGCGGATTGTACTGGGCGATGGTGATGCGGATGGCAGAGCCGTCCTTGAGCGAGTGGGTAACCTGCATAACGCCCTTGCCGTAGGTGTTGGTGCCCACCGATTTTGCAACATTGTAGTCGCGCAGTGCCTGGGTGAACAGTTCGGCAGCACTGGCGGTGTTTTCGTTGGTCAAAACTGCCATCGGCAGATCAATGCAGTTGGCATCGGAGTTGCCCAGCACCTCGGTGGAGCCATCACGGTAGGTTGCAGTGGCAATGACCCCTTCCGGCAAAAGCATATCCAGCATTTTGATGGCAGGGTCCACAAGACCGCCGGTGTTGTTGCGCAAATCGAAGATGAGCGACTGTGCACCCTGGTTGCCGACCAGATTTTCCAGTGCCTTTTTGAACTGGTCATAAGTATTCTCGTTGAAGTCGGTGATTTTGACATAACCGGTGGTGCCAATCATATGGGAATAGATGGTTGGGGTCACAACGACCCGTCGGGTGATTTCGGCAATCTCACGGTCTTTGTTGTCGCTGCGGACAGTCAGGCTGAGCTTGGTGCCTGCTTGTCCGCCGATTTCGGTGATAGCACTTTCATAGGTGTCGGCGGTAACGTCGATGTCGTTGACTTTGACAATCAGGTCGCCGGCTTTGATCTGAGCATCCTCTGCCGGAGAGTCGGGATAGACCTCGTTGACCTGAATAAAGCCGCTTTCACTTTTAGAAGCGCGGATGCCGATGCCAACCAGCTTGCCTGCATCCTCCTGCTGGCGTTTGGCGTAGTCAGAGGCGGAATAGTAGGCGGCATAGCGGTCAGAGAGTCCGGCGATATATCCGACGGAAAGATAGTCATTCAGATTATTTTCGTCGATGGTGCCATAGTAATTTTTGCGGACATAGCTGTCTATCTCCGCCAGCTTATCATACATTGCTTCCCGCTCGGAAATGTTGGTAACAGTGGTGGAAAAGGTTTGGCGGGAAAAAATCATCGTAATGGAAAAGGTGACGGCTGTGACGATGAGCATGAGCGCAAGAGCTGCGCCAAGAGAGATTTTTTTATTCATAGCAAGAACTCCTACCTGTAAAATTAAGAAACTCAAAGGTATAAATATGATAACCTATTTATTTTACCACAGAATTTTGTATTTTAAAACAGTCTGTAAAGGATTTTGTAAAAAAATGCAGACCGTCTCCTTTTGCAGGTTGCGAAAAGAAGGAAAAAGCGATATAATAAAAAGAAAGAAAATACCCTTTTGTCAATTTCAATCGGGAGGGAAACGATATGATGAAAAAAGCATGGCAGGAAAAAAACTTTTCCGTACTGGCGGCGGTGACCGCGACGGCGGCAACAGCAGCGATGATTGCGCTGATCTGCGCAAAATCGGTGCGGGTGCTGTTTAAGATGGACAAGGCTTTGAGCATCTATATCCGGCAAAACGATCCGCGCAGACAGAAAAAGCAGGACGAAGATGAGGAAATTGTTGGCATTTAATAGACCGGCGGATCGCAGGGGTCATCGCTTCTTTACAGAAGAACCTTATACAAAATAACTAAAAAAAAGTAAAATTTCCGTTGAGGTTTGACGGATGGACAGTAGACTTTTCCAAAAGAATTGGGTATACTGTTCTGTAAAGAAATCCAATGCAGATTCATTTGCTGCAAAGGAGGACCATTACCAACGATCCTGAAAGCAAATCCTTTAAGACGGTCCCGTGAGGCTGGCAAGGTAGTTTGATGGAAGTAGCCATTTTCCAAAGTAAGGCAGAAGAAAAAACTTTGGGGAGCCGAACTGTGATTCGGAAAGGGAAAGCATGGGGATAAAATGATCCGAAAAACGCTTTCCTTTGTGAATTGGTGAACAATCAGCTGTCTGCTGTCCGTAAGGGCGCAGGCAGCTTTTTTTATTGCCTTAGGCAAGGCGGAAAAACAGTGTGGGGAGGATGGATATGCTGGTCGAAAAGACCCAGATCATGGACCAGAAGGCGATGTCGCGGGCAATCACCCGCATCTCCTTTGAAATCATCGAGCGCAACAAGGGCGCGGGGAATCTTTGTATTGTCGGTATCGTGACCCGCGGCGCACAGCTGGCACAGCGGGTGGCAAAGCGCATTTATGAGCTGGAGGGTACTCAGGTGGAGGTCGGGGTGCTGGACGTCACTGCTTACCGCGATGACAAACGCCAGGACCAGCCCGCACAGGACCGAACCTGTCTGCCTTTTTCGGTGGAGGGAAAACAGATCATCCTGGTGGACGATGTCATCTACACCGGCAGGACGGTGCGGGCAGCAATGGATGCCATCCTCCAACGCGGCAGGGCGCGCAGCATTCAGCTGGCGGCGCTGATTGACCGAGGACACCGGGAACTGCCGATTCGAGCGGATTATGTGGGAAAGAATCTGCCGACCTCGCGGGATGAATTTGTCAAGGTGATGGTTGCCGAGCACGACGGCGAAGACCAGGTGGTCATCTGCGAGGAAAGAGCGCAGGAATCGATATGAGCGATAAGAGGGGATGTTGTAAGTGGAAAAATTACTGATTACAAACGCAAGGGTCATCGACCCATCCTGCCAGCCGGCGATGGACTTTGTCGGGGACATCCTGATCGAAGGGGAGCGCATTGCAAAGGTAGGTGCTCATTTAAAAGACAGCCCGATTGCACAGGATGCAAAGCTGCTGGATGCCGGCGGACTGTGTGCCGCTCCCGGCTTTCTGGACATCCATGTCCATCTGCGTGACCCGGGATTTACCCATAAGGAGGACATCCTGACCGGATGTCGGGCAGCTGCGGCAGGCGGTGTGACCGGTGTCTGCTGTATGCCGAACACAAAACCCGTTACCGATTGCCCGGAGGTGCTCTCTTATATTCTGGAGCGTGCAAAACAGGCGGATGCAAGGGTTTACCCCATCGCTTCCATCACCACCGGAATGAAGGGTGAACAGCTCAACGACATTGCAGCGCTGCACGCAGCGGGCGCTGTGGCAGTCAGCGATGACGGACGCCCGGTGGAAAACGGCGGTATGATGCTCAAAGCGCTCCGCCGGGCATACGACGCAGGGGTGCCGGTCATCAGCCATTGTGAAGACCTGACCATCATCGATGGCGGCATCATCAACGAGGGAGAGGTTTCCCGCCGCTTGGGTGTCAAGGGAATGGACCGCGCCAGCGAGGACAGCATCACCGCGCGGGAAATCGTGCTGGCAGAAAGCTCCGGCACCGCCATCCACATCGCCCATGTCAGCACAAAAGGTTCGGTACAGCTGATTCGGGAGGCGAAAGCCAGAGGAGTCAAGGTGACCTGCGAAACCGCTCCGCACTATATGATGATGACCGACCGGCTGCTGGAAAGCAGGGATGCAAACTTCCGCATGAACCCGCCGCTGCGCGAGGAAGAGGACTGCCAGGCGGTCATCGAAGGAATTTTTGATGGAACCATCGACGCCATCGTTACCGACCATGCTCCGCACGCCGCAGAAGAAAAGGAAGATTTTTTAAAGGCGCCAAACGGCATCGTCGGACTGGAAACCAGCTTTGCCGCTGCCTGCACCGTCTTGGTGCATCAGCAGGGCATGGGTCTGCTGGAGCTGGTGCGCCTGATGAGCACCAGTCCTGCCAACCTGCTGCGCCTGCCGGGAGGAACCCTGCGGGAAGGCAGTCTTGCGGACATCGTGCTGTTTGACCCGAACCTGGAGTGGACGGTGGATGCACAGCAGCTGCACAGCAAGAGCCGCAACACCCCATTTGATAAAATGAAGTTGACCGGCAGGGTGGTCAAGACCATCCTGGGCGGTAAAGTGGTATATGAACTGTAAAATCAACTGCAAGAGAAAATAAGACGGAGGAAGCAAAAGATGAAAAGACTGATTGAGAAGATTGCACAGATGCAGAACCCAAGCGTAGTGGGACTGGATTCGCTGCTCGACTATATCCCGCAGCACATCAAGGACGAAAAGTTTGAGCAGTACGGCGACAGCTTTGATGCGGCAGCACAGGCAATCCTGGAGTACAACAAAGCCATCATCGACGCTATCTGCGACATCGTTCCGGCTATCAAGCCACAGGCAGCCTACTATGAGCTGTACAGCTGGCAGGGAATGTGGGCGCTGTCCGAAACCGTTCGCTATGCACAGAGCAAGGGCATGATCGTCATCATGGACGGCAAGCGCAACGACATCGGTTCGACCATGCAGGCGTATGCCAAGGCGCATCTGGGCACCACCGCTCTGCGCGACCAGCAGCAGGCTGCCTTCGGTTCGGATATGCTGACCGTCAACGGCTATCTCGGCTCGGACGGTATCGAACCGCTGCTGCCAATCTGCGACGAGAAGGACAAGGGCATCTTTGTACTGGTGAAAACCTCCAATCCTTCCTCCGGCGAGCTTCAGGACCAGAAGATCGGTGACAAGACCATCTATGAGACGATGGGCGCTATGTGTGAAAGCTGGGGAGAAAAGACCGAGAATCATTACGGCTATTCCCGCGTCGGCGCAGTAGTAGGCGCGACCTATCCGCAGCAGCTGGAGGAGATG
>FR880242.1 GCA_000435195.1 Clostridium sp. CAG:169 | reverse complement strand
TAGTCCCTACTTGACACAAGAAGACCTGTCCCGGCTGGGTCGAAATTCTTCCCTGACAGGCTTGTATATCAACTTCACTTTTCCCAAGTATGGTGTGCGCTATATCGCCATCAACGACCACTTCGACACCATTGACCCCAACAGCACCGACAACGATGTTGCGGGGATCAAAAACTGGTTCAATGAGTTTTTTGCCAAGGACACCAGTCGCAAAATCCGTGCGGTACAGAAGGCCAAGGGCGAGCAGGGCATCCCGCTGACGACCAATGTCCCCTTTGGCTACCGCAAAGACCCGGAGGATCGGACAAAGTGGGTCGTGGACGAGGCAGCCGCTCTTGTGGTCAAGCGTATCTTTAAGCTGTGTATGGAAGGCCGGGGGCCGATGCAGATTGCCAAACTCTTGCAGGCGGAACAGGTGCTCAACCCTACCGCCTATAAGCGGAGAGAGGGCATTAACACCCCAAGTCCTGAAACCGCTGATCCGTACCACTGGAACCCCAATACCGTTGTTCATATTCTGGAACGGCGGGAATACACCGGCTGTACGGTTAATTTCAAGACCTACACCAACTCCATCTGGGACAAGAAGCAGCGGGAAACACCCATTGAGAAGCAGGCGGTATTCTACAACACCCATCCGGCTATCATTGAGCAGGAAGTCTTTGATAAGGTGCAGGAAATCCGCAAGCAGCGCCACCGAAGGACAAAAACCGGAAAGAGCAGTTTATTCTCCGGCATGGTTTACTGTGCTGACTGCGGGGCAAAAATGCGCTACTGCACCACCAACTACTTTGAGAAGCGGCAAGACCATTTTGTATGCGCCAGCTACCGCAGCAACACGGGAACCTGTTCAGCCCATTTCATTCGGGCGGTTGTACTGGAAGAATTGGTCTGGATGCACATGAAAACGGTTATCTCCTATGTAACCCGGCATGAAGCGCATTTCCGGGCAGTGATGGAGCATAGACTCCGGTTGTCCAGCGAAGAAGCCGTCCGGGGATACAAGAAGCGTCTGGCGCAGGCAGAACGCCGTCTTGGGGAACTTGACCGGCTGTTCATCCGTATCTATGAGGATAATGTGGCCGGAAAGCTCTCTGATGAACGGTTTGCGCTGATGAGCAAGACCTATGAGGACGAGCAGATGCAGCTTAAAGCGGAAATCCAGACCTTGCAGCAGGAAATCGAAGTACAGGAACGACAGATTGAAAATTTGGAGCAGTTCATCCAGCGGGTACACAAATACGAGGATTTGCAGGAAATGACCCCCTACGCCTTGCGGGAGCTTGTCAAGGGCATCTACATCGAAGCACCTGACAAGAGCAGCGGGAAGCGCAGACAGGGCATCCGCATCTCTTATGACCTTGTGGGTTTTATCCCTGTGGACGAACTGATGAAACAGGAAACGGCATGACCAAAGCCATGCCGTTCCTGCAAAAAGTAATATTACTTTCTTATGACCCCCGGCTGTTCCTGGGCGGCTTCTTTTATACACAAAAACGCTTTCCAAAAACAGCCCCAAACTTTTAAGAAAAGACAGATGTTTCGTGAACAAAAATCGGAAAGGCTTTTCCTTTTTTCTGTTTTGTGTTATACTGAAAATATCGCAAGAGATGGCAGTCCATCACCAAAAGGTGCGGCGGCAGGCAAAGCAGCACGGACGGAAAAAATATTCCGCTTCTGTGATTCCCTTTGTTTTGTAAGATGCCTGCATCCGTAACAGAAGGAGGAAAAGAGAATGGCTTGAGGGGTCAGCTGGATCACCGTCGGTGCGACGGGCTATTATCTGCTGATGGCAGCGGGACTGGTCGTCATGCTGGTTTCGCTGGGATGTCTGATACTGGGAAGGAAGCGCTCCGACCGCTTTTTCCTTTTCTGGATAGTTTTATTTACCTTGGCATTTTTTCTGGAGCTGCTGATTTTTCGCGGGAAAATTTCTATCTGTTGACAGCAAGGGGAGTGGGAGATGTCTTTTGGTGAAAATTTAAAGAAGGCAAGGCTTGCCGCCGGTCTGACCCAGACCGAGCTGGCAAAGAGGACCGGCGTGACCGAGCGTTCCATCTACAACTATGAGAAAAACAGCCGCGCGCCGAAGATTGACGTGGCAGAGCGGTTTGCGCAGGTTTTAGGAGTACCGGCAGAAAGTCTGCTGGAGCTGGAGACGGCTGCTCCTCAGGACAGCGTGGCAAAGGCGCTTGCACAGGCGCAGGCGGTGTTTGAAAGCGGTCTGCCGCGCCGCAGCAAGGAGCTGTTTT
>FR880241.1:8900-11636 GCA_000435195.1 Clostridium sp. CAG:169 | reverse complement strand
GTCCTTGATGGCTCCGGTGTAGGCAAGGCGTTCTCCCACCTGCTTGTCATCAAATTTCGGCCACAGAACACCCGGCATATCCAACAGCTCGATGCCGCTTTCCAGGCGCACCCACTGCTTTCCTCTGGTGACACCCGGGCGGTCCTCCACCTTGACCCGCTTGCTGCCAGCAAGGCGGTTGATCAGGCTGGATTTGCCGACGTTTGGCACACCTACAATCATCATGCGAATCGGACGGCTCTGCATCCCCTTGGCTTTGCGTTTGGCAAGCAGGTCTGCCAGCACCTCCCGCACCGCAGGAACCAGCTCTTTGAGCCCTCTGCCCGAGCGGCAGTCGAGCGCCAGGGTGCGCACTCCATGACTTTTATAATACTCCTGCCACTGTTTGGTGACGGCAGGGTCGGCGATGTCCGCCTTGTTGAATACCACTAAACGCGGCTTGTCACCGATGATTTTTTCAATCTCCGGGTTGCGGCTGCTTTTTGGAATCCTTGCATCCCGCAGCTCCACAACGATGTCCACCAGTCCCAGGCTTTCCTTCATCACCCGGCGGGTTTTTGCCATGTGTCCCGGGAACCACTGGATGCTCGGGGTCTGGGTCAGGTATTCCTGTTCCTGCTGCATCTCTTCCTTGTTGTCCTGCATACTCTATCGTTCCTCCATTGGTCGTTCGATTCATTCTAATCGGCGGTGATGATATTCAGCCTTCCGCTGTCGCTGACCTTTCCAAAGCGGTCAAACGGGAAAAAGCGGAACAGCACCCTGCCGACAATATATTCTTCCTTGATGGTCCCCACCGACAGCGAGCGGCTGTCGCGCGAACCGTTGCGGTTATCTCCCATGACAAAGATTTCCCCCTCCGGCACCGTCAAAGGGAACTCGGTCCCTTCATCCAGATAGGTCGGCTCGAGGGTATACGGCTCCGAAAGCGCCTCTCCGTCCACATACACCTGTCCCAGCTCAAAGTCGATGTCGACCGTCTGTCCGCCGGTCGCGATGATTCGTTTGATCAGGTTTTTTCCTTCCTCGTGGTCTGCCTCTCCGCACAGCACCACAATATCTCCCGCAGACGGCTCATAGAACAGATGGGAGATGACCAGGCGTTCCCCGTTTTCCAGCGTGGGCAGCATCGACTCGCCGTCCACCGTCGCCGGACGGGCGATAAAGGTAAAAATCAGCAGCATCACTGCAAATACCAGCGCAAGCGATTCGGCATATTCCAACACATTTTGCAGGCGCTTTTTCTGCTTGTCCTCCTGCTCAACCGTTTCTTTTCCCACTGCGGGCTGATTGGTATTGTTGTCCATGAGCTTCTCCTCCCGTACTGACAGACTTTTTTGTCTGTTTGATTGATACTCCAAAAATTCTTGGATAAAAAACAAAAAGGGACAGAGTAAACTGTCCCTTTTTGCGCGAACTTAGCGGATCTGTTCTTTAACTTTTGCAGCTTTGCCGACGCGGTCACGCAGGTAGTACAGTTTGCTTCTGCGAACTTTACCGTTTCTGGTAACGACAACTTCAGCAACGTTAGGAGAGTGCATTGGGAAGACTCTCTCTACGCCGCAGCCGTGGGAAATACGGCGAACGGTGAAGGTGGAGTTGATGCCGCCTTTTTTGATGCCAATAACGGTACCTTCAAAAGCCTGCAGTCTTTCCTTGTCGCCCTCTTTGATTTTAACCTGTACGCGAACGGTGTCACCTACTTCGAAAGATGGCAGCTCGTTCTTCATGCAGGACTCGGAAATTTTCTGTAATGCGTCCATGAACTTTTCCTCCTTAAATTTTCAGATATTCTTGCGTCTGCGCAGAGGAATATCCACTTTGAATGTCGCAATCCTTCTGCCCGGCAGCTGCCGGACATAAATTGCAGATTGTGCATCAACACTCATCCACAACAAAGTCGCACCTCAAAAGAGTCCTTTGTATAGACGGAAACTGTTGCATACTTGAGCATTATAGCACGACCTTTTGTGAATTGCAATCTTTTTTTGCCTCAAGATGGGTTTTCCACCGATTTTCACCGCTTTGCACAATCCTGTTCCAACTGGATTCCCGCTTTTTGTGTCCTTAGCAGAAGGGCTGCATCTGCTTATTGTAGACCATTACGCGCTTGAGCGAGCGAACATCCAACCGGAAGGGTGCGTTGTCCAGCAGCAGCGACGGATTGATGTTGACCTCGATGCCGGTGGCAAAGCGCATGGTAGCCAAAACCGTTCCCTCCGAGGCTTTGAGCGAAACGACCGAGAACAGCGGACGGATGTCGATTCCCTTCTCGCCCTTTTTGGTCTTTTTGATGACATTGATCTGGCTGCGGTTTAAATATTCCTCCAGCTTCTGTTCAAAGCCTTCCTCTCCTGCCAGCACCATCTCATAGTCTGCCCATGCAATCTCCTTCTGGTCCATCTTCTGCGGACCGGCAGCAAACACCTGGATGTCCGGCGGCAGGCAGGCGTTGACCTTTTCGGCAATGCTGTCCAGCGCCACTTGGCGGGTCATCTTCAGATCGACACACTCATAGCTGCTCTCGCATCCCAGCGACAGCGGCAGCGGGAAGGTCAGGTACATATGCGGATTAAAGCCGCCGGTGTACCATACCGGCAGACCGGAGCGTTTGAGCGCACGGCTCATGCAGCGGTTCATATCCAGATGGGAGATATATTTGGCGCGGTCGAGCTTGGTGAAGAACAGGCGCACCTTCTGCGGCTGTTCGAGCAATCCCTCCTGCGGCTGTGGCTG
>FR880241.1:0-8845 GCA_000435195.1 Clostridium sp. CAG:169 | reverse complement strand
TAGTGGACCTGCTCGATGTTGGCGCAGCATCTTCCGCCTCCCATCAGCTTGTTGGCTCCGCAGGCGGAGCATTTCTCGCGGCACTGCGGGGTGGTCGCGCTCTCGAGCGCCAGCTTGTTTTCACGAATCAAAAATTCCTTGCTGACACAGTAATCCAGGTGATCCCACGGCATCACCTCGTCGTAGCTGCGGCGGCGGTTTGCATAGAACGCCGGGTCGATGCCCAGCTCCTCCATCGCATCGTACCATCTCTGTGGGTCAAAGTACTCGTACCAGCCATCCAGACGGCTTCCCTTCTTCCAAACCTGCTCGATGACGTCGCCCAAACGGCGGTCGCCTTTGGCAAGGATGGCTTCGATGAAGCTGACGTCCGCATCGTGGTAGCTGACGCTGATTTTTTTGGACTTGACGCTGGCAAGCAGGTGCTTCTGTTTTTCCCGCAGCAGCTCCATGCTGTCCTGTCCCTCAAACTGGAAGGGGGTGAACGGCTTTGGAACAAAGCAGGCGCAGGAGATGGACACGCTGACCGAACGTCCCTTTGGACGGGTCGGGATGCTGTAATACAGGTCGACCACCTTCTGTGCAAGGTTTGCGATTCCTTCGATGTCCTCCATCGTTTCGGTAGGCAGACCCATCATAAAGTAGAGCTTGACCGAGGTGTAGCCGCCCTCAAACGCGGTGCGGCAGGTGGTCAGCACCTCCTCCTCGGTGACGTTTTTGTTGATGACATCGCGCAGGCGCTGGGTCCCTGCCTCGGCTGCAAAGGTCAGACCGCTCTTCTTTAAGCGAGAAACCTTGTCCATCAGCTCCTTGGAAAAGTTGTCCACACGCAGGCTTGGCAGCGACAGGCTGACCTTCTGCTCGGTGGTCCAGTTGAGCAGGTCGTCGAGCAGCGGTTCGATCTCCTTGTAGTCGCTGGTGGAAAGGCTGGTCAGCGACAGCTCCTCATAGCCGCTGGTGTCGCACAAGCTGTGCGCATCCGCATTGAGGGTGTCATAGTGCTTGTCGCGCAGCGGACGATAGATAAAGCCCGCCTGACAAAAGCGGCAGCCGCGCAGACAGCCGCGCTGAATCTCCAGCATCGAGCGGTCGTGGACGATGTTGATGAACGGTACAACAAACTGTTTTGGATAGTATACCTTGTCCAAATCGGCAATGATTCGTTTGGTCACCTTTTCCGGTGCCTGCGGACAGTTGGGCTTCACCGAGTCGATGGTACCGTCCTCGCGGTAGCTGACGTCGTACAGGCTTGGAACATACACGCCGCCGATCTGTGCTGCCTGCTGCAAAAAGCGCTGCTTGTCCCAGCCCTCTTTTTTTGCCTGCATATACAGGTCGGTCAGCTCGATGTTGACCTCCTCGCCCTCACCGATGATGAAGATGTCGATGAAGTCTGCCACCGGCTCCGGGTTGCAGGCGCAGGGACCACCCGCTACCACCATCGGTGCAAGGGCGGTACGGTCCTTCGAGCGCACCGGCACCCCTGCCAGGTCGAGCATATTGAGGATGGCGGTATAGCTCATCTCATACTGCATGGTAAACAGGATAAAATCAAAGTCGCGGATAGGGTCCAGGCTTTCCAGTCCGTACAGCGGGATATTCTTTTCCCGCATCAGCTGCTCCATGTCCGCATCCGGTGCAAAGACGCGCTCGCACCACCAGTTTTCCCTCTCGTTATACAGGGAATATAAAATCTTCATTCCCAGGTGGGACATACCCACCTCATATTTATCGGGAAAGCAGAATGCCAGACGGCAGTCCACCTTCTCCTTGTCCTTCATAATGCTGTTCAGTTCTCCGCCAATATACTGTGCCGGTTTCTGCACATCCAGCAGGATCTGTTCGAGCTGTTCTCGTTTCATCTGCGGTCCTCCAAAATTTGGTCTTGCTTTTTTCATTCGTGTTTTTTTAGTTTACATGATTTTGAGCCGAAAATCAACCGTTCCTCCTCCCGCTTGGCTTGTCCTCCCGATTTTTTCTTCCGAATCCCCTGCTTGCAAACCCTGCTTTTTTATGATACCTTTTTGTAAAAAGGAGGGATTTGGATGTTGCGTTACCATATCATGACCGAACCGGAAAAACGTCAGGTCTGTGCCTGGCAATACGATGGAGAGTATGCCGCTTATAATCTTCCTGACTATACCGAGATGCAAAAGCGGCAGATGGGCTTTTGCAACCCTGACCGCCGGAAAAATTTTTACTCCTATTATAATAACACTCGGCTGGTCGGATTCACCAACCTGCTCGAGGAAGAAACGGAGGTCTTTGTCGGCATCGGTGTTTCCCCCCAGCTGTGCAACAAAGGGTACGGCAGACAGATCCTCGCACTGGTCCGTCAGATTGCCGCACAGCTTTATCCGAACAAGCCTCTCTATCTGGAGGTGCGGTGCTGGAACCGCCGCGCTATTGCCTGCTATCAGCGTGCGGGTTTTTGCATTGAAGGAGAAGCCTTTGAGCAGACCACCCCGATGGGCAAGGGCAGCTTTTACCGGATGGTTTGCCCGGCAGCTGCCACCGACAATCCTCCGCTGTAAAAGCGGCTTTACCGCCTGAGAATGGGCATTTGTCGGCAATTTGTGACAAATTTTTCCATCTCTTTCCGCAGCTTCTCTATGGGAAATGTAAAAAGATTTTCCTTCCTGCGCTTGCAAACCATTTCCAAATCAAGTATAATAAACCACAAAGGCGGTGAATAGCAATGATTGACAGAGAACTGATTGACGCAATCAGCCAGCTGTTGGACGTCAAGCTGACCAATGAGCTTGGTCCAATCAAATATGAAATCAAATCCATTAAGGAAGAGGTCCGTGGCATCCGTGACGAGGTGCGCGAGATCAAAGCCGAAGTAAAAGCCGGACGGGAAGATATTAAAAATCTTTATCAGACATTGGATGCTGTGGAAAAACGCCTGAAAAAGGTGGAACTGACACAGGAAAACGACATCAAGCAGTCGATCCATCAGCTGTTTGACGGACAACGTGCTACGCTGGAAAAATTCCAGAGCGTAAATGAAATCAACGATCGGGTCAAGGACATCCAGGGTGCAGTCGATGTGCTCAAGGTGTTGACCGTAAAAAAAATCTAACAAAAACGACGGGTAGAAAACCATAATGGTTTCTACCCGTCGTTTTTTCTTCTGTCCACCAACAGACCCACCGCCAGCGCAGCGGACAACAGCAGCAGAGTAGCGTTTTTCTGCCGGTACAGCAGCAGCACGCCAAGCGCCAGCACCACCAGCACGGTAACTCCCTGCACCGCCGTACAAAATTTCTGTGCGGTCCTCAAGCAAAAATGCCGCTGCATCAGGCAAAACAGTGCCTGCCCGCCGTCCAGCGAAGGCAGCGGACAAAGCTCAAACAATCCCAGCACGCAGTTGACAGCAGAAAAGGGAAATTTTCCTGCACAGTACAAAACAAGCGCCAGCAGAAGATTGAACATCGGACCCGACAGATTGACAAACAGTTCCCTGTGCAGGGACGGCGCCGCTGCACGCTCGATGCGCACGCCCAGCGGGCACAGACAAACTGCTGTGACCGACACGCCGCAGACCGCCATCGCCAGCAGATGTCCCAGCTCATGCAGCAGCGCTGCACAGATACATCCGACCGCCAAACCGCTCCGGTCAAACAGCAGCGCCAGACTCAGCAGCAGAAAAAAGCCAAAATCTGCCTGTACCCGGATGGCTCTATCCCGTTCATTTTTCTTCATACACCTTGACCTCCAGCGATAAAAGCGGGTCCGCCTTTTTCCCCTGTACCTCAATTTCAAAGTGCAGATGCGGACCGGTGGAGATGCCCGTACTCCCCACCAGCGCGATGCGGTCCCCACGGGAAAGCTGCTCGCCCTCTTCCGCCAAAATCTCGCTGCAATGGTTGTAGGTGGTCCGCAGCTGCTCGGAGTGACGGATGACCAGATAGTTGCCGTAACTTTCGTTGTAGCCGACCGATTCCACCACCCCGGGCAAAGCCGCCCGCACCGGTGTCCCCTGCGCCGCCGCAATGTCCACTCCCTTGTGAAAATCTGCCTGCCGGCTGATTGGATGCTCCCGCCAGCCAAAGCAGGAGGTCACCCGTCCTGCCACCGGTGTACACAGCTGAGCGCTGAGCAGGTAGGGAGCAAGGGTCGTTCCCTTGGCTGCTGCCATGCCCTTGCCGGGAAAAGCACCGCCTGCACCCGATTCTGTCTGCTCACTCATACCGACCACCGGCTCGGGCAGCTGCTCGGGGGACACAATCTGTTTTGCGACAAAATCCCGAATCTCCTCCAAAATATGACCCGCTCCTCCCTGCCAAAACCCACAAAACTGCTGCCAAAGCTGCCCGAGCTTTTCTGTGTCAAACAAAATCTCCTGCTCCTCCCGGCAAAGCATCCGAGCGGCATTTCTTGCAGCATCTTCATTTTCCCCACCCAGCCGCACCGAAGCAAAAAACACCCCCGCTGCTGCCAGACACAGCGCCATCTGAAAGCAAAGCATCGAAGTCAAGCCCTCCCGAAGCGTTTTTTCCTTTTGTGCTGTTTTCCATTTTTTGTCCATTTTGTCTTTTCCTCCCGACGACTGTTTGGTCACATTGTATGTCCTTTCCTTTTCGGATATTCCTGTTCTATCAAAAAGCACCCGCTTTACTTATGCAAGATGAATAAACTTTATCCTCATTCAAAAAAGTTTATATGTAATTATTTACATTACCTTTTCTCTGTGCTATGATGAACCTGAGTTCTGAATCATAAACGCAAATTGCGTCTACATAAGAAGGAGGAATCAGCACAACCATGAAAGCAATCATCAACGGCAAAGTGTTCACCGTCACCGGTCAAACCTTTGACAAGGCGACCGTCCTTGTCGACAACGGCAAGATCAAAGCTGTCGGTCCTGACATCGAGCTGCCTGAAGGCACCGAAGTCATCGACGCTTCCGGCTGCTGGGTCACCCCGGGTCTGATCGACTGTCATACCCATATCTGCAACTTCAGCGAACCCAATTCCCTGCCTGGACTTTCCGACGGCAACGAGATGACCGGTCCGATTCAGCCGCACATCCGCGCAATGGATGCTGTTTACCCCGACGATTATTCGATCGTTCCGGTCCGTGAGGCGGGCTTTACAACGGTATACTCCACACCCGGCTCGGGCAACGTCATCGGCGGTACCGGCATTTCCATCAAGCTGCGCGGTCACACCGCACAGGAAATGGCAATCCCGGGCAGCGAGCAGATGAAGTTTGCCTTCGGCGAAAATCCAAAACGAAACTACGGCGCACGCAAGCAGACCCCACAGACCCGCATGGGATTGGCCGGTCTTCTGCGCGAAACGCTCTTTAACGCAAAAAATTATTCCGACGCCCTGCTCGAAGCCGAAACCGACCCTTCCAAAGCTCCCAAGCCGGACTACCAGATGCAGGCGCTGGTGCCGGTCATCCGCGGTCAGATGCGCTGCCGGATGCACGCCCACCGCTCGGATGACATCCTCACCGCCATCAGCATCGCTGAGGAATACCACCTGGACTATGTGATTGAGCACTGCACCGAAGGCTATAAAATCAAGGACGTATTGAACGAAAAACAGGTTCGCTGTGTGATTGGTCCGCACCTGACCTCTCCAAGCAAGATGGAGATTCACGGTCGTTCGCTCAAAACACCCGGCATCCTGTGCGAGCAGCCGCAGATGACCGTCTGCCTGACCGCCGACACAGGCTCCCAGACCAGCGTACTGCCTATGACCATCGGTATTTTAATCCGCAACGGGCTTTCCTTTGAGGATGCCATGAAAGGCGTCACCATCAATCCTGCCAAGATTTTGAATCTGGAGGACCGCATCGGCTCTCTGGAGGAGGGCAAGGACGCCGACATCGCCATCTTTGACGGCAACCCATTCGACAGCCTGACCCTGTGCCGCCTGACGATGATCGACGGCGAAATCTACCACAACACTCTGTAACGGAAGGAGAGCAGCAGAAAGATGATTGCAATTACCAACGGAAAGGTCGTCACCGTCACCGGTCAGACCTTTGAAAACGGAACGGTTTTGATAGAAGACGGAAAAATCAAGGCAGTAGGACAGCAGATTGCTGTGCCACAGGACGCGCAGGTCATCGATGCCGCCGGCTGCTGGGTCACCCCGGGTTTGATCGACTGCCATACCCATATTTCCAACTTTAACGAGCCCGGCACCCTGACCGGCTCGGACGGCAATGAGGTCACCGACCCGCTCACCCCGCAGGTGCGCGCAATGGATGCGGTAAACCCGTATGATTATGCCATCTCGAAAGTGCGGGAAGCCGGATTTACCACCGTCTGCATCCTGCCCGGTTCTGCCAACGTCATCGGCGGCACCGGCATCGTCATCAAGCTGCGCGATGTACAAAGCGCAGAGGAAATGATTATCCCCGGCACCGAGCAGATGAAATTTGCCACCGGCGAAAACCCGAAGCGCTGCTACGGTCCCGACAAAAAGAGTCCGATGACCCGCATGGGTGTCGCTGCGGTGATGCGCGGTGCACTGTACAAGGCAAAGGTCTACTCCGACCGTCTCAAAGCAGCCGAGACCGACCCTTCCAAAGCACCTGAGCCGGACTTCAAGCTGGATGCTCTGGTTCCGGTCGTACGCGGTGAGATGCGCTGCCGCATCCATGCCCACCGCTCGGACGACGTGCTGACCGCTGTTCGGGTAGCCGAGGAATTCCACCTGGACTACACCATCGAGCACTGCACCGAAGGTCACATGATCGTCGATGCGCTCAAACGTCACAATGTCCGCTGCACCATCGGTCCATACCTCTGGCAGCCGTACAAACAGGAACTGTGGAACATGAAGATGGAAAACCCTGCTATCCTGGCAAATGCAGGCGTTCCGATTTCGCTGACTGCCGACACCGGCTCGCAAACCGCTTATCTGCCGGCTACCCTCGGTCTTTTGATGCGCCGCGGTCTGAGCGAACAATCTGCCTTTGAGGGCATCACCATCAATCCTGCCCGCACCCTCCAGCTGGAGGACCGTGTCGGCTCGCTGGAAGAAGGCAAGGATGCCGACATCGCCATCTTTGACGGACATCCGTTCAGCAGCCTGTCTGCCTGCCGCATGACCATCATCGACGGCAAGATTGTCCACGACACCCTGACCAAATAAATTTTACGCAAATCAAAAAGGCGTTCTGTGTTACCACAGAACGCCTTTTTTCTTTTCATTTTTTACTACTGTACTGTCGGCTCTGCCTTTAAACGCAGGGTCGCACTGATGGGATAGTGGTCAGACGGATAAGCTCCGTCGAAGCTGCTGGTATCCACCGAAGCGTTGACGATTTCAAAATCATCCGACACAAAGATATAGTCGATGGGTTTAAACTTCTGCTTGATTTTTCCCTTAAATCCGTGGTAGGTGTTGCCAATCAGCTGCTCGACCGAATCGTAGATGTCCTGCAAGCGGACATCCTGATAGCCGGACAGATTTTCCCGCATCATCCGCACCGCCTTGCTGTTGGGTTTGGCATTAAAGTCCCCCATCACAATGGTCGGCAGCGGGTCGGTCTGGTTGGCGTTGTGAATCTGTTCAAGAATCAGCTTGGCTCCAAACGAGCGTGCCAGCGGAGAAACGTGATCAAAATGGGTGTTGAACACCCGCAGGCGCCGACCGCTCTTTTTGAGCTTGACCTCCGCTACTGTGCAGATTCTGGGGTAAACGGCAAACATTGCGCGGCTGGGCGTTTCCGGCTTTTTGGAAAGCCAAAAGGTCCTGCATCGGGATACCTCGACCTGGTCGTTTTTGATGATGATGTCCGAGTGCTCATCGTTGTTGGGCTTTTTGCCGCTCAAACGACCTCTGCCGAAAATGCTGTAGCCATCCAGCAGCTCCTTGAGGTCCTTGCGCATATTGGGCAAAAACTCCTGCACCCCGATAATCTCCGCATTGGACTGTTCAATCACTTTGGCAGCAAGCTCTTTGCGGGTTTCCCAGCGATTTTTGCGCTGCGGACCAAAATCCCGCCGGAGATTAAAAGAGACGACCTTTATTTCTTCTGCGTGTGTCATAGATAAAGCCATTGGTATCATTCTCCCTTCCATACTTCTCCCGGCGTTTTTCCCGAGGATCTATCTTTATTATAGCACAGTTTTTTGATTTTAAAAGCGACTTTTCATTACAAATGGTATAAATTCTGTAAAATTTATCATACTTCCGGCTCCAGCGGACCGTAGCGGTCCACAATCTGGCGAAAAATCGGGGAAGCGACTTGTCCGCCGTACTCTCCGCCTTCAATGAGAACGACTGCGGCATAGCGCGGCTGCTGCGCCGGAAAGAAGCCGGCAAACCATGCGTGTACCACCTCTTCCCCGTCCTCATCCAAAATACCGGTCTGCGCCGAGGCGGTTTTTCCTCCCGCTCCGCCCTGCTGTGGCTTTGCCATCGTCGCACTGCCCTGCTCGACCACTCCAATCATGTCCTCCCGCAAAATCTGCGCGGTCCTCTCGCTGAACACCCGCACCGGCGCTGTCTGCTGCTGTGGCTCAAGGGTGCTGCCGTCTGTGGTGCTGCCCAGCACCAGCTTGGGACTGACTGCCAGTCCTCCGTTTGCCACTGCGCTGACCATCGCTGCTACCTGCACCGGCGTTGCCGTCAGCTTGCCCTGCCCAAAGGAAAAATTGGCAAGCTCGTGCGGGCTGGAAAGCTCCTCCAGCGAGGGCAGGGTGCCCTGTCGGGCGATGATGCCCTCGGCAAGGACCGTTTCCTGTCCAAATCCCAGTGCCTGCGCCATCCCCAGCAGCGCCTGTGCGCCTGCCTTCTGTCCCAGCTTGATAAAATAGGGGTTGCAGGATTGCTCGATTGCCCGACGCAAATTGGTCTGCCGATGTCCGGC
>FR880240.1:16433-18827 GCA_000435195.1 Clostridium sp. CAG:169 | reverse complement strand
GGGTGGATGGCTTGGAGGTCTGCGGCTCCTCTGCCTGCGGTTCCTCCTTGACCTGACCCTCTTCCTTCTCCTCGATGGTCGGGTCCACCTCTGCGGACACCTCGTTTTCATCTAAAATGTCCTCACCCGGGTCCTCTTCATCCGGTTCTGGTGCTTCCAGTTCGATGGTCTGCTGCGATTCCTCCTGCCGAGGTTTAAACCAATCGCAGCCGGTCAAACCGGCAGACATCATGGTGACCGCCAGCAACACCGCAATAACCTTGTAAAACGGTCGCTCGTTCTTTGGTTTCATAGTAACGCTCCTTTCTCTTATGAAGCGGGAATTCTCCTTTTTTGATACCGCCTTATCAGGTTTCTCCTCTTGCCTATAAGACGATGAAAAGGGATGGTTTGTTACAGATACTCCATAAATTATTTCCACCATTTGAAATATCTTTTATAAAGATTATCCTCCCCTTCCATTTTCTGCTTCTGTAAATAAGGTGTCTAAAGCGAAGGGTTTTGTTGCAGGAAAATGGCAACTTTAAAATTTTTTCCAGGCAATCTTCCGGCAAACAAACAGCGGGTCAGAAAAGACCTGTGTCTTTTCTGACCCGCTGTAATCGGATGAGTGTTTCAGTTTATTTAGATTTCTCCCTGCGATGCCGCCTTGAGGTATGCGTTGATAAACGGGTCGAGGTCCCCGTCCATCACTGCGTTGATGTTGCCGCTTTCGCAGTTGGTGCGGTGGTCCTTGACCAGGGTATACGGCATAAAGACGTAAGAGCGAATCTGGGAACCCCAGCCAATCTGCTGCTGCTCGCCCTTGATGTCCTCGATGCGTTTGAGGTGTTCACGCTCCTTGATTTTGACCAATTTAGATTTGAGCATCTTCATTGCTACCTCGCGGTTCTGGTGCTGGCTGCGCTCGTTCTGGCAGGCAACGATGACCCCGGTCGGAATATGGGTGATGCGGATGGCAGATTCGGTCTTGTTGACGTGCTGACCGCCCGCACCGCCCGAGCGATAGGTATCAATCTTCAGGTCTGCCGGATTGATTTCGATGTCATAGTCATCGTCGATCTCCGGCATGACCTCCAGCGAAGCAAAGGAGGTCTGTCTTCTGCCGGAAGCATCGAACGGCGAAATGCGCACCAGACGGTGTACCCCATGTTCCGATTTCAAAAAGCCGTAGGCGTTGGTTCCGGTAATCAGGATGGAGGCGCTTTTGATGCCCGCTTCCTCTCCTGCCAGATAATCCAGCACCTTGACTTTAAAATGATGTCGCTCGCTCCAGCGGGCATACATCCGGTAGAGCATCTGCACCCAATCCTGCGCTTCGGTGCCGCCTGCACCTGCGTGGAAGGAAAGGATGGCATTGTTCTGGTCAAACTCGCCGGACAGCAGCGCCGACAGCTTTTCTTCCTCGATGCGCTGGGCAATCTCCTTTAAGCTGGTGCGGATGTCCTGCAAAAAGCTCTCCTGTTCTTCCTCACTGTCAAACTCTTCCTCGGCAGCAAGCTCCAGCATCGTCTGTGCGTCCTCGTACATCCGCACCAGATTTTCATAAGAGCCGACCTTCTCGTTGACCGTCTTTTGCTCCTTGAGTACCTTTTTGGTGTTTTCTACATCATTCCAGAAATCCGGCTGCGCTGCCTGTTTATCCAGTTGTTTTTTCTGTTCCAGCAGCTTCTGATAGCCCAGCGCCTCCTTGAGATATTCAATCTTCGGCTGCTGCGCCAACAGCTCCTGTTTGAGTTCTTCTATCTGAAGCATCTTTGCTCCTCCTGTTATCCTTTAAGATTAAAAATGACTGCCGACTATACCGGCTGGCTGTTACGGCGTTCCTGTCCGTCAAAAAACTGCGCCGGCTCAGCCTTTGTTTTTGAGCAGACGCTCCTTTGTCTGAAGCATTCGGCTTCCTCCTGTATATCCAAAAAGTAAAAAATGATCTTCCATTCTGTTTTATAAGCAATTTTCTATTCAAACCACCGCCGCATCGTTGCACAACAGGCAGTTTTACCTTTTATTATAGTAGAATCCTGCCCGCTTGTAAAGTATTCCTTGATTCTCTTTTATTCATATTTAGATGCTGGATTTTTTCTCTCACTTATAGTATACTGAATGAATATAAGTTTTTTGTCGAAAATATCGTCAAGTACCTGTGCTTTGAGTCAAGCCGTTTCTTTTTATCTGCACAGGATTGACTCAGTAAATGCAAAATGACAGGTAAAAGAAAGGTTGCGTGTATCTTATGAATTATAAGGGTGTCAGTTGTCCGGTGTGCGGACAGCCATTTCAGGAGGGCGACGACATCGTGGTTTGCCCCGAGTGCGGCGCCCCGCATCATCGTGCGTGCTACAAACAGCTTGGACACTGTGCCATGGAACAACAGCTTCACCCGCAGCATCTAAG
>FR880240.1:0-16378 GCA_000435195.1 Clostridium sp. CAG:169 | reverse complement strand
CCAGCCGATGGCAGTGATGACATCATCTGTCCTAACTGCGGGCTGTTCTGCCACAGCGAGGATGAAAGTTGCCCGAATTGCCACTTCCCTTTAAAAAACAAAACCGAAAGTCAGCCATCCAACAACAATCAGCGCCCGGTGGTAGAAAACCCCTTTGACGAAGTTTCCGGGCAGGAGCAGTCCCCGGACTTTGAGAGTATGTTCGGCGCCATCTACGAAAACGACCAGATTGGCGGATTTGCTGCCAAAGATTTCATCTTCGTGATTCGTCAAAATTATGTCTACTTCCTGCGGGTGTTTAAAATCCTTGCCCAGCGCGTCAAAGCAAAAGTTTTCAACTGGTCCGCCTTCTTCTTTGGCTTCCTGTACTTCTTCTATCGAAAGATGTACAAAATCGGCGCCCTGCTGTTTGGATTCTACATTCTATCAAATGTTCCGGCACTGGTGCTTTCCTTCCATATGCTCGAGCAGACCCTTGCCGACCCGATGCTGATGTCCTCCCTGCAATTTGATTTGACCGGTTTGGGCGGATGGCAGATTGCGGCACAACTGCTGATGTATGTGCGCTTCGGCGTTTCCATCTACTGCGGCTTTACCGCTAACCGCCATTATTACAACCACTGCCGCCAAAAGATTTCCCAACTGAAGGCTGCCTCCACCGGCGGTTCTCCCAACGAATACTACCAGACCCTTTCGTCGGTGGGCGGCGCAAGCCCGCTGCCTCCCCTGCTGGCAATCGCTGCCGTCATTGCTTTGACCTTGTGCGCCAGCATTGTCATGGCTTTACTGTTGGGTGTGCAGTAAAATCGTCCAAGATAGTCACGCCGCTCTCCTCTGCCTTTGTCCATTTCACCAAAGAATGGGCAAAGGCATTTTTTTGCCCGTTTTTTCCTTGACATCCTATCTGTATATTTGCTATAATTCTATCGTTGCTGCAAAACTGCGGCAAACCTTGCCCTGCAAAACCGGCAGGGCCTTAAGTCCAAAAGGAGGTGCTTTGACAATGGCAAAACTCAACGAAAATTATGAGACTATCATGATCTTCAACACCAAAAACGGCGACGAAGCGATCAAAGCTCTGGTAGAAAAATTCACCGGTCTGATCGAAAAACACGCTACACTGGGAACCGTAGAAGAATGGGGCAAACGCAGACTGGCTTACCCAATCGAAGACGAGGTAGAAGGTTACTACGTATACGCTACCTTCACCAGCGCTCCAGAGTTCCCTGCTGAGCTTGACCGTAACTACAAAATCACCGACGGCGTTCTTCGTTCCCTGATCGTTAAGAAGGACAACTAGGAGGAACTGTCATGCTGAACCGTGTAATTCTTATGGGAAGACTTACCGCAGACCCTGAGCTGAGAAAAACAGCCTCTGATCTCTCTGTAACTTCCTTCACGCTTGCTGTGGACCGTAACTACGGCAAGGGCGCGGACCGTCAGACCGACTTCATCAACTGTGTTGCATGGCGTCAGACGGCGGAGTTCATCAGCAGATATTTTTCCAAAGGCAGATTGATGGCTGTGGAAGGCTCGATTCAGGTCCGCAACTATACGGACAAGAACGACAACAAGCGTCAGGCTGTGGAAGTACTGGTGGATCAGGCATTCTTTGCAGACAGCAAAAATTCCTCCAACACCTCTTCTGCTGTGGACGATTTTGGTCCCCCGCCACCTGCCCGCTCGAATGGGTCATCCTATTCCGCTGCTCCATCTCCATTCCAGCAGCCTGCACAGGCTTCCGGTTTTGGATATTCCAACGGTGCTGCCGAGGAATTTGAGGAAGTCGGCGATGACGAAGAGGATCTTCCCTTCTAAACCGCTGAGCGGTCATTTGTATTTACAACTTTGAAATTATCTAAGGAGGTCAAGTTTCATGGAAAGAGAAAGAACCGAAAGAAATGACAGACGCAACAGAAAAAGCAGAAAAAAAGTTTGTGCGTTCTGCATGGATAAAATCGAAAACATCGATTACAAAGATGTTCCAAGACTGAAGAGATACCTGTCTGACAGAGCAAAGATTATTCCACGCCGCGTAACCGGTACCTGCGCTCGTCATCAGAGACAGCTGACTGTTGCTGTAAAACGCGCACGTCATCTTGCTTTCCTGCCATACGTTGGCGAATAATCCAAACGCAAAAGAGTAAGGTTTTAAAAGCCTTACTCTTTTTTTGTTCCAATCTTCTCCGAAAGGAAGTTCTCCATGCTGTGCTATCAAAAAATAGAGCCTGTAGATTTTAATGAATGTACCCGCATCATGACTGCCGCCTTTGACTGGGACACCGCTCTGCACACCGACCTGCTGCACGACGGTCCCAGGGGATACGACGACGGCTCGTTGATTCAAAAGCGTTACAGCGACCCTTCCTGCCAGTGTTACAAGGTCCTGCTGGGCAAAAAGATGATTGGCGGCTATGTCCTGATTTGCCAAAACAACTGCGGCATTTTGGACCTTCTGTTTCTGGACCCCACCCTTGGCAACCGGGGATTTGGGAGCGAAATCTGGCGCCATATCGAGCAGAGTCATCCGTCCATCACCCATTGGACGGTGGAAACACCCAGCTACTCCACCCGAAACCATCATTTTTACACCCGGAAATGTGGCTTTCATTTTACTAAGGAATATTTTTACCCCGATGGAGCGTCTTCCTATTTTTTCCAGAAGGATTTGTGCGCAAAATCCGCTGTACAAGCTGAATAAAAAACTCCCGACCCATAAAGGATCGAGAGTTTTTTTATATACTTTATTAGATAAAGCTGATATAGCCTTCGGATACCGGCTGATAGCCGCTCTCCTTCGGATTCTGGCTGTCGTAAACGACCTCCATGTCCTTGTTGAGGACAATCAGTCTTCTTCCCTCTGGCAGAGCTGGCAGCTTCTCCAGACGCTCTGTCAGGCGGTATACACTGTTGTAGCCGCTCTTTGGCAGCTCTTCAAAGGTCTGACCTGCATAGTTCTCCAGCGCTGCTTCATCGCGGTAGAGGTAGGACTGTACATAGCAGTGCTCCACACCGTTGACCATCGTGAAGTATGGGTCGATCAGGTCGCGGCTGCCGTTGGATGGGGTCTGCAAAAATCCTCTGCCGGTGTTGTCGTCACAAGGAACAAAGCAGCCCTCAAATCTTCCGTAAATTTCACCGTCCGGTGCCGAGCTGAAGGAAGCGACCATGATTCCCTCGAAGCCGGGCAGCATCTTGACGGTAAAGCCGTTCATCATCTCGCCGCTTGCCATATCCTGCTCACTCAGGTCGATGGCAATATAACGCTTTCCGACCCTGTTTTTCCATGTAGAAGAAACTGCCGGGAAATCCTTTGCCTTCATAATGCTCGGAACGGTCTTGCCACGGAAGGTGGAGAAGAAGAAAGTTCCTTTTTCATGCTCACGGAAGAAATAATGTTCTCCTTCGCTGTCCACAAAATTCTGTCCGTCAAATTTCAGATTTTTATAAACAGGACGATGGTTGCCAAAGGTATCATCCGAAGTGATGGTCAGGTCGGTGCCAAAGAAATGGGTGTTGCAAATCTGGCTTGGCATCAGGTAGGTGCCGTTAAAGCGCTCTGCCAGCTGCTGCGGAACCGGCTTGTACTTCTTATAAATGTTGATGCCGCGTTCTTCCAGCATATAAACCGCAAACAGGCGCAGCGGCTCCAGAGCGGTGTCCAGCTTGCAGTCGTGTGTTTCGCTCATGGTCAATACTGCATTGTATTTTGGAATGACATACAGCTTGCTGGTGAACTGGAAGCTGTTGCCGCCCTTCATCACAACATGCTCACCCAGGTCAAATTCCGGTTCTTCCACCTTGACATTGTCCCAGCCCAGACCGTAGCGGATGGCGGAGGTATCCTCCTCCAGGAAGGTCGCACCCTGCAATTTTCCCATCTCTGCCTTGCTTTCTTCGCTGATGACATCATTTTTTGTCAGGAACAGGTTGCCGAATTTGCACAGGTCGGTCATGGTGGTGGTAAAACCGCCGCAGCCCTGCAAATAGAAATATTCCGGCTGCTTACCGGTTTCGCGGATCAGCGGGTAATCCGGGTTTGCTGTGGTGGAAACGCGGGTGGAGTGTGCGCCGATTGGCTCGGTGATATACTCCTTGCAGAATTTGCCAAAGCTCATGCCCGATACCTTTGCCACCAGCATCTCTGCCAAGGTAAATCCGTCGTTGCAGTAGACTGAGTAAGCACCCGGATCTGCCTTGAGGTGGCATTTTGCCAGGTAATCGTAAACCTCCTGGTAGTACTCTTCATTGTCCTCCTTGCCGACATGGGTCGCGGAGAAGTGTTTCCACTGAGTTCCCGGCAGACCGCTGGAGTGGTTCAGACAGTGGCGCACGGTGATTTGACGATAGCGTGGGTCGAGCATGGTGAACTGCGGCAGATATTCGCAGATTGGACGGTCCAATTCCACCTTGCCCTGCTCCACCAGCTTCATCACCGCAACGGTGCAGAAAATTTTGGAGATCGAGCATACATTATAAGTATGGTTGAGAGTAACCGGATTTTTCTCCTTGGTGCCGTCGTGTCCCAGCGCATCTGCGGCAACAATCTTGCCGTCAATCATAATTGCATAGGATACCGAAGTATACTTTCTGTCCAGATTCAGCGACAGGATTTCCGAAAGTCGTTTGGTCATATCCATCTTGATCTATCTCCTTTTTTTACAAGTTTTATTCAGAATTTATCCTTCCAATTATGTAGATTACCACAATTTTTGCAGGCTGTCAATCGCTTTTGACCATTCTCTCCTCTTCTTTCTGCCAATTCCTATTCATAGATAAAGCCATCGGGAATACGAATAATCGCTCGGATATGCTCATCCTTCTCCCTGCGCACAACACCGGAGCAGTTGGTGTCCCCGACGTTTCCTTCGGCAACCACCAGCTTTTCTTCCTCCAGCTTCAGCAAAATACCAATATGGTCGTGCTCTCTGTTGATAAACACCCTGTCATACAGCAGGATATCCCCTTCCTGCCAGACAAAATCTGCATCACGGATTGCCTGCTGCCCGTCATAGTATGCAATCCTTTTGTCCCCTTGCGCAAACTCTTCCCATCCGCCGCACCCTGCCAGACTACAGCTGCGGCACTCCTGCGGACTGTACGGGATGGAAAATCCCGCCTGAATACAGCAGTAATAGACAAACGCTGCGCACCACATCCGCTCTGCCTGTTCCAAATTCCATTTGGGAAACAGCCGGACGATGGGAAGCAGGTTGGACGGTTGGTCTTCTGTTCTTCCGTGAAAGGGTCATTCTGCCAGCATCTGCGCAGTCTGCGCCAGCTTTTTTCCAGTGCTCATCCTTTTCCCTCCTTCTGTCTGTTTTACCTTTATTCTAGCATATTTTCCAACATCAAACTATCCCGAGGTCAGCTTTTGAAAAATCTTGTCAAATCAACTTGCAACTGCTATAATAAAGTGTACAGCCTGCTGTTTTTTGCCAAACAAAAGCATCTGCTGCACAAATTCACCACAGCGAAGGAGCGGTAACAATGGGTTTTCTCAAACAGTACATGGGACTGCGCAAAGAGCTGTACATCATCTTCTGGGGACGTGTGGTCACCAATATGGGTGCGCTGATCTGGCCGATGATGACCCTCATCCTCAAAAATAAGTTGGGGTATTCTGCCTCACAGGTAGCCGGCATCATGATGATCTTAGGCTTTGTTCAGCTGCCCTGCACCCTGATTGGCGGCAAACTGGCGGACCGTTTCAGCAAACGCAACATCATCATTGTCTGCGATTTGGTCACGGTGGTCAGCTATTTCATCTGCGGCTTTCTGCCCATCGACCGTAAGATGATTCCTCTGCTGGCGATTGCCGCTCTGTTTGCACAGATGGAATGGCCCAGCTACGATGCGCTGGTGGCAGACCTCTCCTCGGTCAACGACCGGGAACGGGCGTACAGCCTCAACTATCTGGGACTCAACCTCGGTCTGGTGTTGGCTCCCATCCTGGGCGGCTTCCTTTTTGCCGAGCATTTGAACCTTGCCTTCCTCATCAGCAGCATTGCCACCTTCTCCTCCACCATCCTGATTTTCTTCTTTATCAAGGACATCACTCCGGTGCAGGAGGAATCGGTCATCAGCCAGTATGAACAGGCGAAAAGCGACCAGAGCATCTGGAAGATTTTAAGCAAAAATCCACTGCTCTACCTGTTTTTATTCTGCGGCGGACTGTGGTCTTTGGTATACAGCCAATTCAATTTCCTGCTCCCGCTCAATCTGGAGCAGATTTATGCCGAGCAGGGCGCTGTCCTGTTCGGGACCCTGACCAGCGTCAATGCGGTGGTGGTCATCGTGGGCACACCGCTGTTGACCAAGTGGATCAGCGGCTTGCAGGATGTCAGCCGTCTGTTGATCGGTCAGCTGCTGGTGCTCATCGGGTTTTCCTTCTTTGTCTGGGCTCAAAACCTGCTGGTCTTTTACTTTGTTGCAATGGTCATCTTTACCCTGGGCGAGATTGTGCAGACCATCGGTCAGCAGCCTTACCTCACCCGCAGGATTCCTGCCTCCCATCGCGGCAGGTTCTCCTCCTTTTACACCATCTTTGCCGGTGCCTTTCAGCTGTCGGGACAACAGGTGGTCGGACAGATGGCAGATACCCTTCCTATGAGCCGCGTCTGGTTTTGTATCCTGTGTGTCGGCGCAGTCAATCTGTTCGCCTACGTCCTGCTGCGCAAGGGGGATGAAAAGGCATACCCGCTTTTGTACACTCGCAAGTAAATCTGGTTTCTCCCACCCATATCAAGATGAATCCTAAAAAAGGAGACAGCGCATGGATGCACTGTCTCCTTTTTATATACCGAATATTCTCCTTTTATTGACCGGGAAATAAAAAAGGAACAACCCTTTTCAGGATTGTTCCTTTTGGCGGAAAGAGAGGGATTCGAACCCTCGGTGCCTTTATAGGGCACACACGATTTCCAGTCGTGCGCCTTAGACCAGCTCAGCCATCTTTCCAAAGATGATAAGTCTGCTCATTGGTGTCTCACTTGTGAGCACCATTACATTATATCATCTTTTCAGATTTTGTCAACCCTTTTTCGAGCTTTTTTCTATTTTTCTTCAGCGGAGTTGGTATGACAAAAGCTCTCGAAGATACCCATCAGCAGCCCGCGCTTTCCTTTGGCATAGTAGCTGTGCATCGGCAGCCAAAACAGCAGCGCACCCACCATGCAGACAATCATGTCCATCATGGTATCATTCACCCCGGTATCCAGAACGTGCTGCGGGTCGTTGTGCAAAATCAGGTCAAGCACAAATTCCACGATTTCCCAGCCGATGGCAATGATGGCTGCTATCCCCGCGGAAAAGACCGCTGCCTGCCAGAACTCCTCCTTGCAGACCACGATTTTTCCGTTCTGCTTCGGTTTTAAGAAGTAAAAGGCAATCAGCCCGCACAAGCCGAAGCTCTCTCCCATGCTGGATTTGGCCCTCGCATTGCATCCGGTCAGGGTGTGCATCACCTTGTCGTACAAAGGGATGCGGTCATATCCGTTAAAAATCATGCCAATCCCGTAGACCAGAAAGAGATACAGATAGCTGATCAAGCGCAGAAGGTAGTCCTTTTGCAGGTGCAGCACCCATTCGGCAATCCGCGGCACAAAGACCAGTGCCAAGCCCAGCACCGAAAGGAAAACATAGTACGGTGTAGAAAAAAACAGATTATATACAGCCATCACACAGCAGAAGATTCCTAACGTCCATTCGGCAATGCGGCTCTTCTGTGCAAATGCTGCGGAAAGTTCGCTCATCCGGCTTCCTCCTACTTTGGTTATTCATAGCGCAGTGCTTCGATTGGGTCCAGCTTGGCTGCCTTGTTGGCAGGATAGTAGCCAAAAAAGACGCCGATTGCCATCGAGAAGCAGACTGCAATCAGAATGGCATCCACCGACGGATGGGCAGGGAATCCCAGCAGCGACGCGCCGGCATAGCCCAACAGTATTCCGAAGATGATACCGATGATACCGCCAATCAAACAGATAATGACCGACTCGACGATAAACTGCATCCGAATCGCACTGTTCTTGGCTCCCAGCGCCTTGCGGGTGCCAATCTCTCGGGTACGCTCGGTCACCGATACCAGCATGATGTTCATAACCCCGATGCCGCCGACCAGCAGCGAAATCGCCGCGATGACCGCAATCGCAACCTGCACCGTTCCCATCATCGAAGCATACTGGTCGATGACCGAATCCAAGCTGATTGCCATAATCTGAAAATCCTGGTTGCGGGTGTAAAAGCGGTTAAAATAATCCTGAAAATCCTGTGCCAGCGCGCGGGAATCGGTCCCCTGTTTGGTCATTACATTGATGTAGTAATAACCTTCGATGGTACCGGTCAGCTTCCACTCGGTCTGGATCGGGATGAACAGGTCGGTGGTGATGTCCGCATCGGAGGCTGCCGCTCCCATCATTGCCATCATCGCATTCTGCTCATATTGATAGACACCGATGATGGTGAAGGTGTACTGCTCCTTGCCGCAGTTGACCTTGATCTCCTTGCCCAGCGGATTTTGTCCCTGTCCGAACATATTGTTGACCAGACGGTCGGAAACCACCGCTACGTTTTTGACGCCTTTGTTGTCCTTATCTCCGATAAAGCGACCGCCCAGCATGGTCAGGTGGTTTGCGCTCTGATACCCGCTGTTGACACCGCTGATGGAAACATTTGCATAGCGATGTCCTTCGGTCACTCTGCCGCTTCCCATGCTTTCCTGCAGGCTGACCGATTCCACTACATCCCCATAATCCTGCAAAAAGGCTTCGATCATCTCATCGTTGATGTAGTCCTCTTCGTCCATATAGACCGAGTAGCTGGTGCCGTTTTCCGATTCCCTCTGCTGCAAGCTGATTTGAACGGTGTTGGCTCCCATCTCCTGCAAAGAGGAGGTCATCGAGTTGGTCATCGAGTCGCCCACCATGACGATGCCGATGACCGAACCGATGCCGATGATGATGCCCAGCATGGTCAGCAGGGCGCGCATCTTGTTTGCCCGCAGACCGGAAATGGCAAGCAGGATATTTTCATAAAGCTGTGTCATACGCTGCCTCCCTCACCTGCCGCGGCAGAACTGCCGTGACAGTAGATGCTTTCCTCAGGCAGCACCTGACTGCCCGCGCGCACATCCACCACCTGTCCGTCGCGGATGGTGACGATGCGCTGTGTTTCCTCCGCCAGCTCCTGGTTGTGGGTAATCAGGACGATGGTCTTGCCCTGCTCCCGGTGCAGCTTGTGGAACAAATCCATCACCAGACGACCTGTGGAGGAATCCAGTGCGCCGGTCGGCTCGTCGGCAAGGATAATGGCAGGGTCGTTTGCCATCGCCCGCGCGATTGCCACCCTCTGCTTCTGTCCACCCGAAAGCTCATTGGGCATATGGTCCATTCGCTCTTCCATCTGCACCATGCCCAGCAGCTGCTTTGCCCGTGCGGTCCGCTTGGAGCGCGGCATACCGGCATACAGCATCGGCAGCTCGACATTTTTCAGTGCAGAGGTGCGGGGAATCAAATTGAAGGTCTGGAAAACAAAGCCAATCTTTTCGTTGCGGATGCTTGACAGCTGCCCGTCGCCCGCCTGGTCGATGGCGATGTCATCCAGCAGATATTCCCCTTCGGTCGGGCGGTCCAGCGCACCGATGATGTTCATCAGGGTGGATTTGCCCGAACCGGACTGACCGACGATGGAGAGGAACTCCCCTTCCTCCACCGTCAAATCAATTCCCTTGAGGATGGTCAGCTCGTTTGGCTGACCGATATAAAACTTTTTGACGATGCCCTTCATGTCAATGATTGTTTTTGCCATTGGTCGTTCCACCCCACTCTGATTAAGAAAGTCCTACTGTCGGCTGGGTTGTGCCGTTGGCAACAAAGTCCGGGGTGACCTCCATGCCCGGGGTCACACTCTGCGGATTGCTGATGACTGCCATGCCCGGGGTCACTTCTCCGCCGGAAATTTCGATGTAAAAGTCGGTCTCAAGTCCGGTAGTCACCGGAATCTCGGTCACTACATAGGAGCTGTTTTTGCCGCTGTTCTGCTGCTCGACCGCCGCATAGACCACAGTGGAGCCGTCCGCCTTTTCGACCACCGCATCATACGGTACGCCAAAGACATCCTGCTTTTCTTCCAGCAGCACGGTCAGACGGGTGTTCATACCGATGCGCAGTCCGCAGTTCGGGTCGTTGACCTGCACCTCTGCTTCAAATTCCACGTTGGAATCGTTGCCGCCGGTCTGGGTGTTGCCCGCTTCGGTCTTAACGGCAGCCGGTGCGATGTAGGTGACGGTGCCGGAAATCTCCTGGTCGCCGGTTGCATCCGATTTGATGACCACCGACATTCCTTCCCGGATGTTGGCAACATCGTACTCTTTGATTTTGGTGTTGATTTTCAGCGACTGGGTGTCCTCCACCACAAACAGCAGCCCGTTGCCCGGCTCGCCCACCTTGGCGTAGACGGCTGTCACAACGCCGGATACCGGTGCGGTGATGGTGGCATCCTCCAGCGTGTTCTGCATCTTTTGGATGGCAATTTCCTGCGACTGGGTGGACTGTGCTGCAATCTGGCTGCCGACCAGGCTGTCCTTGAGGCTGTCAATCTGCTGCTCGATAGCGTTGTTGGAGGCTTCGCGCTGGTCCTTAGCGTTGCTCACCTGATTCTGCGCGATCTCCTTTTGCAGCTGGGCGCTGTCCACGCTTCTTTTTGCGCTGTCCACACCCTGCTCCAGCTGTGCCATGCTTGCGCCGTTGCGGGCATCCTGTGCCGCATCCAGCTGGGCTTCCGCTGCTGCCACGCCGCTCTGTGCCGAAGCTACACCGCTCATCGCACCGCTTGCCGAAGAGGCGATGGCAGACAGCGTTTCCTGATAGGTTTTCTGTGCCATATTCCACGATGCTTCTGCCAAATCATATTTAGCTTTTGCCGGAGCACGCTTTGCACTTTCTTCATTCAGTGTTTTTTCTGCTGCATCTCTTGCATCTGCTGCTTGATCCATCTGTGTTTTTAATTCAGTGGCACCTTGCGGATTTTCATCAGTGATAGAATTCTCATAGGCTTCCTTTGCCTTTTTGTACTCCTCCTGCTTTTTCTCTAAGTCCTCTTTGGCACTCTGGTAGTCCTGATGATGTATATCCTGAAACAGGTCCCAGTCCTTTTTCGCCTGGTTATACTTTTCTTCTTCCTGTTTTAAAGCTGCTTCTGCCTGCTCCTGCGCACCTGCCTGTCCCGCTACCGCATCGTTATAGGCAGCCTGTGCGTCGCCCAGCGCCTCCTCGGCATCCCGCAGCGCCTCCTCGGCGTCGGTGACATTGCCCTCCAGCTGGTCGCGGGTGACACGGTAGTTTTCCTTGGCATCATACACTGCCGCCTTTGCCGCTTTGAGCTGCTGCTGCGCCTGCTCCACGCTGTATTCTGCGCTGGTCACACCCTGCTCTGCGGTAAGCGCGCCGGAGTCCAGCCCGTTTTCATAGTTTTCCTTTGCATTTTCATACGCCTTGCGGCTGACCTCGATTTGGTGTGCCGACTGGTTTTTGCTGGCGTTCACCGCCGCCTGCTGCTGGGCGATGTCCATCTGCAAATCGTCGGTTTTCAGCTGTGCCAGCACGTCCCCCTGCTGCACCACATCGCCGACCTGCACGTTGACCTGCTCCACCAGATAGCTCAGGGTGGAGTAGACCTTTCTACCCGACTGGCTTTCCACCACACCGCTCAGGCTGACGGTGTTCTGCAAATCCATCTGCTGTAAGGTTTCGGTGGACACCATCGCCTGCACTGCGTTGTTGCGGTTGAGTGCAAAGTAGCTGCCGACCACTACGACAGCCAACACACCGCAGGTGATGGAAAGAATTTTCTTTTTCTTTGTCATACTCAAGACTCCTTTTGGATTCCTATTGTATTACTTGCCTAATACAATGATACCAACTTTTTGAGCAAAAGTCAAGCATCTCATATCCTTTTTTAATAACTATAACACAGTTGCTTTTCTGTTACTATTCATAAAGAGAACGATTTTTTTTGCACCGATTTTCGTTTCATTGTGCTAATTTGTTGCTGTTCATACTTTATCCACAGCCCATACACAAATAGAAAAGAAACGGCTTTTTTCTTCTTCCTCCATCATGCGTTCCCATCGGATAAAACGGAAAAGATATGCCAAACACTTCAAAAAAATAAAATTTTTCTGAAAAAGCAAACCCGCCGCTGAAAAAATCAGCAGCGGGTTTGTTCCAGGTGTTTTTACTTAGATGGTTGTGATGTCCACCAGCTCGATGTCGTTGACCGAGCGGTTGGTCATCAGAGAGTTTGCCAGTGCGTTTGCGGTATCCAGCGCGGTCATGGTAACAATCGAACGCTCGACTGCACGACGGCGCATCTGTACCGAGTGGCGCTGCGGCTTTCTGCCTTTCTTGGAGGTGGTGATGATATAATCAATCTTGTTCTCATCGAACAGGGTCATGATGTTTGGCTCTTCCTCTTCAATCTTGCGGATGGTGTTGGCTGCAATCATGTTCTGGTTGAGTGTCAGCGCGGTGCCTGCGGTCGCATAAATCTTGAAGCCCAGCTTCTCGTATTTTTCAACAATCGGCACGACCTCCTGCTTGTCGGTATCGCGCACGGTGACCAGTACGCCGCCTTCGTGCTTCATCTTGTAGCCTGCTGCCAGCAGACCTTTGTACAGCGCTTCGTCAAAGGTTCTTGCAATACCCAGAACCTCACCGGTGGACTTCATCTCTGGACCAAGCAGGGTATCTACGTCGTGCAGCTTTTCAAAGCTGAATACCGGAACCTTGACTGCCACATACTCTGCATCCGGGTACAGACCGATGCCATAGCCCTGGTCGCGCAGCTTTTCGCCGAACATCATGCGGGTAGCAATCTCTACCATCGGCACGCCGGTAACCTTGCTGATGTATGGGATGGTACGGGAGGAACGTGGGTTGACCTCGATGACATAGACCTCATCGTTGTAGATGACATACTGGATATTGACCAGACCGACAACTTTGAGCGCACGAGCCAGACGACCGGTGTAGTCGATGATGGTGCGTTTTAAGCGCTGAGACAGGGTCTGTGCCGGATAAACCGAGATGGAGTCGCCCGAGTGGATACCTGCGCGCTCGATGTGCTCCATGATACCCGGGATCAGGTAGTCCTCGCCGTCGCAGATGGCATCTACCTCGACCTCTTTACCCATCATGTATTTATCAATCAGCACCAGGTTGTCCTTCATGTGGGTGGTGATGATGTCCATGTACTCCTCCACCTCTGCGGTGTTGTGAGCAATGATCATGTTCTGTCCGCCCAGTACATAGGATGGACGCAGCAGGACCGGGAAGCCCAGCTTGTTTGCAGCGGTGACGGCTTCTTCCTTGGTCAGAACGGTTTCACCCTTTGGACGCGGGATACCCAGTCTGCCCAGCAGCTCGTCAAAACGTTCGCGGTCCTCCGCCTCGTCGATCGAGTCTGCGCTGGTTCCCAGGATGCGAACACCCTTCTTCGAGAGGTAGTTGGTCAGCTTGATAGCGGTCTGTCCGCCGAACTGTACGACAACACCCCATGGTTTTTCGCTTTCCAGCACGTTGTCCACGTCCTCCGGGGTCAGCGGGTCAAAGTACAGACGATCAGCGGTATCAAAGTCGGTGGAAACGGTTTCCGGGTTGTTGTTGGCAATCGCAGCCTCGTAGCCCAGCTTTTTCAGCGCCCATACGCAGTGTACCGAGCAGTAGTCAAACTCGATACCCTGACCGATACGGATTGGACCGGAGCCGAATACCAGAATTTTCTTCTTCTCCGAGTTGTGCTCGTTGATGAATTCCTCTGCCTCGTTCTCCTCGTCGTAGGTCGAGTAGAAGTATGGGGTCTGTGCCTTATATTCCGCAGCGCAGGTGTCTACCATCTTGTAAACGCCTTTTCTGTGATGCTCTACCTTCTTGCCGGAGAAACGCTCGATGGTGCTGTCCAGATAGCCGTACTTCTTTGCACGCAGGTACAGTTGCTCACTGAGCTCGGTGCAGCTTGCCAGCTCCGCTTCGGTTTTTCTCAGGTTGTCCAGCTTGTTGATAAACCAGCAGTCGATCATGGTGATAGCATGGATCTCCTCCGGTGTGATGCCCTTCTTGAGCGCTTCATAGACGCAGAAGATTCTCTCGTCGTCGCAGTTGTGCAGCAGCTCGAGCAGCTCTTCCTTGGTCTTGTCTGCAAATTTGGGCAGGTTGAAGCTGTCCAGTCCCAGCTCTACCGAGCGGACCGCCTTCATCATAGCGCTTTCAAAGCAGGTGCCGATGGACATGACCTCGCCGGTTGCCATCATCTGGGTGCCCAGGGTGCGTTTTGCGTATACGAATTTATCGAATGGCCATTTCGGGAACTTGACAACCAGGTAATCCACCGAAGGCTCGAAGCAGGCGTAGGTGTTGCCGGTGACGGCGTTGATGATTTCATCCAGGGTGTAGCCGATGGCAATTTTGGTAGCAACCTTTGCAATCGGGTAGCCGGTCGCTTTGGAAGCCAGAGCCGAGGAACGGGATACACGCGGGTTTACCTCGATTACAGCATAGTCCATCGAGGTTGGATGCAGGGCAAACTGACAGTTACAGCCGCCTTCTACACCCAGCTCCTCCACGATGTTCAGAGCAGCCTTGCGCAGCATGGAAAATTCTGCCGGAGAAAGGGTGACTGCCGGTGCAACGACGATCGAGTCGCCGGTGTGTACGCCGACCGGGTCCACGTTTTCCATCGAGCAGACGGTGATGATGTTGCCTTTAGAGTCGCGGATAACCTCAAATTCGATCTCTTTCCAGCCGGAGATGCACTTCTCTACCAGAATCTGGGTAATTGGAGACAGCCGCAGACCGTTGCCTGCAATCTCGCGGAACTCTGCCTCATTGTATGCGATACCGCCGCCGGTACCGCCCATGGTGAACGCCGGACGGATGATGACCGGGTACTGAATCTTTTCGATGAAGGCAAGACCATCCTCCACGGTGTTGACAACCTTGGACGGGATACATGGCTCCCCAATCTTTTCCATGGTGTCTTTAAACATCTGGCGGTCCTCTGCCTTGTCGATGGTCAGCGGATTAGCGCCCAGCAGCTTTACATTATGCTCTTCCAAAAAGCCTTCTTTTGCCAGCTGCATCGAGAAGGTCAGACCGGTCTGACCACCCAAAGTGGACAGCACGCTGTCCGGTTTTTCCAGCTCGATGACCCTTTTGACCACATCGATGTTCAGCGGCTCGATGTATACATGGTCTGCCATCGCTTTATCGGTCATGATGGTAGCCGGGTTGGAGTTGATCAGAACAACCTCCAGACCCTCCTCCTTGAGGGCGCGGCACGCCTGGGTGCCTGCGTAGTCAAACTCGGCTGCCTGACCGATGATGATCGGACCGGAACCGATGACCAGTACTTTTTTAATATCCTGTCTTAACGGCATAGCTATCAACCTTTCTTAAAAACGAATCCAAAATTTCTGTTCCCACAACAAACTATTTAATCATCGAAAGAAATCTCTCATAGATTCCGTCGAAGTTTTTCATGCCGATTTCCGATTCCGGGATAAACTGCACCGAGAGTGCTTTCATCTGCGGATATTCCAGTCCTTCACAGGTCTTGTCGTTGGAATTGAGGTGGCTGACCACAGCGCACGCCGGAACGTCCTTGACGATGTAGCCGTGGTTCTGGGAGGTGATAAAGGTCCTGCCGCTGGCAAGTTCGGTGACCGGGCAGTTTGCTCCGCGGTGACCGCAGTGCATCTTCTCCACGCTGCCCTCCATTGCCAGTGCCATCAGCTGATGTCCCAGGTCGATGCCCAGCATCGGCACACCGCTCTTCATCAGGGCAGCAACCGTTTCCTGTGCAGCGTCGATTGCATTTTCCTGCTGGTCGTAGCTGGTGCGCAGCTCCTCCAGACCTGCGCCGCCGCACAGAACGACTGCATCCGGTTGGGTGTCCAGCACCTGCTTTTCGGTGCAGCAGGACGGAACGACCGTCACGCGGCAGCCTCTTGCCATCAAAGCAGCAATGACGTCTTTGCGAATCCCATAGTTTACCATGGTGATGTTATATTTTGCATCCAGCTTTTCAAAGGTGAAGGTTTCCTTGTAATCGACCCATGCCGGCATGGGTTTCTGATGGTTTTTCAGCTGCTCGGTCAGCTGGGCGATATTGCCTGTCGGGTCTTTTCTGGTAATCAGCGCATTCTGCACCCCGCCGTCGCGCAGCTTTCTGGTGATGGCGCGGGTGTCCAAATCAAAGATGGCACTGATTTTTTTCTGCTCCAGATATTCGTCGATCCTGCCCTCGCAGCGGAAGTTGGACGGCTGTGCGCACCATTCACGCACTACCCAACCCTTTGCGGTGATGCTGTCGTGCAGGTCATGCT
>FR880239.1 GCA_000435195.1 Clostridium sp. CAG:169 | reverse complement strand
GTCCGGTTGCAGCGCCGTATTCGCCGCCTGCTTCACGCAGCTTGTCTGCCTCTTCTCCAAACAGCTCACAGGTAAACGGTCCTTCGCCCACGCAGGTGGAGTATGCTTTCATAACGCCGACTACATTGTCCAGCTTGTGGTTTGGAATACCTGAGCCGATGGGTGCATAGGCAGCGATGGTGTTGGAGGAGGAGGTAAACGGGTAGATTCCAAAGTCGATGTCCCGCAGTGCGCCCAGCTGTGCCTCAAACAAAATCTTCTTGCCCTGCTGCTGTGCCTGGTCAAGGTAAAGACCGGTGTCGCAGATAAACGGCTTGATTGGGTCTCCATAGGTGGTCAGCCACTCCCAAATCTGCTCAAAGGTCACCGCTTCCCCGCCGTATACCTTTTGCAGGGTCAGGTTTTTCCAATCCAAAATGCCTTCCAGCCGTTTTTTGAGTGCCTGCGGCTGCAGCAGGTCGCCGATGCGGATTCCCTTCTTCATATATTTATCGCCGTATACCGGAGCAATGCCTCTGCGGGTGGAGCCGTATTTTGCGTCTGCCAGCCGGTCCTCCTCCAGGCAGTCCTGCATCACATGGTAAGGCAGACAGATGATGGCGCGGTCGGAGATTTTTAAGTTTTCCGGTGTGATTTTCACACCTGCCTGCACCAGCTTGCCCATCTCCTTGTGCAGATGCTCCAGGTCGATGACCATGCCGTTGCCCATTACATTGACTACCTCCGGGCGCAGGATGCCCGACGGCATCAGGTTGAGGATAAACTTACCCAGATGGTTGATAACAGTGTGACCGGCATTGTTGCCGCCCTGATAGCGGACGACTACATCATAATCCTGCGAAAGCAGGTCGACCATTCTTCCCTTGCCTTCATCACCCCAGTTGATGCCAACGATTGCACTTAACATAAAAAAACCTCCTTTAATCTGTCATCACAAACGATTTTTGCTAATATTTTTTCGTTTGTTATTATACGTTTCAGCCGCCTACTTGTCAATCACCCGAAGGAAAGAGAACGATATTTTTTTATCAAAGGCAGCTAAAAAAGAAAAAGGAGGCGACAGATTTCTCCATCTACCTCCTTTTGTGGATGCGTTGTGATTTACTTGTCGCAGCCGCAATCGCAGTCGTCTTCGCAGCAGCAGTCGCACTCATCATCGAATTCGAAGGTGAGGGTTTCGCCGCAGTTTGGACACTGGATTTCGCCTTTGTCCAGAACGGAGCCGTCGATGCAGATCTCTTCGTCGCAGTTTGGACATTTTACTTCGTAGATGTCCTCATCGTCGCAGCAGCAGTCGTCATCGCAGCAGCAATCATCATCGTCGTCCTCTTCGCCATAGATTTCATCTTCAAGGGAGCTGAGGTCCTCGTCGATTGCTTCTACTTCCTCATACAGCTCGGAGGTGCTGTCCTCCAGATCGGATACGGTGAAAGCCATGTCGTCCAGAACATCCAGAACAGCCTTCATGATCTTGCCGTTGTTGGTGGTTTCGTCTACGCCGATGCCTTCAACAAGTCCCTTCAGGTATGCTACTTTCTCAGTCAGAGTCATTTTAAAATCCCCCTTAAAATTATATTTTTGCAATTTGAGAGTTGCTTTTAAATTAAGCGCGCTCCATGTACTCGCCGGTACGGGTATCTACGCGAATCATTTCACCTTCGTTGATGAAGATCGGTACGCGGATTTCTGCGCCGGTTTCCAGGGTAGCTGGCTTGGTAACGTTGGTAGCGGTATCGCCTCTTACGCCAGGCTCGGTCTGGGTAACGAGCAGCTCAACAAAGTTTGGAGCCTCGCTGCCGAAGATAACGCCTTTGTAAGACAGGATTTTGACAACCATGTTCTCTTTTACAAAGCGGAAAGCATCGCCGAGTTTGCTTCTGTCGATCGGAACTGTCTCGTAGCTTTCCTGGTCCATAAAGTAGTACAGGTCGCCGTCGTTGTACAGATATTCCATATCTTTTCTTTCAATGAAAGCGGTCGGGAACTTATCGGTTGGGTTGAAGGTTTTTTCAACCACTGCACCGGAGATGACGTTTCTGATCTTGGTTCTGACAAACGCTGCACCTTTACCCGGTTTTACGTGCTGGAACTCAATGATCTGGAACACACTTCCGTCCATATCAAAAGTTACGCCGTTTCTGAAATCGCCTGCTGTAATCATAAAGATCCTCCAATTTTGCTGCATCCGCTGTGCGCAATTTAATTTTTAAATCCCCCATAAACCTTTTGGTAGCGGAAAGGGCGTCAAATCCGTCGTTGGCATCCCTGCGGACACCGGACACCGGACGCCGGCTGTATCCAGCCGTTCAGTGGAAGCCGTTTGAAGATTCCTTCCAGCTTCGATAGTATAATCATATCTTAAAACAGCAATTTTTTCAAGTATTTTCTCACAGGAGCTGCAAACTTTTACAGAAAATTCTCCAGAAAAGGCAAATTCCCTGCCGCTCCTGCCCTTTACAGGCAGCTTTTTACCCTTCTGTCAGCAAAAAGTCTGCCCAAAACACATCCAAATAAACCGCTGTTCTTCCTTTTGTTTTTGCAAAAGGTTTTGTTTTACAAAAGAGCAGCCAGCGCGCGCAGTCCCAACAGATAGCTTTGTGCGCCAAAGCCGCAAATCTGTCCGACGCACACCGGCGCGATGACCGATTCGTGGCGGAACGCTTCCCGCGCGTGGATGTTGGACATATGCACCTCGACGCAGGGCTTTTGCACCGACGAGATGGCATCGCGGATGGCATAGCTGTAGTGGGTGTAGGCGCCTGCATTGAGCAGGATGCCGTCATAATCGGTCAGCGCGCGGTGCAGCAGGTCGATCAGCTCCCCTTCGTGGTTGGACTGAAAGATGTCGCACGCAACGCCCAGCTGCTGAGCCAGCTGCCCGATGCTCTTATTGATCTGCTCCAGCGTTTGTTTGCCGTAGGTGCCCGGCTCGCGGATGCCGGTGAGATTGATGTTCGGTCCATGCAAGACCAGTACTTTTTTCATTCTGATTTTCCCCCCTGCTGCCTAAGGCAGTCCTGATAAAACTCTTTCATCCAGAGCGCATCCTCCGCCTGGGTGCCTGCTGATTCGCAGATGATGGTGGGCGATGCGTTCTTTTTGCACAGCAGCTCTGCCAACGGCTCAAAGGAGGGTCCAAAGACGGTGTCGGCAAAGGTCAAATGCCGTTTTTCGCCGCCGGGCTGGGTGTACTCGATCTTGGAAAAGTGAGCGTGGAAGTTGCGCATCCGCTCATTCCCCAGCAGCTGCTCCATGTGTTCGAAGATAGGTTCCATCCCCTTTGGCTGACACAGCGCACCAAAGCTGCGGGCGTTCAGGTGCCCAAAGTCGATGCAGGGGATCAACCGCTCATCCAGGGTACACAGGGTCAGCACCTCTTCCAGGTCGCCCAGCTGGTTGAGCTTGCCCATCGTTTCCGGGCACAGGTGGATGTGACCCAAGCCCTCCTCGTCCATCTGCCGGAGCGCTCTTTGCAGGGTATCTGCTGCCAGCTGCAAAGCCTGCTGACGGGAAATCTTGGCACAGGAGCCGGAGTGTACCACCACCCGCTGCGCTCCCATTGCATCGGCTGCCCGCGCGCTTTGCAGG
>FR880238.1 GCA_000435195.1 Clostridium sp. CAG:169 | reverse complement strand
AAATAGACGATCCCCACCGGCAGCGGCACCAGCAGACGGGCGGACAGGATAAACCACAAGGTACTGCGGCAGCGGGGTGAATATTTTGCCAGCCTGCCCTCCCCCAGCATCATCAAAGCATATAAAACGCTGGCAACCAGCGACGATTCCAATACAGAAAAGCAAATTCGTTCTAACATCATTTTCCCAACTCTCTTTGTTTGATGGACAACCCCTTCCACGATTCTTTTGCGAACCGGCGGCTGTCATTTCTGTCCCGTTATATTATAAGTGACGATTTGCCTGCTGTATTGTTACCTGCCTTTTGCGGTTTTAGTCCTTTTTCTCAAAATTCATCGATAGACAGTTGTATTTTTATAGAAAAACTGTGCAAAAAAACGACGCCCTGCACAGCTTTCGTCTGCACAAGGCGTCGATTCGGTCATATTGATTGCAGATATTCAATCAGCGCATCTGCGATGGCGTTGGCAGTCTGGTACATCGAATCGGGTGTACACAGCTGGTCGTACTCAATCGGGTTGCTGATAAAGCCCATCTCAATAAGCATCGACGGACACAGGGTATTGCGGGTGACATAAAAGTTGCCGTAAATCACGCTGCGGGCATCCCGCTCGTTGTAGGCGCTTATCTTTTCCAGGATGGAATCCGCCAGCAGCTTGGAGTTGTTTTCATAATAATAGATCTCGGTCCCGCTGGGTTTGAGTCCGTTGGCGTTAGCATCAATGCTGTTGCAGTGCAGCGAAACATAAAAGTCCGCCCGCTGCTCCTTTGCCAGCGCTACACGGTCGGTCATCTCCACCTTCGAAGAATTGTCCTGCTGCGGGCTGACCGCCAGCACCACCTGTGCGCCCAGCGATTCCAGACGGTTCTTCAATACCAGCGCGTGCGCCATGGTGATGTCCTTTTCCATCGGACCGTTTCCGTTTAAAACACCCAGCGCACCGCTGTCC
>FR880237.1:41412-44916 GCA_000435195.1 Clostridium sp. CAG:169 | reverse complement strand
AAACGCTTTTTGCATCAGCCTCCGCCCTGCTGCATAGAGATAGAGAAAAAGGAGGAGGCTTTATGGAACAGACCATTCTGTTTTGTGTTCTGGCACTGGCTTTATGCCAAACCGTTTTTCTGCTCAACCATCGCTACCTGCTGCGGGGTACGATTTTTTCTGCTGCCACCGGTGTCGGCTGCCTGGCTGCCCTGTCGTTCCTGTTTCCGGCAGCCGGACTTTGCTTCACCACATCCGGTATGGCTGTCAGCGCTGTCTTTGGAATGCCGGGCTGCATTTTTCTTTTGCTGATTAAATTGATTTGCCGGCTGTGATACGCTATAATAAAGCTATTCCATACACTTTCAAGGAGGAATCAGCTTGGCTAAAAAAATGCAGTATCAAACCGTTTGGACACAGGGGAAAAAGGGCAGCGACGATGCTTTTTTTGTGCGCGCCAACGTCTTTGTTATCGAACAGGGATTCAAGGTAGAATTTGATGATTTGGACAAGGTCTGCTGGCACCTGACCGTCTATGACCGCAACGAGCCGATTGGAGCCGCCCGCATCTATCAGGATACCGACGGTGTTTGGCAGCTGGGTCGCATCTGTGTGCTGGAAAACTACCGCGGTAAAAAAATCGGCAGCCTGATTTTGAGTGCCTGCGAGGAAAAAATCCGCCAGCTTGCCCAAGGTCCTGCCCTTGCCCGACTAGGTGCACAAGCACAGGCAAAGGGCTTCTACCTCAAAAACGGCTACACCGCAACCGGCGAGGAATACATGGACGAATATTGCCCTCATGTCGTGATGACCAAACAGCTGTAATGCAAAACAGCGGGACCTCGTGCAGAAGTCCCGCTGTTTTTATGCCAGTGTAAAGTTGACCTGTCCGGCAGAAACATCCACCGAAGCCACTGTCACCTGCTGCGACTGACCGATGCGGTAGAAATTTCCGCTCAGGCTGTCCTTCAGCTCGATTCCTTCCTCCAGCTGGTAGTCGCCCACAGGCAGGTCGTTGATGGAAACCAAGCCCTCGACGCTGTTTTCCAGCTCAACAAAGAAGCCAAAGGAGGTCACCCCGGTGATTCTGCCGGTAAAGCTTTGTCCGATAAAGCCGGACATATACTCCGCCTTGTAGCAATCTTCGCAATCGCGTTCGATGTTCATGGCGTTCTGCTCCATCTGACTTGCATTTTTGCTGGCTGCCGGCACAAAGCTGCCATATCTCTTTTTGAGCTTTTCCTTCGGGCTTCCTGCCAGATAGCTGCTCAGGATGCGGTGGATGGCAAGGTCGGGATAACGGCGGATAGGCGAAGTAAAGTGCGCATAGTTATCCAGCACCAAGCCAAAATGCCCGATGTTCTTCTCTGAATAGATTGCCTTGGACATGGTTCGCAGCAGCTGTCCGTTGATGGCAGGTTCCAGCTCGGTTCCCCGCACGCCCTCCAGAATGTCGGAAAAATCCTTTGGCTGCGGATTTTCCAGCAGCCTCTGGGCAGGAAGGTTCAGGCGGGTCAGCAGGTCGTGCAGGAGGTTTATCTTGATGACCGGCGGCTGCTCATGGACACGGTAGATGAACGGCAGCTCCTGCTCCATCGCAAGGGTCGCAGCTGCCTGATTTGCCGTCAGCATAAATTCCTCGATCATCCGTTCGCTCTCGCCGGTCGGACGCGGCAGGATGTCCTTGATGCGTCCGTTTTCGATGACAAACTTCGACTCGTTGGAGGAAATGTTCATCGCTCCGCGGTCAAACCGGCGGGCACGCAGAATCTGCGCCAGCTGCTGCATCCATTTGATTTGCGGAATCAGCTGGGCATATTTTTCCAAAATCTGCGGCGATGCTGTCTGGTCCAAAATAGAATTGATTTCCGAGTAAACGCCCTTGACCCTGGAACGGATATAGCTTTTTACAAAGCGGAAGCCTTCGATTTCTCCGCTGGGCTTGAGGGTAATCAGCGCAGAAAAGGTCAAACGGACCTCATCGGGATTGAGCGAGCAGATGCCGTTGGAAAGCTCCTTTGGCAGCATCGGAATCACCTGGTCCGCATAGTAGATGCTGGTTCCTCTGCGGTAGGCTTCCAAATCCAGCGGACTGCCCTGGCGGACATAATGGCTGACGTCTGCGATGTGTACGCCCAGATACCAGTGGTCCTCGTCGCGCTCAAGCGAGACTGCATCGTCCAAATCCTTGCTGTCCGCCGAGTCGATGGTGAAGATGTCCATACCGGTCAAATCCATGCGGTCGCTCAGCTCGGAAAGCGGAACACCCTCCTGCTCAATCTTTCTTGCCTGCGCTAAGGTCTGCTCGTCAAACTCGGTGCGCGCGTTGTAATCTGCCAGCACCGCCTGACAGCACACCTGTGCCAGCTGCGCCTGCCCGAAGGTGTTGATAACCTCCACCTGATGCGCAAAGTGGCTGTCTCCCCGTCGGGTGATTTTGACCAGCACCTTGTCCCCGTCCTTGGCTCCGTGCAGTCCGCCCTTTTCGATTTCCAGCAGAAAGCGCATCAGGCGGTCGGGTCGCAGGAAGTAGCCCTGCGGCTGGCGCACCACTACGCCGGTAAACGCCGCGTCGTTTTCCTGCAAAATGCGCACAACGCTGCCCTCCCGGCTGTGGTTTTCATCCTGCTTTTTCTGCGGCTGGATCCTTACCAGCACCAGATCTCCGGGCATGGCTCCCTGCATAAAGCGTCCCGGCAGAAAGATGTCCTGCGAGCGGTCGGTGACAGGCGCCTCGCCCTCCTTTGGTTCCGGTCGGGCAAACCCGAATTTTTCATTGAGCGAAACAATCTTTGCCTGCACCAGTCCCTGGCTGTTGCTGAGCACGACTGAATTTTTTCTGCGCCAGATTTCTCCGCTTTCCTCCATCTGCTGCAAGGTCTCCAAAAACGCCGCGTGCTCCTCCCGCTTGATCTGCGCTTGTATCTCCAGCACACGGATGCCGATCGGCTCCTCCTTCTGGTGGCGCAGCACCCGCAGGATGCGGCTTTTCACATCCATTCTGGTAAAGCCTGCGTGTGCGCGAAACGGTCTTTTTCGATGCAGTTTTCTTGCCATATCGTTTCCCCCTTTAACTGCTTGCTAAATCCTTTTTCTGATTCTCATTATATCCCCATCTCCTGCAACTATCAAGCGACAGTTTGGGGAAGATGGGGAAAGGATGCACACAAACGGGAACATCCTTTTTTGCTATCGTCCTTATTTGCAGTGGATATACGCCGGCACCTCCTGCCACGGCACAGGAAATCCCGCTCCATGGGAGCAAAAGACCGAGAAGGATGGATTTTGCAGGTCGTGTTTTGCATCATATCCAATCTCTTCGATCACCTGCTGCGGATGGGCACACGGCTCGTACCCATCAAAGGAGAGGCTCAGTATCCCCTTGCCTCTGGTGTAGGAGATAAACTCCAACCCATACCCGGAAAGCGCCTGCGCCGATCCTCTGCCGCACAGCAGCACGCCGTCCTCCTCGGTCACCGGCGGCTCAAAGCTGCACTCCATCCGTTGCAAATCTGCCATCAGCCT
>FR880237.1:27186-41315 GCA_000435195.1 Clostridium sp. CAG:169 | reverse complement strand
CAGCTGCTCCAGACCCTGACGGATTGCCCGATAGGTCGCCTCCCGAAAATCTCCGCCCTCGGTGTGCTTGATGTGCGCTCTGCCGTTGAGCAGGGTGATGTGTACATCGCACAGCTCCGAACCGGTCAGAATACCCTTGTGCTTCTTTTCAAAGACGTGTGTGCGGATGAGGTTCTGCCAGTTTTTGCCCAGCAGATCGGTCGGGCAGTCGCTGGAAAAGGTGATGCCGCTGCCCCGCTGTCCCGGCTCCAGGCGCAGATGCACCTCGGCATAATGGCGCAGCGGCTCATAATGACCATAACCCACCACCGGCTGGGAGATGGTTTCCCGATACAGGATGCGGCAGTCCCCGAAGTCCAGCTCGATACCAAAGCGACGGCTGCACAGCTGCCGCAGCACCTCCAGCTGGATCTGACCCATGATGCGGATGTGGATTTCCTGTAATTCCTCCTCAAAGCTGATGCCCAGCGTCGGATCCTCCTCCTCCAGGATGCGCAGCTTTTCTAAGGCAGTGCGCACCGGCAGCTGCGGCGGCAGGATAACCTTTGCTCCCAGCGTCGGTGTCAGCTGGCTGTCGCGGTGAAAGCGGCGTTTCCCCAAGCCGTCGCCTGCCCGCACCTGCTCCAGACCGGTGGCTGCACACAGCTGACCTGCCTGCGCCTGCTGCACGGTGGTAAATTTGCCGGAGCTGTACACCCGCAGTTCGTTGATTTTTTCACTGGCTTCCTGTCCGTCTGCTGTCAGGAAATGCACCTGGTCGCGCGCGGACAGCTTGCCCGATTGCACCTTGATCAGCACCACACGCTCTCCTCGCGGGTCGTGTCGCACCTGCCAGGCAATGCCGGAAAATTCCTCGACAGCGGGCAGCGCAAGGGTCAGGCGGTCCAGTCCGCAAAGCAGCTGCTCGATGCCCTCATCCTGCAAAGCCGACCCTCGAAAGCAGGGGAAAAGCTCCCTTTTGGCGACCAGCTGCGCCATCTTGTTCAGCCATCGCTCCTCCTCATACCCGCCATCCAGGTACATCTCCATCAGCTCTTCGTCCTCTGCTGCAATCTGTTCGATCAGTTCTTCGCTCAACTGCGCACCCTCTCCAAAGCATCCCGAGCAATCACAGACCGCGCTGCTCATCCTCTTTTGCAGCTGGTGCAGCACCTCGTCGGGACGCGCACCGGTCCGGTCGGTCTTGTTGAGAAAGAAAAACACCGGCACCCCATAGCGTTTGAGCAGCTTCCACACCTGCTCGGTGTGCGCCTGTATCCCTTCCACACAGCTGACCAGCACAATGGCGTAATCCATCGCCTGAATTGCCCGTTCCATCTCCGCACCGAAGTCGGCGTGACCGGGCGTGTCCAGCAGCCAGTATTGATGCTCCCCGATGGAAAAGGGCGCGTGGTTGGAAAAGATGGTGATGCCTCTCTCCCGCTCCAGACGGTCGTTGTCCAAAAAAGCGTCTTGGTGGTCCACCCGTCCTCTGGTGCGGATGCTTCCTGTATGATAAAGCAGCTGCTCGGAAAAGGTGGTCTTGCCTGCATCGACGTGCGCCATCACGCCGATGCTTAAAAATCGCTGCATCGTCATTCCTCCTGTCCGTATGGATAAGCCCATTGTATCACATCACAGTAGACAAAAAAAGAGCGTTTCTGCTCCCGACTCACTTTTTTCCCCAGGCACTTTATTAAATCTATGTAAAATCCAGCACAATTTGTGTAAAATTTTTTGTTTAAAATTGCACCTCTATCGAAGATGTGCTATCATTAGGATAGAACGCACAATCATCTTCTAATGGAGTGTTTAGGAGGCATTTTTATGTCGATCAAAGAAAATATGCAGCAGCAGATTGAAAGCTATCTGGAAGAAAACCGCCCGCGCTACCTTCAGTCCATCCGACAGCTGGCACAGATTCCGGCTCCGTCCAACCATGAGGAAAAACGGGCAGAATGGTGCAAACAGTATCTGGAATCGCTGGGAGCCACCGGTGTCTACATCGACTCGGCGCTCAACGTCATCTTCCCTTACGGTGTCAAAGAAGGAGACTGCGACCTGTGCGCCATCCTTGCGCACACCGATGTGGTCTTTCCCGACACCGACCCGCTGCCCTTCCACGAAGAAAACGGCAGATTCTACGCACCGGGTGTCGGCGATGACACCACCAACGCCGTCGCTGTCATGGAGATGGCAGGCATGGCAATCGCTTTGAACCTCAAGCCCAAAACCGGCATCCTCTTTGTGCTCAATTCCGGTGAGGAGGGACTGGGAAACCTCAAGGGTGTGCGCCAGCTGATGAAGAATTTTGAAGGGCGCATCTCCCGCCTGTACGCCATCGACGGCGGATTGGACACTGTGGTCAACGATGCCGTCGGCTCCAAACGCTGGAAAATCACCGTCACCACCGAAGGCGGGCACTCTTTTGGTGCTTTTGGCAACCGCAATGCCATCCACTATGCTGCCAAGATGATTGACACCTTCTACTCTCTCAAGGCACCGGACATCGGAAAGACCACCTACAACGTCGGCATGATTGAAGGCGGCACCTCGGTCAATACCATCGCACAAAGCTGCTCGATGCTGTACGAATACCGTTCCAACCGCCGCGAAGGACTTGCTTATATGGACCGCTTCTTTGACGGAGTGATTTCCTCCTTCCAGAACTTTGGCATCGGTGTCTCGGTCGAGCTGCTGGGCGACCGTCCCTGCAAGGGCGACGTTGACCCAAAAGAGCTGACCGAAATCGTCAAACACGCCTCTGCCCTGTACGGCTATGAGCGCAGCGACGAGTGCGGCTCCACCGACTGCAATATCCCGCTGTCGATGGGTATTCCTGCTGTCTGCTTTGGTGTCTATGAAGGGCAGGGCGCACACACCCGCAGCGAATGGGTGGACATCGAATCCACCCGCACCGGCATGAAAATCTTAGCTCAGGTTCTACTGAGCGAAATGCAATAATACCCGTTACACACCCCACTGAAAACGGAGAACAGCTATGGAAGAACTCTTAACAACCAATAACCTGCCTGCACCTCCGGTTCCCGGCATTTTTGTCAACCGGGAGCTGAGCTGGCTTGAATTTAACCGCAGAGTGCTCAGCGAATCGCTCAATCCAAAAATTCCTCTGATGGAACGGCTGAAATTTTTGTCCATCTACTTTTCCAACCTAGACGAATTTTTCATGGTCCGGGTCGGCTCGCTGCACGACCAGAGTATTGTCGAACCGAACAAACTCGATGATAAAACCGGTCTGAATGCCGCCGGACAGATTGATGCCATCTTAAAAAAAGTGGCAGAGATTAACCCCATTGCCGAGCGCGCGTGGGAATCCATCAAGCAGCAGATGCGCGCGCAGGACATCGACCTGATGGATACCCAGCATTTAAACAAGCTGGACGAGCAGATTGTTCAGAAATATTTTGCTGAAAACATTCGCCCTCTGCTATCCCCACAAATTATCGACCGCCAGCACCCCTTTCCCTTTTTAAAGAACAAGGAACAGTTTGTTTTGACTGTGCTGGAAAATAAGGAGAAGGAAAAGGATAAGGACAAATCCAAAGACAAATCACAAACCAAGGGTGACAGCCTGCAGCTGGGCATCGTCCCCTTTTCCCATCTTCCACCCTACTTCATCTTCACCCTTAACCAGCGCCGCCGCGTGCTGTTCACCGCCGACATCATCCTCTACTGCGCCCAAAAGCTGTACGGTAAGCAGAAGGTGGTGGAAAAACACATCATGCGTGTTACCCGCAATGCGGATATCTCGGTCGACGAGGGATTGTACGATTTTGACATCGACTTCCGCGGCGTTATGGAGGAAATGCTCAAAAAACGCCGCAGGCTGGATGTGGTCCGCCTGCAATTTTCCTCGATGCCCGGCGAACGGGTGGTCAATTTCCTCTGCAAAAAGTTTAAAGTAACCCCTGCCTGCTTTTTGGTTCAGTCCATCCCGCTGGATTTCTCCTTCGGCTTTGCTCTGCCGTCGGCTCTTGACCCGCACAAGGAGGGAAAAAGCTGGTTTTATCACGAAGCCAAGCCTTTTGTTCCGGTCGACTTTGCCAAAGGGGATGCAGGCGGCGCCATCAACTACCTGCAAAATCACGATATGTTGCTCAGCTTCCCCTTCCACAGCACCAAACCGTTTGTCGACCTGCTGTATGAAGCGGGAGATGACCCGAGCGTAGTTTCCATCAAAATTTCCCTGTACCGCCTTGCCAACCACAGCAAGATTGCCTCCGCTTTAGCACACGCTGCCGAAAAAGGCAAGGAGGTGCTGTGCGTACTGGAACTTAGGGCGCGCTTTGATGAGCAGAACAACATCGACTACGCCACCATGCTCGAAGAGGCAGGCTGCACCGTCATCTACGGATTGAGCGACTACAAGATACACGCAAAGCTCTGCCTGATTACCCGCAAGGTACACAACCAAATTCAGTATATTACCCAAGTCGGCACCGGCAACTACAACGAAAAAACCTCCGAGCTGTACACCGACCTTTCCTTTATCTCCACCGACCCGAAGATGGGCGAGGATGCCACCCGCGTCTTTCAGGCGCTGTGTGTCGGTGAGGTGGTGGAATCCACCGAGCGGCTGTGGGTCGCTCCCAACTGCTTTGAATCCAACGTCCTGCGCTATATCCAGGAGCAGATCGACCTTGCCCGCAGCGGCGGAGAAGGGTATGTCTTCATCAAGGTCAACTCCCTCAATGATATGGAAATCATGGAAAAGCTGATTGAAGCTTCTCAGGCGGGCGTCAAGGTGGAAATGGTCATCCGCGGCATCTGCTGTCTGTGTCCCGGCATCCCCGGATATACCGACAACATCCGCATCAAAAGCATCGTCGGACGGTATCTGGAACATTCGCGCATCTTTATCTTTGGCACCGGAGAACAGCAGCGCATCTTCATGGGCTCCGGCGACCTGCTCAACCGCAACACCCGCCGCAGGGTGGAGGTCTTTGCCGAGGTGCGTGACGGCGATCCCCGCCGCGAAATCCTGCATCTGGTGGATGCCATCCGCATGGACAACCAGAACTCCTGGGAAATGCTCAGCGACGGCAGCTATGTCAAGGACAACAGCGACCACGCCGAACCGCTGGATTCCCACACCTATTTGCACCACTACTTTGAAAAGCCGTTTGAACTTCCTCCTGCCAAGCTTTCCTTAAAGGAGCGACTGTTCGGACGGTTTCACAAAAACTAAACAAAGGAATTATTGATTATGGACATTATTTATCAACACCTGACCCAGCAACAGATCGGTCCCGAACTGTTTTCTGGATTCGACCGCTGGCAGAATGTGACCCGCTGCTGGAGAAAAGAAAACGGCAGCTGGGTGCTTCGGGACATCGCCTTCATCGACGACTGGAACGAAGAAGAATACATCTTTTTGTACGACTGTTTAAAAAATACCCTCAACACCGGCGGCGATGTCATCGCCGCTTTGGAAGGCAATCGGCTGCTCGGCTTTGCTTCGGTGGAAAATCAGCCGTTTGGTCCGCAAAATGAGTACCTTCAGCTGTCCAGCCTGCACGTTTCCAATGGGATGCGCGGTCGCGGCATCGGCTCCCACCTGTTTGCCATGAGCTGTCTTGCGGCAGCGCAGCGGGGAGCGAAGGAGCTCTACCTCTCCGGTCATTCCGCCGAGGAAACACAGGCGTTCTATCGCGCGATGGGCTGTGTGGAGGCTGCCTGGTACCACCCGGAGCTGGTGGCTGCCGAACCTTGCGACTGCCAGCTGGAAAGGCAGCTGTGTGGTGTCCTCCCCTTCCCCGGCGAAGATTTTGCGACCGACCGCACCGACGAGTCTCAAGCAACCCAAATCTTTCTGCGGGAGGTCAGCTGCACCGAACCGGTCCTTTCCCAACTCATCGGGCTGTCGCAGGAATGGGAGGAGGAAGGCTCCATCCATGGCTACCACAAAAATGAGCCGGACGACATCGAAGGTAACCGCATCTTTGCCGCCTTTCGCGGGGAGCAGATGATTGGCTACCTCTTTGGCAAAATGCAGGAAACGCAAAAGGACAGCTCCATCATGCCTGCGGGAACCCGTTGCTTTGAAATCGAGGAGATTTACATTCAGCCTGCCCTGCGCAGCAGCGGGATTGGTTCCCGATTGTTCCAACTTGCACAGCTGGCAGTGACTGGAGAAGCACAGATGCTCACCCTGAGCACCTCCACCAAAAACTACCAAGCCATCCTGCACTTTTACATCGAGCAGATGGGAATGCAGTTTTGGAGCGCACGTCTTTTTAAACCGTTATAACAGAAGAAAGGCAAACAAAAAAGGAACCGAAAATCGGTTCCTTTTTTACTTGCTTTTCTTTACTGCTGCGGCGGGCACTCCGGTACGGATGTCTGCTGCTCCTGTGCAGGCTGTGCTGCCGGCTGCGGCTCCTTTGTCTTATTGACCATCGCAGAGATACGGTCGATTGCCTCCGGCACCATATTTACGATTGCATCGGCGGTCGTGCGGCTTTGGTTGACATTGAGGATGCGCACATCCCCTTCCCGCTCAATCAAAAAGCAGAGCGGCTGGATGGTGACACCTGCGCCTGCGCCTCCACCGAAATCGTCCTTCGTAGATTTTGCAATGTCGCTTCCTCCCGAACCAAATCCAAAGGTCACCTTGGAGATTGGGATGATGGTGGTTCCACTGGCTGTGACGATTGGTTTGCCGATGATGCAATCAACATCCACCAAATCGCGCAGTCCTTTCATAGATTCTCCCATGAGGTTATGGATATGCTGACTCATATGATCCTTCCTTTCGATTGTGTTGACTTTATTGGTTTGCTCCCTGTGTTTGGGGAGCTGATTTTCCACCGTCGGTTGTGCAGGAGGTGGAATCCTTCTGCTGCGGCTTGTCCGTTTCCTTTCGGGAGAGCAGCTGCCTTAAAAAGCAGGCTGCAAAGCGGACAGCAGCTGCCACTGCCACGATTGGGTGAACGGTCAGCGAAAAGCGTAGCTGCCAGCGTTCCTGTCCACTCCCCCAAAAATCAGGCTCAATGCGGATGTCCGTCCTTTTCACCCTGCCAATATTTTGCACCATTCCCAGCAAAGTATAAAGGAGGGTCGAAAACTTTTGCGCCTCCAGTGCCGATTGCGCCGTATCCTCGCGGCTGACGACACCGTACAGCTTCAAATGGTGCAGGCACACATCCCCCAGCACCATCCGAATCGGCTTTTTAGCACACTGCCACAACTGCGGCAGCATGGCAAGAATTTCGCTTGTTTTCGGCTTTTGTTCGTTGCTATCCGACGCCTTTTCCTGCTTCTTTTGAGGCTGCTTTTGTTGTTTTTTGGGTGTAACTTTTTTCTTTTGTGCAAATGGAAACAGATGGATGGTAAACAACAGGACCTTTACATCGACCTTCAGCTGATTTTCTGTCACCGGCGGCGCTTTTGTCTGTTCGACCATTTGGCGCAGCAGCTGCCTGTCTGTCTGAGGCAAGTCAAGTGCCTCAATTTCCTTGTTCACCTCATCGGTCAGCAGGCAGGGCGCCGGCTGCTCCGGTTTCGGCAGCCAGGACAGGCGCAAGGTCAACGGCAGACACAGCAGCAGAATAATGGCTGCCAGCACACCCAGCAGTATCCACAGCACCGTCATCGCTGCACCCTCCCTTTCCTTCTTTGTTCTATGCCTGCTCGCTCTCCTGGGCGTTCTGTGTGCTCTGCGGCAGCTTGGGCAGCGTTTCGATGCTCTTCATCCCAAAGCAACGCAGAAAATGTTCGGTGGTCCCGTAGGAAATCGGTCTGCCGGGTATTTCCAGCCTGCCCATCTCCTGCACCAGCTCCTTTGCCACCAATGCGTTGACCACCGAGCTACTGTCCACTCCACGAATCTGTTCAATGAAGGACTTGGTCACCGGCTGGTTGTAGGCGATGATTGCCAGCACCTCCAGCGCCGCCTGGCTCAACGGGGTGTTGTTCTTGACCTCCAGCGCCTGCCGGATGACCTGCGCATATTCTGCCCGCGTTGCCATCTGGTAGCATTGGTCCAGCTCCAGCAGGATAAACGGGGTATCCTCATACCATTCGTTGATTCGCTCCACCAGCTGCTCCAGCGTCTGGCGGTCAATCTCCAGCAGCTTTGCCAGTCGTTCCTTTTCATACGGCTCTCCTGCGGCAAACAGGATTGCCTGGATATTCTGTTCTATCTTTGTCAGCTTGGTCAAAAGCCTTTTCCTCCCTCGGCAAACCCTGCTTTACAACAGGCGGATTGTTTTTCCGTCCGATTCCAGCAGGACGCGCTTATTTTTCATCAGCTCCAGCACCGCCAAAAAGGTGGCAACCACCTCCGAGCGGTCGCTGCTGCTTTCAAACAGCGATAAAAAGGAGGTGCGCTTTTTTCTGTACAGCAGCTTCATCACCACTACGATGCGCGAGTTGACCGAAACCACCCTGCGCGCCATCATCGGCTCAAAGCTCCTGTTCTCCTGCTGCGGCAGTTTCCTTCTGCCCACCGCAGAAAGATAGGCATCCAGCAGCAGGCGGCTGTTGTGGTGCAGCGGGTAAGCAGCATCGGGAACGGCTGCATCCTTTTGCATCGGGCGCACAAACAGTTCGTCCCCGACAAAGCGGTTTTTCAGCAGCTGTGCCACCTGGCGGCAGAGGGTGTATTCAATCAGCTGTCCGGTCAGCTCCTTCTTGAGCTGCTCCTCCAGCTCCTCGTGCTTGGGCAGCAGCGAAACCGATTTGATGTACACCAGTCGGGATGCCATCTCCAAAAATTCGCTGGCGACCTCCAGCTGCTGGCTCTGCATCTGCTCGACATAATCCAGATACTGCTCGAGCAGCTTTGCAATCTCAATGTCATAGATGTTCAGCTTGTGCTTGGAGATCAGCTGCAGGATCAGGTCCAAAGGACCTTCCACCTGTGCGACCTTAAAGGAAAGCTGCTCTGTCAAAGGTCCTTCCTCCTTATATTCCCATGAACAGCGCGGTAAACTTCCACAGGAAGCCATAGATTCCGTTAACTACAAATGAAATCGGTCCGTCCAGGATGTTGGTAAACAGAATAAGCATCATAAATACTATGTAGATAATCTGTTCATGCTCGTCGATCCAGCGCAGTGCTTTATCCGGCAGGAAAAACGCCAAAATGCGCGAACCGTCCAGCGGATGAACGGGAATCAGGTTAAACACCGCCAGGTTGAGGTTGGTCACGCACATCACCATAAACACCATCGCCAAAAAGGAGGCAAGGAAGGTCGGCAGCGGCAGCAACAGCACCGCCTTATACAAAATCATGGTCAGCAGCGCCATCAAAATATTGGACATCGGTCCTGCCAGTGCGGTCAGCGCGATGCCGGCACGGCGGTCTACCTTAGTAAAATAATAGGGGTTGACCGGGACCGGTTTTGCCCAGCCGACTCCGGCAAACAGCAGCAGGATGCTGCCGAACAAATCCAGATGATGGAAGGGATTGAGCGTCAGCCTGCCGGCTTGTCTGGCAGTATGATCTCCCAGCTTATCTGCCACCCAGCCGTGCGCACACTCGTGGATTGGCATGGTGGTAAACAGCACCAGCGCACGAACCAGGATGGTCGTTGGACTCAAATTGAACAAATGATCGACTCCTTTTTCTCTCAGCTTCTGTGGGCAAAAGAAGGTTTCTTGTTCATTTTGCCCTTTTTCCTTTCATTATACCTTCTAAAATAGTAAAAAACAAGGTAGAAGGATGGGTAAAAACTGTTAATTTTCCTCTTTTTAAAATATTATTGCAAAAGGGCTTGAATTTTCCGAAGAAATCTGGTAAAATACGAATGTTGACTTGTTAAAAGTTAGAAGGAGGTGCAGACTAATGGCTAAATGCGATATCTGCGGAAAAGGCGTTACTTTCGGTATTAAGGTTTCTCATTCTCACAGAAGATCTAACAGAACTTGGAAACCAAATGTAAGACGTGTGAAGGCAATTGTTAATGGTACTCCGTGCCACATCCACGCCTGCACCCGTTGCCTGCGTTCTGGTAAAGTAACCCGCGCTATCTAGTTTACACAAACAAACAAGCAAGCCGTTGCATGATGCAGCGGCTTTTTGTTTTGCCTTTTTTTGCAGCGCAGGCATAAGGACAGACGGTTGACTTTTCTTTCATCGGATGATACCATCTTTGTGACAGGTATCCCATCCACACGATACAAGGAGGTCATTTTATGATGATTGTCAACACCGATTTCATCTCCGGCAAAACCTTACAGACCCTTTCGCTGGTCCGTGGCAGCACCGTCCACTCTAAAAATATCGGCAGGGACATCCTGTCAAGCCTTAAAACACTGGTGGGCGGCGAGATTGTCGATTACACCAATATGATGAACGAAGCGCGCGCCATCGCTACCCAGCGAATGGTTGAAGAGGCTGAACAGCTGGGCGCCGATGCCATTATCAATGTGCGCTACGCTTCCTCTGCCATCATGGCAGGCGCAGCAGAAATCATCGCCTACGGTACTGCTGTAAAGTTCGATGAAGAATAATATTCATTTTCCATATTTCCAAGTTATCTTCTTTTCTTCGCCCTCATTATGCAGGAAACGCTTTATCAATCCTGTAAAATTAACTAATTTTTTCCAGTTTTTTCCTAAAAATTAAGAGAAAAATGAAAGTTTACACAAAACGATAAGTTAAATTGACTGGATAAATCCTTTTCTTTTATACATTTGTCCAATTTTTTATTCAAGCCATTGACCTCCCCATTTCTTTCCAGTATACTAAAGATAATAACAGAATACGAAATCATTCAACGAATCCCTTTTTCTGTTATTCTAAACATGATAACCAACAGTTACCTGTTTCCCACTAAAGAAGAGCGGCTTTTCAATAAAGTCGCTCTTCTTTTTTTGCAAAAAAGGATACCGGACAATCTGTCCGGTATCCTTTTGGTCGTTTATTTGTCGTCTGCTTTAAAGGCAGCCTTTTGCTGGTCATCTTCCTGCTGTGGGAAGGACAGAGGCTCGGCAGGAGTTTCTGCCTTAACCTCGTGCAGCTCCGGCTTTGTGCCAGCAGATGCCTGATTGGTTTCCTGCTCCTTCTTTGCACGATATTCGTCAAAGACAGAGAAGTCTCCCTTCATCAGACGGTCAAAGTCAGCGCCGTTGATCTTTTCAAACTCGTACAGGAACTCAGCCACCTTGTGCAGCTGGTCCATGTGCTCGGTCAGGATGGATTCGCACTGGTCGTATCCGCTGTCGATAACTGCACGAATCTCTTCGTCGATCTGTGCCGCTACCGTTTCGGAGTAGTCGCGGGTGTGTCCAAAGTCGCGACCCAAAAAGACCTCGTTTTCGTTTTGTCCGTAAACGATTGGACCCAAGCGGTCGCTGAAGCCATAGCGGGTCACCATCGCCTTGGCAATCTTGGTCGCACGCTCCAGGTCGTTGGAAGCACCGGTAGAAATATCATCCAGCACCAGTTTTTCTGCAATGCGTCCGCCCAGCAGGGTAACGATATTTTCCTGCATTCCTTTTTTGGTTTCATAGCTGCGGTCCTCGGTCGGCAGGCTCATGGTGTAGCCGCCTGCCATGCCACGCGGGATAATCGAAATCTCGTGGACCTTATCCTGTGTTTCGCAGTAGTAGGTGGCAACTGCGTGTCCTGCCTCATGGAAGCAGGTCAGGCGTTTGTCCTTATCCGGCACCACATGGCTGCGTTTTTCCGGTCCGGCAACGACTTTGATGGTTGCTGCTTCGATGTCCACCATGGTGATGGCTTTGCGTCCCTTGCGGGCAGCCAGGAGAGCTGCCTCGTTGACCAGATTTTCCAAATCCGCACCGGTAAAGCCGATGGTCGTCTTTGCAATAACATTCAAATCCACATCCGGTCCCAGTGGTTTGTTGCGGGTGTGTACCTTCAGGATTTCCTCTCTGCCCTTGACATCCGGGTAGCCTACCACAATCTGGCGGTCAAAACGTCCCGGACGCAGCAATGCCGGGTCCAGAATGTCGCGGCGGTTGGTTGCTGCCATCACGATAACGCCGGTGTTGGCTCCAAAGCCGTCCATCTCAACCAGCAGCTGGTTGAGGGTCTGCTCCCTTTCGTCGTGTCCGCCGCCGAGTCCTGCTCCACGCTGACGACCGACCGCATCAATCTCGTCGATAAAGACGATGCTTGGGGAGGTTTTCTTTGCCTGGTCGAACAGGTCGCGCACACGGGATGCACCGACGCCGACGAACATCTCTACAAAATCCGAACCGGAGATGGAATAGAACGGGACGCCTGCCTCTCCTGCAACTGCGCGGGCAAGCAGGGTCTTACCGGTTCCGGGAGGACCCATCAGCAGCACGCCCTTCGGGATGCGGGCACCCAAAGCGTTAAACTTTTTCGGGTCTTTCAAAAAGTCTACGACCTCTACCAGCTCTTCCTTCTCTTCATCCGCACCGGCAACGTCGGCAAAGGTCACCCTCCTGCCGTCCTCCACCGGTTTTGGTTTGGCTTTTCCGAAGGTGTTCATCTTGCCGCCTCCGCCGCCTGCCTGACGCATCATAAAAATCCACAGCAGCGCCATGCCGCCCAGCAACAGCAGGGTCGGCAGCAGGGTTGCCAGCAAAGAAGGCTCCTTTGCCGGGAGGTAGTTGCGTTTGAAGGTTGCATCGTTGGTCTGTTCATACTGCTCAATGTAGGGCTTGATGTCCTCATTAAACTGCGGGATGCTTGCCAGTTGATAATCCACCAGCTGGTCCTTGCCCTCCAGCCTGAGGGTGAGGGTGCGGGAATTGTAGTCGATTTGATACTCCGCGACCTCTCCTTGCTTAAAGTAATCCAGTACCTGATAATACTTCAATGTGGAAACCGGCTTATCCAACGACATCATTGCAAACAGCAGTACAATGAGCAAGCCGAACATTGCCAGGTACATGACGATTCCCTTTGATTTTTTGGGCACCAGTGATTCACTCCTATCTTACACACAAATTCATCTTAACCCAAAATTCTGCCGGGGTCTGATTTCAGGTTACTTAGTATATACTTCTGGTTTGAGTACCCCGATATACGGCAGGTTGCGGTATTTTTCCGCATAGTCCAGCCCATATCCCACGACAAATTCGTCCGGTACTTCAAAACAGGAATAGTCAGGAACAATGTCTGCCTCTCTTCGGGCAGGCTTATTGAGCAAAGTTGCAATGCGGATGCTTGCCGGATTGCGTTTTTGCAAAATCTCCCGCAGGTAGAATAAAGTTTTGCCGCTGTCCAGGATGTCCTCCACCAGCAGCAGGTCATAACCCTCCAGATTCATGTCGAGGTCCTTTACGATTTTGACCACGCCGGAGGTTTTGGTGCCCGAGCCGTAGCTGGACACCGACATAAAGTCGATTCTTGCCGGTGTATCCACCGCGCGCATCAGGTCCGCCATAAATACGACCGAGCCTTTGAGCACGCTGACCATCAGCAGATTTTTTCCCTCATAATCCTTTGTAATCTGTTTGCCGATTTCACAAACCTTATCTGCAATCTCCTGCTGAGAAAGCAGCACCTTCAGGATGTCGTCCTGCATCTTTTTCATTTGATTTCCTCCTCTGCCCATATCAACGCAACCGTTTTGCTGCCGTCGTCCGGCAGCACCCTGCGGTCTGCGCCAAATCCTTCCACCCATACCACGCCGTCGCTGTCGCTGAGCACTGCCGAGCGCCACCGCTGCTGCTGTGGTGTTTTGGCTTCATTCCATAATTTTTTTAAAGGGCGCGAGCCGCTTTGATGGGCAAGCGCGATGCGGTCCCCTTCCTTTCTTTGACGGAACACCGCATTATCCTTCATTTTATCACAATCTACTGCATTTTTTAAGAGAGCCGGTTCTTTTTTAAAGAAAAATTTATAATCTTCCAGGCTGCACAGCTGCACCCGCATCCATTTTCCCGCAAAGAGGGGGATTTTGCCCTCCCTAAACGGCTGCTCGAAAAAGGGCTGCCGCTCACTTGAGTAAAAAACCTGCGTAAGCAGGGTGATTGTGCCTGCATCGACCTGTAACATCGTTCCTTTGGTCAGCTCGGTCCTGCCGCTGCCCTGCTCAATCCGCGCAAGCATCCGGCTCACCCGCTCATAGGACGGCTCGAGCTGCACCTGTTGCAGCAAAAGCAGCAGCACCCTTCTCTGCATTGCCGGATGCAGCTGCAAAAAGCCCTGCCGCTCCAAAGCAATCGGCTGCTGCGAGCGC
>FR880237.1:17617-27181 GCA_000435195.1 Clostridium sp. CAG:169 | reverse complement strand
AAAGCAATCGGCTGCTGCGAGCGCTGTAATCGCCGGTATTCCTGCTGTGCCAGCTGCTGCAAAAACTGCTGGTCAGTGCGGGCTGTGTCACACAGCTCTGCGATATTCTGCAAAAATCCGCCGTTGAGCTGCTGCATCTGCGGCAGCAGGTGATGGCGGATGCGGTTGCGGGTATACCGGTCGCTGTCGTTGCTGGAATCGTGGATAAAGTCCAACCCATTTTCCCCGCAAAACTGCTCAATCTGCTCGCGGGTACACGCAATCAACGGACGGATAATCTGCCCGCGCACCGGCGGGATGCCGCCCAAACCGTTGAGTCCGGTCCCTCTTGCCAGATAGAACAGGACGGTTTCCGCGTTGTCATTGAGGTTGTGCGCGGTGGCGACCCTGCCCTCCTGCCCTGCCAGTGCGGTCAGCAGCTGATACCGGCGCTGTCGGGAAAAGGTTTCCACCGACTGTCCTGCCTGCTTTGCCTCCTGCTGTGCCCAGATGCGATGGACCGTCAGCGGGATGTTATATCGCTTGCAAAAATCGGTGCAGAACTGCTGGTCGCGCTCCGATTCCTCGCCGCGCAGACAGTGGTTGATGTGGCAGGCTTCCACCCGGATGTCCAGCTGCTGCTCCAACCGATGCAGAGCAAACAGCAGCGCTGTGGAATCCGCTCCGCCGGAAAATCCGACCACTACCCTCTGCTGCGGCTCCAGCATCCGATAACGGTCGATCGTTTGCAACATTTTATGGAGCATCGCGGAACAACTCCCTGCTTAAGAATCTGGTGTGCTGACCGTCGAACGCCAATTTGACGGTGTCGGTAGCTCCGTGACGGTTCTTTGCCACGATTACCTCCGCCACACCTTTGTCCTCGCTGTCGTCGTTATAATATTCGTCGCGGTACAAAAACATGACCAAGTCAGCATCCTGCTCGATGGAACCCGACTCACGCAGGTCCGACAGCACCGGACGGTGGTCGCCGGTGCGCTTGTCCGGGCTACGGGACAGCTGCGAAAGGGTGATGATCGGCACATCCAATTCCTTTGCCATCACCTTGAGGTTTCGGGTGATTTCCGACACTTCCTGCACACGGTTGTCAATCCGTCTGCCCGAGGACATCAGCTGCAAATAGTCGATGACCACCAGTCCCAGATTGGGCACCCGGCGCAGCTTTGCCTTCATCTCCGCTACGGTGATGCCCGCACTGTCGTCGATATACATCGGCATCCGGGCAATGTTCTGTGCGGACACCGCCACCTTGGTCCACTCGTCCACACTCAGGTTGCCGGTGCGCAGCTGGGAACCCTGAATCAGCGCATCCGCCGAAAGCATACGGGAGATCAGCTGCTCGCGGCTCATCTCCAGCGAAAAGACCGCTACCGCGTGTCCCTGCTTTGCAACATTGGTGGCAATATTCATCACAAAGGTGGATTTTCCCATCGCCGGACGCGCCGCCAGCAAAATCAGGTCGGTTCGATTGAGTCCTGTCGTCAAGCTGTCCAACGCAGAAAATCCACTGGGAATACCGACATACTGGTTTTTGTCATCGCCGGAAATCCGCTGCAATTTGTCGTACAGCTCAAAGATGGCGCGGTCCACCTTGACCAGTCCCGTGGCGTCCTTGCCCTGGCGAATCTCATACAGCTTCTGCTCGGCAAACTCCATCAGACCGCGGGCATCCGCATCGCTCTTTTCCGAGTTTGTGATGATACTTTTTGCCACGTCGATCAGGGTGCGCATATAGTATTTTTCCTGCACCAGCTTGGCATATGCTTCCACATTGGAGGCACTGGGCACCACCTGCACCAGCTGGGTCAGATAGACCTTGGCATCCCCGTCGCTGGCGAAGATGCGGTCCGCCTTTGCCTGCTCGAGCACGGTGACAAAGTCGATGGGCTGGGCTGCGGTAAACATTCCCAGCATGATGGTAAACAGCTGCTTGTGCTGCGGACGGTAAAAGCTGTCCGGCGTCAGCAGCTCCAGCACGCGGCTGATGCACTCCGGCTCGATGAGGATTGCACCCAGCACCGACTGCTCTGCCTCCAGGCTGAAGGGCAGTTGCTCCGCGCCCAGTTCGATGGTTTCTTCTGCCATGCCGTTTTCCCTCCTACCGCACAAATCCTTTTTTTAGACAGGCAGCCGCCTGCGGAAATACTTTCCCAGACGGCTTTTCGCTGTTGTTATTCGCCAACTTCCACACCCATCTTGGCACTGATGCCGGTGTAGAGTTTGATTTCGGCGGTGTATCTGCCAAAGGCTTTGATTTCGCCGATGGTCACCTTCTTTTTATCAACGGTAACATTGTACTGCTTCTGGATGGCTTCTGCAACCTCCTTGTTGGTCACAGCGCCGAACAGCTTGCCGCCGGCTCCCGCTTTTGCTTTAATCTGGACAGTTTTACCCTCCAGCTTTTTGGAAGCTTCCATTGCGGCTTCTCTTTCCACCTGGATCTTGTGCTGTTTGGAGGCTTCTTTTGCCTTCAGCTCATCCATCGCCTGGTTGTTTGCCTCTACGGCAAGACCCTTTGGCAGCAGAAAGTTTCTTGCATAGCCGTCCGCTGCGTTGATCAGCTCTCCTTTTTTGCCGCTTCCCTTTACATCCTGTGTCAGAATTACCTTCATTACAATCTTCTTCCTTTCTTGCGTCGGGTACTGTGTGACCCATTGTATCTATTTTTCCTCAGGCGGCACCATCTGTACCGGTCCCGGGTCAGGGGCAGGCAGAGCCTTTGGCTCCTCCTTATCCTCGAGGGTATCGTAGTATTCGTCGATTGCCTGTTTGAGCCTGCGTGCGCCTTCCTCCAGGTCGATTCCCTTGGTCTGGGCGCCTGCCATCGTCAGATGTCCGCCGCCGCCCAGCTTCTCCATAATAATCTGGACATTGATGCGTCCCATGCTGCGGGCAGAATAAGCGACCACGTCGCTCGATTCATAATAAAAGACGAAGGAGGCATCGACATCCTCGATGCCCAGCAGCTCATCGGCAGCCTGTGCGGACACCATCTTAATCTCGTCAATCTTTTCGCTGACACCGCACACCGCACAGTGGCGGTAGACCTTTGCCGCTGCCACTACCTTGCAGCGCTCCTGGTAAGCTTCCATGCTGGTGGCAAACAGACGTTTGACCTCCACTGTATCCGCTCCCATCTTGCGCAGGTAGGCTGCTGCCTCAAAGGTACGCACACCGGTGCGCTGAATAAAATTCTTGGTGTCGAGCATCATGCCTGCCAGCATCGCTTCCGCAGCCGCGCTGCTCGGTTTATATTTGTCGCCAAAGTACTGCACCAGCTCTGCGACCATCTCCGAAGCGCTGGAAGCGTACGGCTCATGGTGGAAGATGACCGCATTGTCGATATAATCGACCATCTTGCGGTGGTGGTCGATGACCACCACGTTCTTGCAGTTTTTGTAGACCTCGGGCGCCTCGATAAAGTGCGGGGTATGTACATCCACGATAATCAGCAGGGTATCCGGCTGCACATACTCCAGCGCTGCCTCCGGCTCCACAAAGGCGGTATCAAAGCCCTGCTCCAGCAGACGCGCGTGCAGCTGCTTGACCATGTTGGCACGGCTGTTGAGGATAATCTTGACCGGCTTGCCCATCTGCTGGATTGGATGATACAGACCGACTGCCGAGCCCAGACAGTCCAAATCGGCAAAACGGTGACCCATAATCAGCACATTCGAGCAGGAATCGAGCAGCTCCATCAAAGCCGCTGCCACGATTCGGGTCTTGACCTTGGTGCGCTTCTCAATTCCCTTAGAAACACCGCCGTAGAATTCGTAGCCGTTCTTGTTTTTGACCGCTGCCTGGTCGCCGCCTCGTCCCAGTGCCATATCCAGCGCCTGACTGGCAAACTTTTCTGCCTGCAAAAGGCTCTGTGCATCCCTGCCCACGCCGATGGAAAGGGTCGCGGGCATCCTGCCGTTGGCGTTGATTTTTCGCACGGTATCCAGGATGGTGAAACGTTCCTCGACAATGCTGCGCATATACCGCTCCTCAAAGGCGACAAAGAAGCGGTCCTTCTCCAGCTTTTTAATCACGCCGTTGTAGTTTTCGACATAACATTCAATCTGGTATTCGATCTCGCCCATAATCTGAGAGCGTTCATTTTCACGCGCGCTTTGCAGCAGCTCCTCGTAGTTGTCGATGAGGATGATGGCTGCCACCGGTCGGGAGGAAAAGTACTCCCGTGCGATGCGTTTGAGCTTGTCGTCGTCCACCAGATACAGTACATTCAGGCGGTTGTCCTCCTCGCCGGTAGGTGCGTGGTAGGCGGTGTACTGGTGTCCATTGTACTCGACTCCATACCCCTGCACCGGACATTCGGTCTGCAAATTGACCGCCGGAAAATATTCTGCCAGGCTGTGCCCAAAGCAGTCGCTGCCGCCAAACACCTTTTCCCGCATCTGGTTGTTGTACCAGATGATTTCTCCGCCTCGTCTTCGGGTCACCAGAACCGGCAGCGGAAAATCCCGCAGCGATTTGTTGGTGTAAGGGGAAAGCTGTTTTTCCATCGTCTGATAGAACTTGTTGATGCTCTTGCTTAAAGAGGCAATCATATAGATTCCCACCAGTGTCAATACAAGCAGGAAAAAGCAGGCGATAAACAACCAGACATTTTTGCCGATGACCGCCACTGCAAAAGCGGCGACGTTCATCAGCACCAGCACCGCCATCAGCGGAATAAACAGATATAATCTCTTTTTGCTTTTGATTTTATTTTTCATCTTTGTGCCTCACTTCTGAAGCAGCACAGCCGGTTTATGCCTCCTGGATCACCGTCAGCACCATCGGGCTGCGCTTGGTTTTGTTGTATACATAGCGGCTGACCTCATCCTTCATCCGATTTTTCAAGGTAGTCCAGTCGCGGACACCGCTGCTGATGGATTCCTCCAGCGCTGCTTTTGCCACATCGCGTGCGCCGTTGATCATATCCTCTGCCTCACGCACATACACAAAGCCGCGGGAGATGATGTCCGGTCCAGACACGATGCGTTTGTTTTTGGCATTGATGGCTGCCACCACCACGATCAAGCCGTCCTCTGCCAGATGTTTTCTGTCGCGCAAAACGATGCTGCCTACGTCGCCTACACCCAATCCGTCGACCATGACTGCACCCGATGGAACCTCTCCGCCAAAGCGGAAGCTTTCGCCGTCGGTTTCCAGCACCTGACCGATGGCTGGGATGATGACATGGTCCTCGTCGATGCCCATCTGTTTTGCCACAATGGAATATTTTCTCAGATGTTTATACTCTCCGTGTACCGGCAGGATGTACTGCGGCTTGGTCAAAGCCATCATCAGCTTCTGCTCATCCTGACAGGCGTGACCGGAAACGTGTACCTCGTACATCTTTTCATAGATGACCTCTGCGCCCAGACGCATCAGCTCGTTGACCACGCGGTTGACAAACTTTTCGTTGCCCGGAATCGGTCTTGCGGAGATGATGATAAAGTCGTTCGGGGTCACCTTCACCTTGCGGTGCTCGCTCATTGCCATGCGGCTCAAGGCGGACAGCGGTTCGCCCTGGCTACCGGTGGTAATCAGCACCACCTCGTTAAACGGCAGGCGGTTTGCCACGTCGATGTCCACCAAAATCCCGCTCGGAACCTTGAGGTAACCCAGCTCGATGGCGGTTGCCACCACGTTGACCATGCTGCGCCCGGAAACCGAGACCTTTTTGTCGTACTTGACTGCATAGTCGATAATCTGCTGGATGCGGTGGATGTTGGAGGCAAAGGTTGCAATGATGATGCGGCGGTCGCCTGCCATCTGGAACAACTTGTTGAACGATTCGCCCACTGTGCGCTCGCTCGGGGTGCTGCCCGGCATTTCGATGTTGGTGGAGTCCGGCAGCAGCGCCAGAACGCCCTCACTGCCAAGCTCACCAAAGCGTCCCAAGTCGATGACACCGCCTTCGATCGGGGTGTAGTCTACCTTAAAGTCGCCGGTCTGTACGATAACGCCAGCCGGAGTGTGGATAGCAAGTGCGCAGGCATCGGGAATCGAGTGGTTGACGCGGATAAATTCCACCGACATACAGCCTGCCTTGATGGTGTCTCCGGGTTTGACCTCCATCATCTTGACCTGATTGCTCAGTCCATGCTCCTTGAGCTTATTTTTGATAAGACCTAAGGTCAGCTTGGTCGCATACAGCGGCGCGTCAATTTCCTTCATCAAATATGGGATGCCGCCGATGTGGTCCTCGTGTCCGTGGGTGATAAAGACGCCGCGGATTTTCTCTTTATTCTGCACTACATAGGTAAAGTCCGGGATGACGATGTCGATGCCCAGCATCGTTTCGTCCGGGAACGCCAGACCGCAGTCGACGATGAACATATCGTTCCCACACTCATAGACGGTCATGTTCTTTCCGATTTCGTTCAGTCCTCCCAATGGAATGATGCGGACCAGCGGCTTTTTTCCGTCCTTTTTGCGGCGTCCCTGGGTGCGTGGGCGGGTATTTTTCGGTTTTGCTGCATTTGGTGCTGCTTCCTGTGCCGGCTGGTTTTCTGTCGGCTGTGCCTTCTGCTGGCTGCGCGCATTGTTGCTTCTGCTGCGCCCTGTTCTTTTTTCAGCGCCGGTCTTTGCTTTCTTTTCCCCACCGGCAGGCTCTTTGACCAGCTCGATTGCGCTCTGAACCGCCTGGCTGAGCGCATCGACTTCCTTGTTCTGCCTTGGCTTTCGGTTATAGTGTCTTGGTTTACCGGCATTCGGCTGTGGACCGGTGTTTTTTTCATTCATGTGCATTTCCTCCTTGTCGTGTGCGGTCCTGCAACGCAGAGTGGCTCATTTCCCCTGTGCGGCTTTATTCTTCGGGCAGGTCCGCCGGTTGTGTTGTCTGGCAAAAGCTGTGTCATCTGCCGTTTTGCATCTCATTTCCGTTCCTGCTCAATCCGGCTCGTCAAACCACAGTCCTCTGCTTTCTTTAAAGTCCGCAGCAACTTCCTGTGCGGGCTATGGATAAAATATATAAAAATATATAAAAGAAACTGCGCGCCTGTCGCATGAAGGGACAGCTGCGCAAAATACCCATCATAATTTATTCTTTTTAATTGTACCTTTCTACAGCAAAGATGTCAAGAAGCATCTTGTCGCCGCTGTCACAATCAAACTATTGGAAAATCATCTTCTCCTTATACCAAAACTTGCGCTGCCCGACACAATCGCATATAATAAAGGATATGCAGCATAAAGCGGCGTTTTTGTGGAATCATTCTTTCCAGAAGCCGCTGTACAGAAAGGATGCAGAATATGAAACACGTGGACATCTTTACCGACGGCGCCTGCTCAGGCAACCCGGGTCCGGGCGGCTATGGGGTCATCCTGCGCTATAAAGGGGTCAACAAGGAGCTTTCCGGCGGCGAGCCGAACACCACCAACAACCGCATGGAGCTGACCGCCGTCATCACCGGTCTGGCTGCTTTAAAGGAGCCGTGCGAGGTGACCCTCTACTCCGACTCCCGCTACATCATCGACGCCATCCAAAAGGGCTGGGCAAAAAAATGGCAGGCAAACCACTGGATGCGCAACGCCAAGGAACCTGCCCTCAACGCCGACCTGTGGGAACAGCTGCTCGGTCTGCTCGAACGCCATCCGGTCACCTTTGTCTGGGTCAAGGGTCACGCCGGTCACCCGGAAAATGAGCGCTGCGACCAGCTGGCAGTGCAGGCTTCCATGCGGGCAGCCGGTCAGGCATAGTCCTTGGCTTTTAGGGCAAATGGTAAAAATCTGCGAATTTTGCCGTTTGCCACTTGCAAAATATACTTTTCGGGTATATAATTAAATCGGATTCAAAATTCCTTGTTTTAACCGACTTTCAACCGGTGACGACAAACCCTACACCAAGATGAAAGGACGATCTGTTTTATGGAACGATTTGTTTATGCCGACAACGCGGCAACCACCAAAATCACCCAGCCGGTGCTGGACGCGATGATGCCTTACCTGACCGAAGAATACGGCAATCCCTCCAGCCTGTACCGCTTTGCCAACCGCGCCAAACGTGCGCTGGAGCAGGCACGCGCCGAAGTAGCACAGGTGCTGGGAGCCGACCCTTTTGAAATTTTGTTCACCGCAGGCGGCAGCGAAGCCGACAACTGGGTCAAAGAAGTGATGCGCACCCAGAAGGCAAAGGGCAAAAATCACTTTATCACCACCGCGGTGGAGCACCACGCGATGCTGCATTCGGCACAGCGGCTGCAAAAGGAAGGCTATGAGGTCACCTTTATTCCGGTGGACCGCGAGGGTCAGATCGACCCGGAGGACATCCGCCGCGCCATCCGCCCTGAGACCGGACTGGTTTCCATCATGTTTGCCAACAACGAAATCGGAACCATCTACCCTATCAAGGAAATCGGAGCCATCTGCCGTCAGGCAGGCGTTCTGTTCCACACCGATGCCGTACAGGCGGTCGGACACGTAAAAATCAACGTAAAAGAAATGAATATTGATATGCTCTCCCTGTCCGCTCACAAATTCCACGGACCGAAGGGAGTAGGCGCCTTCTACTGCCGCAGAGGAATTCCGCTGAACAATCTGATTGACGGCGGCGCGCAGGAGAGAGGCAAACGCGCAGGCACCGAAAATGTAGCCGGCATCGTGGGACTTGCCACTGCGCTGCGCATTGCAGACAGCGAGCTTGAGCAGACCGCTCCCCGCCTGACCGCTATGCGAGACCGCCTGATCGACGGCATCCTGCAATCGGTCCCGATGTGCCGTCTGAACGGCTCGCGCACCAACCGTCTGCCGGGCAACTGCAACATCTCCTTTTTGGGATTGGAGGGCGAATCCCTCCTGCTGCGTCTGGACCTTGCGGGCATTGCCGCTTCCTCCGGTTCCGCCTGCGCCTCCAGCTCGCTTGACCCAAGCCATGTGCTGCTTGCCATCGGTCTGCCGCATGAGGTCGCACACGGCTCGGTACGGCTGTCGCTGTCCGATTTGAACACCGAAGAGGATGTCGACTATATTCTGGAAAAGCTGCCGCAGATCGTTTCCACCCTGCGTCAGATGAGCCCGCTGTGGGAACAGATTCAAAAGGGCGAGGTTTCTTTCGAGCTGTAATTTCTTCGATTACAACTGTTTGATTGATATAAATTTTTAGCAACATTGACCGATGGACAACAGATTGTCCATCTTCGAAAGGATGAAAAAACATATGATGTATTCTGATAAAGTTTGGGACCACTTCACCAATCCACGCAACGTTGGCGAGATTGCAGACGCCGACGGCATCGGCGAGGTAGGCAACGCTACCTGCGGCGATATTATGAAAATTTACCTGAAAATCAACGGCGACATCATCACCGATGTCAAGTTTAAAACCTTCGGCTGCGGCGCTGCTATCGCTACCAGCTCGATGGCAACCGAGATGATCAAGGGCAAACCGCTCAGCGAAGCACTTCAGCTGACCAACAAGGCAGTTGTAGAGGCACTGGACGGACTGCCGCCGGTCAAGGTCCACTGTTCGGTCCTGGCAGAGCAGGCAATCAAACATGCGATTGCCGACTACTACCGCCGCAACGGCATCGACCCGACTCCATTCGTCGGTGAGCTGACCGACCCAGAGGC
>FR880237.1:0-17580 GCA_000435195.1 Clostridium sp. CAG:169 | reverse complement strand
TAAGCGGGTATTGGCAGCGGTCAGCGGCGGGGTCGATTCCTCGGTCGCTGTCCATCTGCTGCGTCAACAGGGATATGAGGTCGAAGGGGTCATTCTGGAATTTTCTCCTGCGCATCGGGCGGCGGTCGAGTCCGCACGGGTCATCGCAGAGCAGATGAAGATGCCTCTGCACGTCATCGAGTGTCATCGGGAGTTTGAGGAAAACGTCATCCTGCCCTTCTGCCGGGAATATCGGGAAGGACGCACCCCCAACCCCTGCATCCTGTGCAACCCTTCCACCAAATTTGCCCTCATCTGCAAAGCTGCGGCAGAGCTGGGATTTGATTTCGTTGCGACCGGTCACTACGCCCGGGTCGAGCATCAGTCCGGCGGCACCGCTGTGCTGAGAAAATCCGACTGTCTGGAGCGCGACCAGTCCTATATGCTCTATCGTCTGACCCAGCAGCAGCTGTCGATGCTGCTGCTGCCGCTGGAGGGTCTGGAAAAGACACAGGTGCGCCAGATTGCACATCAGCTGGGTCTTGCCTGCGCCGATGCTCCCGACAGCCAGGAAATCTGCTGGCTGCCCGACGGAGACTACGCCTCCTTCATTGAGCAAAAGCTGGGCAGCTGTCCTGCCGGCGAGTTCATCTCTCCCGATGGTACAGTCTGCGGACAGCACAAAGGGCTTTTGCATTACACCGTCGGTCAGCGCAAGCATCTGGGTGTTGCCTTGGGGTATCCGGTCTTTATCCGCTCCATCGACCCGCAGAGCAACCGCATCTATCTTGCCCGCACCGGCGAGGAGTACGCACAGGGGGTGCTGCTGCGCGATTGCGTCATCCAGCCAAACCCGCTGCTTGCCCTGCATCAGCCTGCACGTGCGCAGGTCAAGGTGCGCTCCCGCGCGCCCGATGCGCCTGCCACCATCACCCTGCTGCCGGATGGCTGTGCCCATGTCCTGTTTGACACACCGCAGCGCGCTCCGGCTCCCGGGCAGTCGTGCGTCATCTATGACGGTGACATCGTCTTGGGCGGAGGCTTTATCGAAAAGCAGCTTCTTTCTGAAACCTAAAGTTAACAGGACAGCAAAATTGCTGTCCTGTTTTTTTATCGTTACCAAGCCATAAAAAAAACGGTCTGCTATTTCGCAGACCGTTTTTCATTTTTAATATTCAAAATGATTGGCAGCAGGCTCGACCGATACCTTTTCCATGATGACACGCTCGCCGGTTGCATCGGTAGCAGCGATTTTGTCTACAACCTCCATGCCCTCAAACACCTGTCCGAAAACAGAATGTTTGTAATCCAGCCATGGGGTGCCGCCGATTTCCTGATACTTTGCAATCACTTCCTCCGGGAAGCCCTGACCGCGCGCATTGACACCGATCTCCTTCATCTGAGAAAGCAAACCCGGGTCGCAGTCGTTTGCCTGTACGATGAAGAACTGGCTGCCGTTGGTGGAAGGACCTGCATTTGCCATCGACAGTGCACCGCGGAAGTTGCGCAGCTCAACGTCGAATTCATCCTCGAACGGTCTTCCCCAGATGCTCTCGCCGCCCATGCCGGTGCCTTCCGGGTCGCCGCCCTGAATCATAAAGCCGTTGATGACGCGGTGGAAGGTCAGTCCGTCATAGTATCCCTCTTTTGCATGGGTCACAAAGTTTTCGACGGTCTTTGGTGCTTTTTCCGGGAACAATCTCATCTTGATGGTTCCCATGTTGGTCTTCATTACGATTACTTCGCTGTCCTTTGCCGGTTTTTCAAACTGATACATCTGATTTACCTCCTGTACTGGTGCAGATTATTCTGCATATTCAAAGTAGTCGGCTGCCGGTGCGACGGTGATGGATTCAATCAGAACCCGCTCTCCTTCGTCCACCATGCCGTTTTCATCGGTATTCTTTGCCTGTGCTACAATCTCATCGACGATGTCCATGCCGCTGAACACCTGTCCGAAAACAGAATGTTTGTAGTCCAGCCATGGGGTGCCGCCGACCTCCTGATATTTTGCGATGACCGCCTCGGAGTAGCTTTCTCCGCCATCCTGCTCTGCCACTGCCTTCATGCTGTCAATCAGCTGGGAAGGGCAGCTGGATGCCTGTACGATGAAGAACTGGCTGCCGTTGGTGTTGGTGCCGCTGTTTGCCATCGACAGCGCGCCGCGGAAGTTGTGCAACTCGGGAGCAAACTCGTCCTCGAACGCCTCTCCCCAGATGCTTTCGCCGCCGGTGCCGTCGCCCTTCGGGTCACCGCCCTGAATCATAAAATCTTCGATGACACGATGGAAGCTGATGCCATCATAGTAGCCATCCTTTGCGTGGGTCAGGAAATTTTCCACCGCCTTGGGTGCATACTGTGGAAAGAACATCACGCCGATGTCTCCTGCGGTTGTGTGGAGGATTGCCACCTCGCTGTCCTTGTCCGGGTTGTTAAACTGTGCCAGACCGCTTTCATCCGAAAGGGTCATTTTTTCGGTCTGTCCTGCCGACTGCTGGGTGGTTTCCTCCGGCTTTGTCTGGCTCTGCTCGGTCTGTTCAGTCTGCTCGGTCTGTTCGGCAGTAGACTGCTCCTGCGGCTTTTTATTATCCGAGCATCCGCTCAGTGCTGTCATACTCATCATAGCTGCCAGCAGCAACGCCAGCATCTTTGTTTTAGAATTTTGTTTCATCTTTTTGTTCCTCACAATTCAAAATAGATCTGCCCTGTCATTGTACCCAAAAAGGGGAAAAAAATCAAGCCCCTTGCCCTGCTGTGCTGACTTGGGCAAAGGGCTTTTCAATGCCTTACTGATGTGGCTGACCAAACAGAATCAGCTGCTCCACCGGCTGGCTGTCGGTCTGCTTAGCGCGCGCCTGTTCGCTATCCTCCTGTTGCTGTCCGTACTTCTGGATGGTCACACAGAAAATTTCCACCTCTGTCACCGCATCGGGGTCGGAATCGGGTGCGCCGGAGATGATGGCATCCACCACGTCCATCCCCTCGACCACCTGTGCAAACACTGTGCGGTGCAGCCACTCGTCCGGGTAGCCGCCGTAGTCCTCAAACAGTTCGACCAGCTGAGAAGGATAATTGCTGGCAGTCAGCTGCTCGATCTCCTCCCGGCTGACCGGATGGGTTCCCGAAATATAAAAACGGCTATCCACCGTCCCCTCGGGCGCATAGGCGACCACTGCTCCCGGGATGGTCCCCAGATTATAGGAGATTTCCTGCTCGAGCGGCTCGTCATAGATGCTCTCGCCCGGCTCTGTCAAAGGCTTGCCGCTGCCGGCAAACAGCCTGCACTTGCCGCTTTCCTCTTGTTGCCGTTCGATATAGGAGATTTTCTGTCCGTCAAAATAGCCGGACTTTGCAAGCTGGATAAAATTCTCTACCGTTTTGGGCGCTTCGCTTGGAAAAAAGCGCATCTTGAAATCACCCTGCGAGGTTTCTACCACCGCAATATCCTCGCCGGCTACCATCTTTTCGGTCTGCATCAGCACAATCTTGCTCTGGTCGAAGCTTTTGATACCCTGCCCCAACGGTGCGCACGCCGACATCGTCAGTAGCATACACGCACTCAGCACCACCGAGGACAACTGTTTGACCATCCTGTTTTCACCGCCTTACTGCAACTTTTTCTTTTATAAACCGCTTCTGCTCCGATAGCGGATTTTCTGTTTTGTGTTTGGTTGTACAGCAACTGCCCAACCTTTTGCTTTTTCATTATATAACAGATTTGGAGGATGCGGTTAAACAAATTGTAAACATTGATAAAACTCCTTTTTCCGACAAAAAATCCCCCGCCATACCGGTGTACAGCGGAGGATTTTGGTCCATCCTATTTGGGGAAAGAAAAGCCTATTTGCCAAAGCTTTCAAACTTACCGTCCCAGACGATTGCACGATAATTTTCGCGGTCGGTCGCGCCCTCGGTGCTGATGAACAGCAGACGGGAGTTTTCATCCAGACCCAGCTGGTCGCGCAGCGCTTTGAGCGATGGATTCAGCAGAATTTCGCTGACGCATCCAAAGGCGGAGGCGCCGGATTCACCGGAGATGATGCGTTCATCCTCACCCACCGGGCTGCTCAGGATGCGCATTCCCTTGGCAGCTGCATAGTCCGGGAAGGAGATGAAGTAATCGGCACAGCCGCGCAGCACTTCCCATGCAATCGGGCAAGGCTCTCCGCAGGCAAGGCCTGCCATGATGGTGTTCATCTCCTCGGTAACAAAGTGCATCTGTCCATCGGCGGCTTTCGCGGTGCGGAACAGGCAGTCGGCTTTGTTTGGCTCAACCACCGTGATGACCGGCTTGTTCTCAGTGTAAACGTTGGTGAAGTAGCCTGCCAACGATGCCGGCATCGAACCTACGCCTGCCTGCAAAAAGATGTGGGTCGGTGGCTGCAATCCCCGCTCCTGCAAGCTGACACGAATCTCATTTGCCATGGTGGTGTAGCCCTGCAAAATCCAAGAAGGCACCTCGGTGTAGCCGTCCCAGGAGGTGTCCTGTACCAGCACACAGTCCGGCTGCTCGGCGCGCTGTTTGGCAAGGCGCACGGTATCATCATAGCGCAGGTCGGTAATGGAGGCATCGGAATTTTCCTTGCGGATGTTTTCCAGTCTTTCCTGTGCCGAGCCTTTTGGCATATAGACCACCGAGCGCTGTCCCAGCTGGTTTGCAGTCCACGCAACACCTCTGCCATGGTTGCCGTCGGTCGCTGTCACAAAGGTCAGCTGACCCAGCTGTTTTTGAATTTCCTGCGAGGTCATCACCTGAAAGGGCAGCTCCGAAATATCTCTGCCCAGGCGCTGTGCGATGTAGCGTCCAATGGCAAACGAACCGCCCAGCACCTTGAAGGCGTTGAGCCCAAAGCGGTAGGACTCATCCTTGACATAAATTTCCCCTACGCCCAGCTGCTGTGCAAGGCACTTCTGTCTGCGCAGCGGGGTCGGCTGATACTGCGGGAAGCTGCTGTGAAAGGCGGTCGCCTTGTCGGCAATCTCCTGATTTAAAAAGCGGATGTCCGGGTCGGTTTGTCCCATTGCTTTGTGGTCATAGCGTACAATCTCAAATCCTTCGGTCATTGCTCTCTCTCCGTTTCTGATTTTGATTTCTCCCCGCATCCTTCCAAATTTAACAGGGAGTTTACCATGATTGTACCCTAGACCTTCACATTTTGCAAGGGCAGAACCGCTGATTTTTTTACTTTTTCCACCAAGCTTTCCCGCCTTTGCTCTTGACATTTTTGTAGGAAGGATATAAAATCTTACCAGATACCACGAAATGTAGTTTTTTATACTATATTTACAGAAAGGAATCTGATTTTATGAACCACGAAAAAGTTGCTATTCTGGTGGACTCCGGCAGCGATGTGCCTGCCGAGCTGCTGGAACGTTACCATATTTTTATGATCCCGCTCAAGATTCTCTTTCACGAGGCAGAGTATCTGGATGGGCTGACCATCGATGCCGGTGAGGTCTATCGCCGCCTGCCCACAGAAGTCCCCAAGACCTCTCTGCCGGACGGCGGGCTGATTACCTCCGTTTTGGACAGAATCTATCAGGAGGGCTACCGCAAGGTGCTGGCAATCTGCATCTCCGGGAATTTAAGCGGAACCTGCAACCTGCTTCGGCTGCTCTGCGACGAATACGAAGGGCTGGAATGCTGTGTCATCGACTCAAAAAACATCTCCATCGGCAGCGGCATCCTTGCCATTCGCTGCGCCCAACTGCTGGAGGAAGGGATGGATTTTGCCTCCCTGTGTCAGCAGGCACAGCAGATGATTGGCAACAGCAAAATCTTTTTCTGTTTAAAAACGCTGGAATATCTGCAAAAGGGCGGCAGAATCGGCAAGCTGGCAGCAATGCTCGGCGGCGCCATTGCCCTAAAACCAATCATCTCCTGCAACGAAGAGGGCTGCTACTACCCGATTGCCAAGACCATCGGGCGCGCACCCTCCATCCGCAAGGTGCTGGAGCTGGCACAAAAATTTGCCGAAGGCTGTCCAAGGGTGATGCTGGCTGTTATGCACGGCGGCGCACCCGAAGAAGCGCAGGCACTGGCAGAGGAGGTCCGCCGACGGATTCCGCAGGGAGTCATCGAAGTCCGCGGGCAAATCAGTCCGGCTTTGGGCGTACACACCGGTCCCGGACTGGTGGGTATCTGTGTGCTGAAGATGGAATAAAACAACGGGACAGGAGAAATATTCTCCTGTCCCGTTTAGGTTGTGTCCTATTTGTGCAGCAGGCAGCGGTAACGCAAAACGGATTGCGTTCCATACTGCACCCGTTCTTCTTTGGTCGTAAATCCAACCTTCCGGTAAAAACCGACTGCCTCCCCATCGGTCTGTGCAGTAAGGGATGTCAGGTTGTACTTTTGCATTGCCCGCTCAATCAACCAGCTGCCGATTCCCTGATGCTGCCTCTGCGGGCAGACGGAAATCCCAACGATTTCCGCCTGTTGTCCCTGTATGCAAAGGACAATCATACCCAGCAGACTGTTTTCTTCCATCGCAGCATACACCTTGATACGCTCATCCTGCAACCATCCTTCTGCCTTCTGGAAATATTTCTCCTTTGTCGGCTGGTAAAGGCAATGGCAGAACACCGCATACCCGCCTGCCAACTCCTCCCACTCGGTCAGTTCTCTTCCCTGCAACGCTTTCCCTCCATAAGAAAAACAGGACCCTCCACAGCAGAATACAGTTCTGCTGTGGAGGGTCTTATGGTTTAATTCGTCAAATTTTTCCGATTTTAGCGCAGCCTCATTCAAACCAAAGCTTAACCCAACATAGAGATCAGCATATAGATCCAGTGAGCGGCAACGCCTGCGCACAGACCGCCGATGGTGTGGCTGATGATGGCTTTGCCGGTCATCTTGCTGTAACCCAAACTGTCCATCATGGCAACGTGGGTGCTCAGATAACCGCTCCAGCACATACACATTGCAGTAAAGACTGCGATGTCGTTTCCACCTGCTGCACCTTCCTGTACCAGTTTCGGCACCAGACCGATAGCTGCGCCCGCTGCACCCAGAGAGGTGATTGGAACCGAGATACCCTGGTTGCTGGTGAAACCGAACAAAGGTTTGAGCAAAAAGTCGATCTTGTCGCCCAATGCCGGCAGCAGAGCAATACCCTCGTAGGCAGCGCCGGTGTAGGTGCCGTCAGCCGACGGACCGTTGGTAAACATCATCACCAATGTACAGATAATCAGTACACCCGGGATGATTGCCAGACCCATGTCAACGCCGGTTTTGCCTCCATCGAGGATAGCGGTCATAAAACGGGTTCCGGTATTGCCCGGACGGACCATACGATAGTCGGTGTACATGATGGCGTTGATACCTTCTACCTCGCACATCTCTGTTTTGCCGTACTCCTTGGCGGTGAACATCAGCATCAGACGAACGCTGATGATACTGCCGATGATGGCGCCAAGGTTACCAATCAGCGCCGGAACGACAAAGCTTTCTCCTGTAGGAGAAGCGATGCCCACCATGAACGAGGTGATGATCAGACCCATACCGAAAGCGGTACCGATGTTGGTCAGCGCCGGCAGCTGGTAGCGTTTAAAATAGCGGCGGAAGCCCTGGTCCTCTGCCAGTGTCAGGATTGCCGGGTTATCCGACAGATAGGTCGCCAGAATACCGACTACGCTCGCACCGGGCAGGTCGTACACCGGCTTCATCAGCGGAGAAAGCACCTTGTTGATGATGGCAACGATACCAAACTCAGTGAACAAACCGGACAATGCGCCTGCCAGTACCGCGATTGCCATGATATAGAACACGGTGTCCAGCAGCAGCTGGTATGCTGTCTGCATCATGGTGTTGAGCATATTGATCATACCCATTTTCGAACCGAGCAAACCAAATACCGCCAGGAAAATCGCCATGAAAACAAAGCTTTCCAGGCTGACTACCTTTTTAATATTGGGATGATCGTTTAACTGTGTCTGAGAATCCATCCTTCTTATTCCCTCCTGCAATTCTTCTGATTCTGCATCTTAGCCGCAGCTCAGGCAGCTTTTCTACTCGCAATCATAGCACAATGCACATAAGGATGTCAATAAGCAGTTGCTTTTTAAGCATACTGTACGATTTTTATGTTTAATTTTATGAAATATTATGAACGCTTTTTTACCAATACCTATCCAGATACACCTTCTTTCCAAAATATAAGCACTCCCGCAGCTAAAAAACGACGGGAGTGCTTATATTTTGGCTATCTTATAATGAAAGTAAACTCGGATACAGGTTCCTTTTTTATCCGTCCCTTCTGCGGTGGGTATTCAAAAAGCTTTTCAGCCGTCCGCTTTGCGGATGGTCAAAAATCTGCTGCGGTGTCCCCTGCTCCTGCACCTTGCCGTCCGCCAGAAAGATGACGCGGTCTGCCACCGAGCGGGCAAAGCCCATCTCATGGGTGGTCAGCAGCATGGTCATATGGCGGGCTGCCAGTTTGCGGATGACCTCCAGCACGCCGCCCACCAGCTCCGGGTCCAGCGAGGAGGTCGGCTCATCCAGCAGCACCAGCTTCGGACCGGTCACCATTGCCCTGCCGATGCCGATGCGCTGCTGCTGCCCGCCGGACAGACGGGAGGGGTATTCGTTTGCCTTGTCCGCCAGACCCACCATCCGCAGCACATCCTGCGCCTTCTTTTCTGCCTGCGGCTTGTCCATCTTCTGCACCAGCAGCAGCGGCGCCATGATGTTTTCCAAAGCGGTCTTGTTGGAAAACAGACTGTACTGCTGAAAAACCATCGAGCTTTGCCCGCGCAGCTGGTACTGCTGCTGCCGCGAGATGTTCGGCGCACTCACCTCGACCTTGCCTAAGCGGATGCTGCCTTCTTCGGGCATCTCCAGCAGGTTGATGCAGCGCAGCAGGGTCGATTTTCCGGTGCCGGACGGTCCGATGATTGCCACAACCTCCCCCTGATTCACCTGTAAATCCACTCCATCGAGCACTGTATGTTCTCCAAAGGTCTTTTTGAGTCCTCGTACCTCCAGCATCGCCTGTGTCATTTTCCTTCCTCCCTTCTGTTTTGCATCAATACATCCTGGAAAGCCAACGTTCCAGCAGCTTTTGCAGGGAATTAAAGACCGTTACAATCAGCCAGTAGACAATCATCACCGCTGTAAAGGATTCCAAAAAACGCAGGTTGGTCGAGCCTTCCATCTTTGCCACCGCCATGATTTCGGTAACACCCAGCGTGAACGCCAGTGACGACTGCTTGATGATGTCCACAAAGTTGTTGGACAGTCCCGGCACCGCTACCCGCACCGCCTGCGGCAGCACGATGTGGACAAAGCCCTGAAAACGGGTCATACCGCAGGCAAGGCTGGCTTCCATCTGCCCTTTGCTGACCGAAGAAAGCGCGCCGCGCAGCGTCTCCGACATATAGGAGGAAGCATTGAAGGAAACACCCAGAACGATCAGGGTGGTGATGCTCAGCTGACGCATCGGCACAATCAGCTGCGGCAGTCCATAGCAAATCCAGAACAGCTGTGCCAGCAGAGGCGTCCCACGAAACAGCGACACCCACCCGCCGCATATCTGCCTGAGCACCGGCACATTCAGATAGTAGGCGGCAGCAATCACAAAGGCAATCAGCAGCGCCAGCACCAGCGATGCCAGAGAAATGCCGAGGGTCACATCAATATAGCGGAACATGATGGGAAATAAATTCCAGAAAAACGAAAAATCAAACAGCTGTTCCATCCTCTTCCTCCCTTCTTTTCATCACAATTCGGAATATATTATCTAGATTCTACACAAAGTTATTATTGACTACGGAAAGAAAAGTCTGATCCCGCCGGATTTTACCGGCAATGGACCAGACCGTTTTGATTTCCTGTTGCGATTATCCTCTTGGGTCAACGGTGGCATCCATGCCAAACCACTGCTCCGAAAGCTCCTGAAGCTTGCCGCTTTCCCGCAGCTGTTGCAGGCTCTCGTTGACCTGCTGCGCCAGCTGGGTGTTCTCCTTCTGGAAGGGGTAGGCAGCCGCCTCGACATAAACGATATGATCTGTAATCTTAAAATCCTGTCCTTTTTCTTCGATGTTTCTCTTGGTTTGCAGCATCGGTGCGACCCGTCCGTCGATTCTTCCCAGCTCGATGTCGCTGTCCATCGCCGGTGTTCCTTCATAGCCGACAATCTCGATGCCCAGATTCTGCTCCTCGTTGAGCTGTTTGAGATTTCGTTCTCCGTCGCCGCCCATCACGACGCCAATTTTTTTGCCCTTAAAGTCCTCCAGCGATTGCAGGCTGCTGTCGCCTTTTACTACCAGGTTGTAGGTGGAGTAGAGGTAGACATCCGAAAACAGATACTTTTCCCTTCTTGCCTGGTTGTCCGAGGAGGTCTGCCGCGCCACTGTGTCAATCTTGCCGGTGTCAAGCATCCCAAACAGACCCGAAAAATCTGCAACCGTATATTCCAGCTTCCAGTTATTCATCTGTGCCAGCTGCTCCCACAGGTCGATTTCAAATCCTTTGAGCTGGTCGTTTTCCTTGTAGCAGAAGGGGTAAAAATCTCCGCTGACCCCGACGCGCACCGTCTGTACATCCGATGTGGCAGTTTTTTCCTCCGTCGGCTGTGTCTGTGCTCCGCAGGCGGTCAACAGGGTCATGGATAAGGTCAACAACAGTGCCAATAAACCCTTTAATTTCATCAAAAATTCTCCTCTCTCTTGTTTATTTTTGTCTATCCCGTAAATATACATTTATTATACTATACCTGTCTTTTTGCCGTCAACCCATTGTCAATCTCTCCAACTGGCAAAGCTGTGAAATTCACCAATCGTTTACAGTTATTCTATTTTTTATAACAAAAAAAGACAGGATTCTTACCGATTATCCTGTCTTTTGTAACATATTTACTTTTCTTTTTGCCAAGAGGCTGGGTCATCAGTTCTCCAACTTGCCCATCCACCAGGCGATTGCAGCACCGGCTGCCAGGGTAAACAGGGAAACGACGGTCTGCACGCCGGGGGTAAAACCTGCATTGAGCAAAATCGGCGGCACCGAGCCGGCAATCAGACCCAGGATAGCAAAATAGGTCTGCTGCTCATAATGTTTCATGCACCAGTTGATTCCCTTTGCACCAAAGAAGATGCCCAGCAGCACACCCACGCCCACCGGAAGCAACAGCGGGATGTTCAGGTCGGAGATGGCAGTCAGCACCGAGGTATAGACGCCCAGCAGCACCATGACCATCGAACCGCTGATGCCCGGCATAATCATGCAGGCTGCCGCAACCGCAGCCGACAGCAGCAGACGAATGGCTGTGAGGGGTGTCAGGGTGGTAATCAGCGCACTGGAAGCGTCCGAAACATTCTGGAAAATGGTCATCAGCAGCATGACTGCAAAGCTGACTGCAAAGGGCAGCAGACTGCTTTTTTGAAAGGACTCCTTTCTGGCGCGCCGAAAGATCATCGGGATACTTCCCAAAATCAATCCTAAAAAGAAAAGGTTGGTGGGCATCGGGTAGCCTTCCAGCAAAAATTTGATCAGGTGGCTGAACAGCACAATTCCCAGCACTGCTCCGATGCCGATGGGGAAAAGATAGAGCAGCGAATTTTTAAAATCGCGGCGCAGGTCGGATACCGCTCCGATCAGTCGGTCATAGATGCCCATGACCACTGCCATCGTTCCGCCGCTGACACCGGGGATGATGTTGGCAACTCCGACGACCAGTCCTTTGAGTACGCGGGAGAGAAATTCCATATTACTTGACTCCTTACTTTTCATCATCGCGTGATGATACTGTCTATCCGCAAAGCCGTTGTCTGCGGCTCTTTGATTATACCGCGAACCAATGGGTGAATCAAGCTGAAATTTTCTTTTTTCCTCTGCCCCAAACCCCTGCCGTCATAGTAAACACCCCGCCCACCAGAATCGGCAGGTAGAAGGTAAACAGCCTCCACAGCAGGATGGCAAGGCTGAGGACGCTGGCAGGAAAAAACAGACCGAACACGGTATGAAAGCCGATTTCTGCACCTGCCGCCGCTCCCGGCAACGGGATGAAGGAGGTAAAGTTTAACACAAATGCACCCGCGCACACCATCAGCAGCACATCCGCCCTTCCCATCCCAAAAGCATAAAAGATGCACAGCGGCACCAGAAAAAATGCAGTCAGCTGCACGGCAGTCAACAGAGACATCTGAAGGATTCCCCACCAATCGCTGCGGATTTGCGCAAAACCCTGGTAAAATTCTTCCAACTCCTTCTGCATTCGCTCGGCTGCCCGCTGTGCCGTCTGCTCTTTTATGAGGTGAATCCGCTGCAACAACGAAAGGATACCGTACAAAAAGCGTTCGGTCGGTCTGCGCAAAAATCCCAGACAAAGCAGTCCGACAATGACCAGCAGGTTGATACCAAAGCCTGCCGCTGCCAGCCAGCCGACCAGCGGGACCCTGCCGGCAAACTGCCGGAAGCACAGCGCCAGCGTGACCGCCGAATAGAGGGTAAGTACAAACTGGTAGACGATGAATTTAATCAGCAGCGAACAGCTGGCAAAGGAGAGCGCCACCCCTTTTTTCATCAGATACAGCGCCTGCATCGGCTGACCGCCGCTGGCAAACGGGGTGATGCAGTTAAAAAATTGCCCGATCATCGTTGCCCGAAAGGTGTCGCAGGGCGCCTGCTGCGGAGAAAAACGTTTGAGCGCCAGATGCAGTTCTGTCGATTCCAGCACCCAGTAGACCACCATCAGCCCTGCGGCTCCGACAAGCCAGCGCAGACGCACGCTGCAAAACAGTTCCCACAGCCGCTGCGGTGTATACTGGGTACACAACCAGATTGCCATGACCACAAAGGTGGCAACCGCAAACAAAAAGCCTGCGGCATATCTGCCGTTTTCCTGCTTCATCTCCATCCTCCTCCTGCAAGCTGGACGACCGGACTGCGTCTTCTGCGCTCACTCTGCCGCTGCAAGCTCTCCTGCAAGCACAGGTGGTAAAATTCCTGCCACATTCCCAGCACGTGTTCTTCGCTGTAAAACCGGTTTCCTCGTGCGCTCATCTCACACGCCCGGGCGTAATAGGCTTCATCCCGACTCAGCTGCACCAGCTGGGCGATAAACTGCCGGTTGTCCGCCGCCTTCAGATAGTATCCGTCCAAAATTACCTGATACAGAGACAAATCCCGCAACAGAATCGGCTTGCCGCAGCTCATCGCCTCCAGCACCGTCATTGGGAACAGTTCGTCATAGCTTGGCAGCAGCATGACATCTCCCAGCTGGTAGAGCTGCGGCATCTTTGCCCGCTCAATCAGCCCGGTAAAGTGCAGGTTGTCCGAATGGTCGTGCAGCAGCTTTTCCAGCTCCTTGTGTCCGTCGCTCATCCCGCCGAAGGCAAAATCTCCCGCCCACACAAACTGCATCTGCGGCAGTGCCTTGGCAATCTGCGCAAACTCCAGCACCCCTTTGCGGGTTTGCAGCTGACCGGCACAGACAACGGTAAAGCGCTCCGGGTCCAGTCCCCAGCTGCTGCGAAGCTCCTTGACCTGTCGGCGGTCCACCGTTGAAAAGACGCTGCCCGAAACATAGTTTGGAATGAAGGTGACCTTCTGCGGGTCGATGCCGTAGGCTGCCAGCTTTGGAATAAAACAGGGATTGACGGTGACCAGCCGGTCCATACTTTTATAAAAGGAAATCAGATAGCTGTAAAACGCCTGACGCGCTACACTCGGCAGATGCAGGCTCTGGTCCATCGTCTCCGGCAAAAAATGCACCGAGCCGACTGCAATCCCTTTGGATTTGATGGCAGGCAGGCGCAGGAAAAATTCCGGGTTCACTGTATGAATATGGGTAATATCTCCATCAATTTTATCGTTGATGGAAATATTCAGCTTAAAATCGCCGCTGTCCCCATGGATTCGGTCCAGCCTGCCGCTGATTAAGCGAAGCTCCTCCTCATAGGCGGACAGCACACCCTGTCCTTTGACCATATCTGCACGCGAGAGCATATTCAATCTATATTCCTTCATCAGAGCTTCCTCCTTCGATGTGTCAAACCGGTTTTATTTTCTTCTGCTGATATAACGAGCCTTGCCATTTTGCGGCTACAGATGCAAAAAAATGTTCATAAACAAATTGATTTTCGTTCATATTCATTGTACGGCGGCATCGGTGCAGATTTTGTCCCACCGGCTCGAAGGAAGTGCTGGAGAAATACAAAAAAACAGACCGCAGCGCCATCACAGCACTGCGGTCTGTTTTTATTGTTCTATTCGTCTTCATCCAGCTCGTTGACCTGATAGCACAGGGTCATCAGGCTGTCGCCCAGGTGGACGTTCTCCACCACAATCGGAGTTCCCTTGTCGCGGTGGCGCAGACCCAGGTCATAGTGAGAAAAGTTCCAGAAGGCGCGGATGCCGTAGCTGATCAGCCGGTCACCCAGCTCTTCCACTACGTCCTTTGGCAGACACAGCACCGCTGCATCCGGCTTGTTCTTCTGGCAAAAGCTTTCCAGCTCGCTTTCCGGCATAATCTCGATGCCGTGAATCTTTTGTCCAATCAGTTTTGGGTTCTTGTCGAAAATTCCAATCATCCGAAAGCCCTTTGCCTCAAAGGAGAGGTGCTTGACCAGCGCCATACCAAGATTGCCCGCACCCAGCAGGATAATCTTTCTGCCCTTGTTCAGTCCCAGAATATTTCCAATCTCCTCATACAGAGCATCCACATTGTAGCCGTAGCCCTGCTGACCAAAGCCGCCAAAGCAGTTGAGGTCCTGCCGAATCTGAGAAGCGGTCAGGTTCATCAGCTCCGCCAGCTCCCTTGAGGAGATGCGGTGTACATCGCGCTGAATCAAATCATACAAAAACCGGTAGTACCGCGGCAGCCTTCGGATGACCGAAGCAGAAACGCCTTCATATCTCGCCATAACTTTTTCTCCTATCCTTTCTGTTTCCCTGTTTGCAAAAACAGCTGCATTGTATAAAAGGTGTCCCTCTGCACGGCACTGTATCCTGCCGCAGACAGACAAAAATTCATATAGGTTTATTGTATTCTTCTGACAGCAGTTTGTCAATCTTTTGCCGGTGGTTTCCTGCCCTTTTACCCTGCCAAAAATCCTTCCACACTCCCTTGGAAACCTGCTGTATCTTTCCTTTATGGACATACTTTGTTCATAATTATCGGTTATAATGAAAACGAAGAGAATATAACCGGACATGATTTTCGTACAATCTGACCGAAACACTGTCAGGAAGAACAAATCTTCCTCGCAGAAGGATTGGCGAAAACTGTCATCGGATCATGCCACATCACTAAAAACCCGAATAGGATGGATTTGCAAAATGGAAATCATAAAAAATGAACTATCTTCCTCGTTGGGAAGCACCGCTGTGCTGGTCACCAACCAGTTTCAGTGCGAGCGCCTGATTCAAGCCGGACGCAGTGTTGCGGACATCTCCAAAACCGATTTGATCGTACTGAATGTACAAAGCAACGAATACCCTGCAAACCCTGATGCCATCCAGTATCTGTTCAACATCGCCTCCCAAAACAGCGCGATGATGAACGTGATGTATGCTGAGGACATCTTTAAAACCATCGTGCAGTACATACGGGAGAATAAGACCGCTTATGTCGTCACCGGTATCCCGCAGACCAAAAACTCGGTTCTGCACCAAATCTGGAACAAATTTGCTCACGTCACCTTTTTTGTTGTGGATGAAAAGGGCACTCTGCATGAGGTGACCGACAAAAGCATCTATCAAAAAAGCGTTGTACATTCTTAAAATCGGAAGGAGGTCCTCTTGTGAACACAGAAAACCTGATTGAAACTAACGATTCGGGCATTCTCTGGCAAACCTTTTCCCTGCCTTCTTCCTGCCCGGGAGAAAATGTCTTCTGCCGCCTGGCACAGCCACAGACACCCTTTCGTGGAATCGTCCAAATCTCCCATGGGATGTGCGAGTATATCGACCGCTACCTGCCCTTTTTCCGTTTTCTGGCAAAGGAAGGCTTTGTCGTCTGCGGCAACGACCACTTAGGGCACGGCAAAAGCTGCCCCGATGCCTCCCGACTGGGCTTTTTCTCCTCTCAAAACGGCTACCATCAGCTGGTGGAGGATTTGCACAGCGTTTCGCTCTATTTAAAAAAGAGGTATCCCGACCTGCCGCTGTTTTTGTTTGGACACAGCATGGGCTCTATGATTGCACGTCTGTATCTTTCCAAGCACGCCGACCTGCTTGCCGGTGTGGTGCTATGCGGCACAGCCGGACCAAACCCTGCGTCCCGCGCCGGAATGGCAATCTGCCGCAAGGTCATCGCCTCCAAAGGGGAGATGTATCATTCCCAGAAACTGTACGACCTGCTGTTTGGCTCCTTCAACAAGCGTTTTTCCAACCAACGCACCGACTTTGACTGGCTCAGCCGCGACCAGAAGGAGGTAGATGCCTATATTCAGGACCCGCTGTGCGGTTTTCCCTTTACTGCGGCGGCATATCTGGATTTAATTTCCCTGCAATACTACTCCAACACGAAGCTCTGGTACAAGACCCTGCCGCAAAATCTGCCGATGCTGCTGATTTCCGGCAGTATGGACCCGGTGGGAGGGTATGGAAAAGGAATCTCTGCCATTGCCAAAAATTTGCACAACGTCGGCATCCAGGACCTGACTGTCTGGCTCTACCCCGAAGCACGGCATGAGCTGCTCAACGAATTGAATCGGGATGAGGTCATGCGGGATGTTCTTTCCTGGCTGGCGCTCCACTCTGCTGAATAAGTTTTTCTATCAAAACAGCCCGAACGCAAAGTACGTTCGGGCTGTTTGTTTGCAATCATTGATTTTCCTAGCAGAAAAATCCGCCGTTTGGACTGATGACCTGACCGGTCACAAAGGATGCCTGCTCCCCTGCTAAAAACAGTGAAACCTGCGCAATCTGCTGCGGGGTCCCGATGGTACACAGCGGCGTTTCCTCCCGCAGCTGGTCCATCACCTCCTGCCCGAGGGCGCCGTTCATCTCGGTGTCCACCACGCCGGGCGCGATGCAGTTGACCCGGATGCCGGAAGGTCCAACCTCCTTCGCCAGCGCCTTGGTCAGACCGATAATACCCGCCTTTGCCGCAGAATAAGGCACCTCGCAGGAGGCTCCGGTCAATCCCCAGATGGAGGAGGTGGTGATGATGCTGCCGCTGTGCCGGTGAATCATCGAAGGCAACACCGAACGGCAGCAGTAAAAGGTACCGTCCAGGTTGACCGCCATCATCCTTCGCCAGTCCTCCGGTGTAAAATCGGTCAGCAGTCCCTGCCGGGCAATTCCGGCGTTGCACACCAGCACATCGATGTGTCCAAACTGCTGCAAAACCGTCTGCACCATCTGCTCCACCTGCTGCGGGTCGGACACATCTGCCTGACAGGGCAGCACCGAGCATCCCTGCTGTGCCATCTGCCGGGCAAATTCTTCGACCGCCTGCCCGCTGCTGCAAAAGTTTGCAGCCACCTGATAGCCTGCTTTTGCAAATTCTTCTGCGGTTGCCCGCCCGATCCCGCGGGAAGCTCCTGTAATGAGCGCCACCTTTGCCATCCTGTTTCCCTCCGCCTTTGTTTTTTTTGATAAAACAAAAAGGCGCTGGAATTTTCCAACGCCTTTTTCTTGGTGACCTATCGGAGACT